>CANRHF010000024.1 GCA_947630345.1 uncultured Oscillospiraceae bacterium | reverse complement strand
CTATATGACCCAGGCGGGTACCAAGCCCCCCCATTTTGTCATTTTCTGCAACGATGCCCGGCTGTTCCACTTTTCCTACCAGCGGTATCTGGAAAATCAGATCCGCTCCGTTTTCGGGCTGGAGGGGACGCCCATCCGCATCACCATCCGCCAAAAGGGCGACAAGGAGGAATAGTCCATGTGGTATCCGATCCTGATCGGGGCGCTGTGCGCCTATTTCCTGGGGAATCTCAACGGCGCGGTGAATATCTCCCATCTGATGGCCCACGAGGACGTCCGCGCCCACGGCAGCGGCAACGCCGGCCTGACCAACTTCGCCCGGAGCTACGGCGGCTGGGGAACGGCCCTGGTGCTGGTGGTGGACGGGGGCAAGGCGGTGCTGGCCTGCCTACTGGGAGGGCTGCTGCTGGCGCCCTACGGCCTGGAGCTGGAGGGCAGGATGCTGGGCGCGGTGGCGGTGTCCCTGGGCCATGATTTTCCGGCCCTGCTGGGCTTTAAGGGCGGCAAGGGCATCGTCTGCGGCTTCGCCGCCGCCATGATCACCGACTGGCGGATCGGGCTCATGCTGCTGGCGCTGTTCGCCCTGCTCTATTTCACCACCGGGCTGGTCTCTCTGAGCTCGGTGGCGGGGGCGGTTGGGTTCATTGCCGGTTTCATCTGGCTGCACCACGACCGGCCCTGGGTCCTGGCCGGAGGCATTTTCATGGGTCTGCTGGCCCTGTTCATGCACCGGGGGAACCTGAAGCGCCTGCTGAAGGGGGAGGAGAAGAAAACCTCCCTGTTCCATAAGGAGGGCAAGTCATGAAAGCTGCCGTGGTAGGCAGCGGTGGCTGGGGCACGGCCCTGGCCCTGCGGCTGCTGAATAACGGGCACGACACCCTGCTCTGGTCCCACGATCCTAAAAAGGCGGAGCGGATGACCGTGAGCCGGGAGAATAACCGCCTGTCTGGCGTCACCCTCCCGCCGGAGCTGGAGATCACCGCCCGGGAGGAACAGCTCTCCGACCGGGAGCTGGTGATCATTGCCAGCCCATCCTTCCCGCTGCGGGAAATTTGCGCCCGGATCGCGCCATACCTCAGCGAAAACGCGGCGCTGATCTCCGTGACCAAGGGCATTGAGCCGGGGACCCTGCTGCGGATGAGCCAGGTGGTGGAGCAGGAGACCCACCGCCCGGTGACGGCCCTCACCGGCCCCAGCCACGCCGAGGAGGTGGCCCGGGGCATTCCCACCGGCTGCCTGGCGGCCAGCGCCCACCGGGAGCTGGCGGAATTTGCCCAGGACGCCCTGATGTCTGACGCCTTCCGGATCTACACCAGCCCGGACATTGTGGGCGCGGAGCTGGGAGGCGCCCTGAAAAACGTGATTGCCCTGTGCGCCGGGGTCTCCGATGGCCTGGGCTATGGGGACAATACCAAGGCCATGCTGATGACCCGGGGCCTGACGGAGATCGCCCGGCTGGGAGTGAGCATGGGCGCCTGCCGGGAGACCTTTGCCGGCCTGGCCGGGGTGGGGGACCTGATCGTCACCTGCACCTCCATGCATTCCCGGAACCGCCGGGCGGGAATCCTGATCGGCCAGGGGAAGACCCCTAAACAGGCCGTGGAGGAGGTCGGCGCGGTAGTGGAGGGCTACTATGCCGCCCGCTCCGCCTGGGAGCTGAGCCGCCGCCAGGGCGTGGCCATGCCCATCTGTCAGGCGGCCTATTCGGTGCTGTATGAGGACGCGGACCCCCGGGAGGCCGTGGCGTCCCTGCTCCGGCGGCAGCGCCGGGCGGAGACCGAGGACGCCGGATGGCTGTAGGAGGAACGGCGTGAAGAAAACCGCTTTTTTGGAAAAAACCAGGACCGCTGTTTCTGATTTCGGACGCCGGGCGGGGGACTCCCTTCGGAAGCTGGGCAAGCTGATCAAGGTCAAGGAGCTGAAGAAGTTCCGCTGGCGAAATCTGCTGGTTCTGACGTTGGCGGGGGCTATCAACGCCGTGGGCGTGGTGATGTTCCTGGCACCGGTGAACCTCTACGACTCCGGCATTTCCGGCACCTCGATGCTGCTCTGGCAGTTGACCCCGCCGGAATACACCCTGTCGCTGTTCCTGCTGCTGCTGAACATTCCGCTGTTTCTCTTCGGCATGAAAAAGCAGGGGCTGCTGTTCACGCTTTACTCTCTTTGGGCGGTGGGGGTGTACTCCCTGGCGTCCTACCTCATCACCAATGTGCTGCCGGTGGACGTTTCCACCGCCTCCCCCTTTGCCGGGCAGGATTTGCTGCTGTGCGCCATCTTCGGCGGCCTGATCTCCGGGGCGGGCAGCGGCCTTACCATCCGCTTTGGCGGGGCCATCGACGGCATGGAGGTGCTGGCGGTGATCTTCGCCAAGGGATTGGGGCTGACCGTGGGGACCTTCGTAATGATCTACAATGTGTTCCTTTATTTGACCATCGGCGTGGTGTTTTCCAGCTGGATTTTGCCCTTGTACACCATCATCACCTACACGGTGGGGAACAAGACGGTGGACTTTATCGTAGAGGGCTGGGACAAGGCCAAATCGGTGATGATCGTCACCACCTGCCAGGAGGAGATCTGCAAGGCCATTTCAGAGGAGTTTGGCCGGGGCATTACCCAGATCAACGCCCGGGGGTACTACTCCCAGGAGGACAAGTGCGTGATT
This sequence comes from uncultured Oscillospiraceae bacterium, assembly GCA_947630345.1. Classification (GTDB taxonomy): domain Bacteria; phylum Bacillota; class Clostridia; order Oscillospirales; family Oscillospiraceae; genus Faecousia. The sequence continues at coordinate 13,669 of CANRHF010000024.1, read as the reverse complement.
TACTTTGTGGTGAATCGGTTCCAGATCCCCAAGCTCAAGAGCCTGGTGATGGAGATCGACCGGCGGGCGTTCATCACGGTTTCGGAGATCTCCGACGTGATGGGCACCAGCGTCAAACAGCGATAAGAAGCGGGAGGCGGGCAGCCTCCCGTTTTTGATGGCACATATCTCCAATCGGGCGCATAGGATAGAGCAGAATGGGAAGAGGAGGCGTTCCGATGAAAGACGGGAACCAGGGACCGACTCTGGAGGATGCCAAAAGGCTTGCCCGGAGCGGCGAGGCCCAGAAGCTCCTGGCGCTGCTCCAGCAGGGGGACCCGGAGGGCCTGCGCCAGGTCATGGAGCAGGCGGAACGGGGTAATTTCCAGCAGGCCAGTCAAATCCTATCCGGGCTGATGGCATCCCCGGAGGCAAAAGCGCTGGCGGAAAAGCTGCGGAGGGGATCCAATGGATGATTTGGAAAAGCAGTTGGGCGCGGTCCTAAAGGATCCGCAGATGATGGGGCAGCTGATGGCCATGGCCCAGAGCCTGCAATCTCAGATGGGGGAGGGAAGCACCCAGTCCCAACCGCCGTCCCAGCCCGCCAAGAACCCGCCTCCATCCCAGCAGCCGGTTCCCGACCTTCCGGATCTGGGCATGCTGCAAAAAATGGCGGGCTTGTTCCGGGGTGGGAGCATCGATCAGGAGCAGCAGGCGCTATTAAAGGCGCTGCGCCCCTTTCTGAGCCAGGGCCGGCTGGAAAAGCTGGAGCGGGCCATGCGGGCGGCAAAAATGGCGCAGATGGCCTCCGCCGGAGGCCAGGGACTGCTGCCCAGAGGGAGGTGAGGCGCATGTACAATCGCTATCTTCCCCAGCCCGACGGTTCCTACCGCCGGCAGCGGGTCCAGGAGCCGGTGATCCCCGCTCCTCAACCACCCCGGCAGACCGCCCGAGAGGAGGACGCGCCCGCGCCCCAGCCGGACCGGGAGGCTCATGATCGGCGGGAGACCGCCGCTCCTTCCCAGGAGCGGCCCACGACCCGGAGCCAGCCGCCACAGCGGGAGCGGCAGAATCAGTCTCCCCATAGCCCGGCTTCTCAGAGCGTAGACGGCTTCCTTCGCCAGCTTCTGCCGGCGGATTTCGACACGGGAGACTTCCTGGTGGTTCTGCTTCTGCTGCTCATTGCCGGAGACAACCCGGACCAGCGGGGAAACGCCTTGATGACCCTTTTGCTCTATTTAATGATGTAAAAACGCCTCCGGCCTGGGATTTTTTCCCGTGCCGGAGGCATTTTGTTCCGTTAAGTAATGTAGGGCATGGGGTTGACGTACTCCCCATCCACCATAATGCCGAAGTGAAGGTGCGGGCCGGTGACGCCGCCGGTGGCGCCGGAGTAGCCGATGATCTGCCCGGCGGTGACGTAATCGCCCATGGACACGACATAGTAGGAAAGGTGCATATACACGGAGCGGTAGCCGTTGCCGTGCTCCAGCATAACGTAGTTCCCGGCGCCGCCCTCCTCATAGTCGGTGTAGTACACCAGCCCGCTGCGGCTGGCGTAAACTGGAGTGCCGATGGGGGCGTCCAGATCCACGCCGTAGTGCATCCGGGCGTCGCCATAGACCGGATGGGCGTCCCGCCAGCCGAAGGTGTCGTTTACGGCGGCGACAAAGGGCAGGGGATAGAGCCAGTCCCCGCCGCCGACGTAGCCTGCGCTGCCTGGGTCGGACTGCTCATCGGGGTTTTCCTCGTTATCCGGATCCTCCGGATCTTCCGGATCCCCGTTCTGCCCGGATGGATCGGGTGCGGAGGTCGCTTCGGTGGTGGGGGGCTGGGAGGTGGCCAGCCACTCCAAAAAGGCGGCCTCGTCATAGGCAATCTTCAAATCCCGGAGCCGCTCATAAAGATCGTTTTCCCGGGCAACGCTCTCCTCCATGTACCGGCGGTATTCCTCTCCCTGGGCCTGCATTTGCAGCAGCAGGGCGTCGGCCTCCACCCGCTTGTCGGCCAGGGTGGTCTGGGTGGCGGTGAGCTGGACCCGCACCGTCTGCAAATTCTCCCGCTCCGTTTCCAGCTCGGCACGGGAGGCGTCCACCTGCTCCGCCGCTTCCCGGAGGATCTCCAGACGCCGCTGATCCGCGGCGGCAATCTCCTCGATCATATTCAGCCGGTCCAGAAAGTCCGAAAAGCTGTTGGCCTTGAACAGCACGGACCAGTAGGACAGGGTCCCGTTTTCCTCCATGGCCCGGATGCGCTCCCGGTTCTTTTCGTTGAGTTCTCCCAGACGGGCCTCGGCTTCCTCCAGCTCCGCCTCCTTGTCCGCGATCAGCACCGCGTAGGCGGCAAGCTGCTGGTTGATGTTGTCGATTTCGCTGTTCAGCAGAAAGATCTGTTGGTCGATCAGGTTTTTCTGCTCCACGATCTCCTGCATGCCCGCCAAATTGTCGGACATCTGCTGTTCCAGAGCGGCCATTTCCTCTCCGAGCGCCTGCTGTTCCTCTTCCAGGGCATTGATTTGTTCCCGAATTTCCCCAGAGGTCTGGGCGTGGGCCTGGGGCGCGGTGGGGCATAGGGTAAAAACCATGACGACTGCGAGAACCAGCGAGATCATGGCCTTTTGATGTTTCACTAGAACCCCCTCCTTTGGAAATGATCGGCTTAATTGTAACACTTTGTAACCGCCTTGTCAAGCAAAAGGCCAAAAGAGCTGTAAATATATTGTGAACCCCAGAATTTCCCTTGACAAAACGGGCGTCAGGTAGTAGACTAGGGATAAAAGTCTACTGAAAGTAGACAGAAAGGGGGAGGCCTATGGAGCCCATGCGGCTGGGCGCGGTGGAGTCCCGGTTTGCGGACATGATTTGGAACGGGGAGCCGATTTCCACCTCCGCCCTGGTGGCCCAGGCGGAGAAGACCCTCTCCTGGAAGCGCACCACGACCTACACGGTCCTCAAGCGGCTGTGCCAGCGGGGAATATTCCAGAACCAGGGGGGAATCGTGACCAGCCTGATCTCCCGGCAGGAGTTTTACGCCCGGCAGAGCGAGCGGTTTGTGGACGAGACCTTTCAGGGCTCGCTGCCGGCTTTTATGGCGGCCTTCGTCTCCCGCAAGCGGCTGACCGCGGAGGAAATCGACGCGTTGGACGCGATGCTCCAGAGTATGCGGGCGTAATTTTTTCCGCGCTTTCCCCAGCGGCCGGGAGATGGCCGCGGAGCGGCCCCCACGCTCAAAAAACTGTACAAAACCTTTATTGAAAAGAGGAGGGATTCCTATGAAGGATCTCACGCTTCGTATTTTTGCTTTTGTTCTGGCGGCGCTCCTGCTGGCAGGCTGCGTCCAAAACCCCGCGCCTACGTCCGCGCCGTCCACCGGTGCCACCGCCGCGCCCACCCAAGCTGAACCGACTGAGAGCAGGCCCACCGGCATGACCGTGGGGCCGGATTTCCAGGTGATTCGGGAGCCGGAGGAGATCCGCATCTATCCCTTTACCGACCAGGAGCTCCAGTCCGCCCGGGAGGTGGCCATGAATCAGGTGGAGCTTTTAAAGACGGAGCCGGGGGTGCTGTCCTTCCAAGTGGAGCTTTTGACCTTTGATCCCATCTCCACCGATGTGGCGGTGCGGCAGCAGATCGCCAGCGGCTGGTATCCCGACTGGACGGAGGATGATTTCTATATTCGCCACTGCGTTTTTACCCTTTTGCGCACTGTTACCTTTGACCACAGCGTCACCGATCAAGCCGACGCCGCGTGGGATCCGGTGATCATCCACTTATTCCGCGCGGATGCGAACCAGCCCTGGCAGGTGGGCGGAGTCGGTTCCACGGATTCACCCTATCCCGCAAGACTGCGGAACACCTCCGGCCTGCCGGTGGAGGGGGAGGTACTGGCGTCCTACGACCTGGGCAGGGGCGAATATATCGTCTATGCCAAGGGTTCGGATGGCGAAGTCTCCTGCCAGCGGCTTACAGACGTCGTGGCCCAGGAGCTGCAGGAGATGTACCGCCAGAACGAGGACCTGGTCGGATGGCTGAGTTTTCCGGACAGCGAGGATATCATTATCGATTACCCGGTGATGCACCATCCCGAGGAGAAGGATTTCTACCTCCACGCCAACTTCCAGAAGGAGTACAGTGATCACGGCACGCTGTACATCAAAGAGGACTGCGACGTTTTTGAGCCCACGGACAACGTGGTGATTTACGGCCACAATATGCGGGATGGCTCCATGTTCGCCGGACTCCTCCAATATCAGAGCAAGGATTTTTGGGAAGAGAATCAGACCTTTGTGTTCCAGACCCTGACGGAAAAATACGAGTATCAGATCATCGCCGTGTTCATCACCTCCGGCTACTATGGCGTCGGCTATCCCTTCCATATGTTTGTCCGAGCGGAGAGCGCGGAGGACTTTAACCAGTTTGTGGCGGATATCAAGGACTTGGCCCTTTACGATACCGGCGTCTCCGCCCAGTATGGCGACAAGCTCATCACCTTGTCCACCTGCGAGTATTCTCTGGAAAACGGCCGCCTGGTGGTGGTCGCCAAGCGGATGGACCCTGTGGATACCCCCAGCACGCTTCCCCAGGAACCGTAAAACCGGCAGGTTTGCCTTCTAAATCTTCCCCGGCGGCAACGCCTGGCCTTTTGGCCGGGCGCTGCCGCCGGGGTTCTGTATGCGTTAGCCGTTCATTCAAGCTGGCTAAAGACCTTTCCCAGGCTCTCGTGGAGTACCAGATTCGCCTGGCTGTCATAGGGGGTGGCGTCCCGGTTGATGAGGACCAGACGGTTGCCCCGGTAGTATTGCAGCAGCCCCGCCGCCGGGTACACCGTCAGGCTGGTGCCCGCCACGATCAGCATATCCGCCCGGCGGATAGCGGCGACGCTTTTTTCCAGGGTGCCGTAATCCAGCTGCTCCTCATAGAGGACCACGTCGGGTTTGACGATGCCGCCGCAGTCGCACCTGGGAACGTCCTGGCTGTCCCGAATGAACTCGGCGGGGTAGAATTTCCCGCATTTGACGCAGTAGTTCCGCAGCACGCTGCCGTGAAGCTCATAGACGTTCTTAGAGCCGGCCTTCTGGTGCAGGCCGTCGATATTCTGGGTCACCACCGCCAGGAGCTTGCCCTCCCGCTCCCACTGGGCCAGCTTCAGGTGGGTCACATTGGGGGAAAAGCCCAGGGGCAGCATTTTTTCCCGGTAGAAGCGGTAAAAATACGCCGGCCTCCGCTGAAAAAAGCTGTGGCTGATGATGGTCTCCGGGGGATATTCAAATTTCTGATTGTACAGCCCATCTACGCTCCGAAAATCCGGGATGCCGGACTCGGTGCTGACCCCCGCCCCGCCGAAAAAGACGATTCGGTTACTCTCCTTGATCCACTGTTTCAGCGTTTCCAGATTTTCCATATTCCTCCTCCATTTCCCGCAGCAGCTTTTGATCCTCCTTGCCGCTGAGATCCAATCGTTCGTACATATCGGGCCGCCGGACCCGAGTCCGGCGGAGGGACTCCTTCCGCCGCCAGCGGGCCACTTTGGCGTGGTCCCCAGACAGCAGGATCTCCGGGACCGCCCGGCCGTGCCAAATTGCCGGGCGGGTGTACTGGGGATATTCCAGGAGCCCCGCGTAGTGGCTTTCCTCCTGGAAGCATTCCGGGTCCGACAGGACCCCAGGAACCATCCGGCACACCGCGTCCGCCACCGCCATGGCGGCGATCTCCCCGCCGGTCAGGACAAAGTCCCCCAGGGAGATCTCCTCGTCCACGCACTCGTCGATGAACCGCTGATCGATGCCCTCGTAGTGGCCGCAGACCAGCGCCAGATTGCCCAGCTTGCTCAGCCGAATGGCGTCGGCCTGGGTGAAGGTGTGACCGCAGGGGGAGAGATACACCGTGTGGACCGGCCCGCCGGCCTCGTCGCACACCGCCTCCCAGCAGCGGTACAGAGGATCGGCCTGCATAATGGCCCCCCGGCCGCCGCCGTAGGGATAGTCATCCACCTGCATCTGGCGGCTGGCGGTGTAGTCCCGAATCTGCCAGGCCTCGATCCGCAGAATGCCCCGCTCCTGGGCCCGGCCGATAATGCTGTCCGCCAGTACGTCGGCTACCGAGTCGGGGAAAAGGGTCAAAATATCAATCCGCATGGTCTTCCATCCCTTCGATCAGCCGGACATCCATCCGGTTGCCCTCCACGTCGGTGGACAGCACAAACGCTTTTACAGCCGGGATCAGATAGCGCTTTTTCCCCCGGACGGCATAGACTTTGTTGCCGGGGTAGTCCAGCACCTCCTCCAGAACGCCGATTCTGGTCCCGTCGGCGAAGACCTCCATGCCGGTCAGCTCCGCCACGAATACATCCTCCTGGGAGGCGTCAGCCCGGTAGACCTCCACCGTTTTCCCCCGGAGGGCCTGGGCGGCCTCTATCGTGTCCACGCCCTTGAGCTTCAGCAGGTCGCAGGTCTTCTGCACGCGGCATTTTTCCACGGCGTATTCCGTTCCGCCCACCCGGACCCGGGAAAAGGCGGCGAGAAACTCCGGCCCGTCGGCCCAGGGCAGGACCTTGACCTCCCCACGGATGCCGTGGACGGAGACGATCTGCCCGGCCTCCAAAAATTCCACCTTCATCGTCTACCCTCCAAAAAAAGAAATGCGTGACGCACCCGCGTCACGCATCATCCGTCAATCCATGATCGCTACCGTGACCTTTTCACCGGTGCGCTGGGCGACGGTCTTGACAATGGTTCGGATCTCCCGGGCGATCCGGCCCTGACGGCCGATGACCTTGCCCATGTCTCCGGGAGCCACGCGCAGCTCCAGAACCGTTTCTCCGGCGTCCTTGGATTCGGTGACGGTGACCGCCTCTGGATCATCCACCAAGTTCTTTGCCAGGTACAGCAAGAGTTCTTTCATTCCGATTCTCCTTTGGGTTCCTTACAGTGCGCCGGCCTTCTTCAGCAGGCCACGGACGGTATCCGTAGGCTGCGCCCCGTTCTTGATCCAGGACTGGGCCTTCTCAGCGTCCACGGTGATGGTGGCCGGGTTGGTGAGAGGATCGTAAGTGCCGATCTCCTCGATGCAGCGGCCATCCCTGGGAGCGCGGGAATCAGCGACCACGATGCGGTAGTAAGGCGTCTTCTTGGCGCCCATTCTTCTGAGCCGGATCTTGACCATGAGTGTATTCACCTCCATAATTGTTCTCTATATCGCAAAGCAATTTGCTTTCAGCGAACCGATTTGCCGGGACTTAAAAACCAAAGCCGCCCCGAAAGCCGCCCATGCCCCGCATGCGCTTCATTTTCTTCCCGGCGCCGGGGCCGGAGAACTGGCGGATCATGGCGCGCATCTGCTCAAAGGATTTGAGCAGCCGGTTCACATCCTCCACCCGGAGCCCCGCGCCGGCGGCGATCCGCTTTTTCCGGCTGGCGCCGATGATGTTGGGATTCTCCCGTTCCCGGGGGGTCATGGACAGAATGATGGCCTCGGTGTGGGCCATAGCCTTCTCGTCCAGCTGGACGTTTTTCAGATTGGCGCCGCCGGGGATCTGGGAAAGAATATCCTGCATGGAGCCCATGCTCTTGAGCTGGACCAGCTGATCGTAAAAGTCCTGGAGGGTGAAGCGGTTGGACTTGAGCTTTTCCTCCATCTCGGCGGCCTTTTTGGCGTCGTAGGCCTTTTCCGCCTTTTCAATGAGGCTCAGCACGTCCCCCATGCCCAGGATCCGGGACGCCATCCGGTCGGGGTGGAAGACCTCGATATCCTCCAGCTTTTCGCCCATACCGGCAAATTTGATGGGCTTGCCGGTGACGGCCCGGACCGACAGGGCCGCGCCGCCTCTGGCGTCGCCGTCCAGCTTGGTCAGCATCACGGAGTCGATGTCCAGCCACTCGTTGAAGCTCTGGGCGGCGTTCACCGCGTCCTGGCCGGTCATGGCGTCCACCACCAGCATGATCTCATCCGGCGTCACGGCGGCCTTGATGTTTTTCAGCTCCTCCATCAGCTTTTCGTCGATGTGGAGCCGACCGGCGGTGTCCAGAAACACCATGTCGTGGCCCCGCTGGCGGGCATAGCGCACCGCCTCCTTGGCGATGACGACGGGATCTTCCTGGCCCATTTCAAAGACCGGGATCCCCAGCTTTTCGCCGCAGACCTTCAGCTGGGCAATGGCGGCGGGACGGTAGATGTCGCAGGCCACCAGCAGGGGATTTTTCCCCTGGCGCTTCATCAGGCCCGCCAGCTTGGAACCATTTGTGGTTTTGCCGGCGCCCTGGAGCCCCACCAGCATCACCACCGTGGGCCCGTTGGGGTTGGTGGTAATATGCCGGGCCTCGCTGCCCATGAGCTTGGTCAGCTCCTCGTTCACGATCTTCACGATCATCTGGGCAGGGGTCAGGGATTCCAGCACATCCGCGCCGACGCAGCGCTCCGTGGCGGCCTTGGTAAAGTCCTTGACCACCTTGTAGCTCACGTCGGCCTCCAGCAGCGCCATCCGGATCTCCCGCATGGCCTCCTTTACGTCGGCTTCCTTTAGGCGGCCCTTGCCCCGGAGCTTCTTAAAGGCGGCGGTTATTTTTTCGGTCAGTCCTTCAAAAGCCATGGTCTACTCCTCAAGTGCGGAGGCGGAGCGCAGAATGTCCGACGCCAGGGCGCGGACCCGGGGATCGGAATGATCCGCCAGGGCTTCCGCCGCCTGCCGGATCAGGGCCGCCGCTTGACGGCACTGCCGGTCCCGGCGGAGGCATCCGGTCTTCTCCTCCATTTTAACGAGCAGGGCCTCGGCCCGGCTCAGCATATCGTGAACGCCCTGACGGCTGACCTGGAGCTCCTGGGCCATCTCCCCCAGGGATAGGTCCTGGTTGTAGCGCAGATCGATGCACTGCCGCTGCTTCTCCGTGAGCAAGTCGCCGTAATAGTCATATAGCAGCGTCATTTCCACAGCTTCCATGGCGGCCTCCTGTCAAGGTGCTTTCTTGACAGAGGACATTATACGGCATTCAGGCGGCTTTGTCAAGTGTTTTTCCTTTACATTCACCCAATTTTATACCACTTTGACAGGGTTTCTGTCTGCTGAAACCCAAGGCTCTGGTATAGCGCCAGAGCCTTCCCGTTGACGGAGGCCACCTCCAGGGCAATCTCCGGCCCCTCCAGCTCCCTTGCCAGGGCCAGCACCGCCGCCCTTCCGCCGCCGGGGGCCAGGGCGGCAACGACATGGATCTGGTTTTCCGCCCCCTTGGCGATCCCCACGGTCCGCCCCGAAAGCCGGACAAAAAACGCCTCCCGGGCTTTCAGCACGGCCTGCCCCAGACTTGAGCTCAGCCACACCGCGTTGGGCACGGCCCGGAATTTCCGGTTGTACAGGGCTGCCCATTCTTCCAGGGTCTCCGCCGTCACCGGGATCAGCTCCGCCTGAGATTGAGGTAAACTTGCCTTTTGGGCCGTCATCCGCCAAATTTCCGTGGAGAGAGGCCAGCTTTCCGACTCCGGCAGCCCGGTGGCGTACACCGCTTCAGCCCCGGCGGCCCGGCAAAACTGGGCGCACTCCCGGGCCAGGGCGTTACCGTCCCTGGCGGAGAGAATGCGCGCGTAGGCCGTCCCAAACCCCGGGACGGAGCCCAGGATCAGATTCGCCGCCCCGTATTCGGTTGTAAAAAGGGGAATATCCTTCATTTTTTCTCCCTCTCCCGAATATTTGACAAACGCCGGGCCCATGTGCTATAATTACCCAAAAAAGGGGGCGTTTTAAAATGAGACGGGCGGTATTTTTCGATTTGGACGGGACCCTCACCGACTCGGGAGAGGGAGTCCTCAACTGCGCCGAACTGACGCTGCGGCATTTTTCCCTGCCGGTGCCGGACCGGGCAGCCCTGCGGGTCTTCGTGGGCCCGCCCCTGCGGGATACCTTTCTCCGCTTCGGCGTTCCGGCGGAGCGGATGGAGGAGGCCATCACGGTCTATCGGAGCCGGTACAACACCGTGGGAAAATTCGAGAATTTTCCCTATCCCGGCATCGAGGCGGCGCTGGAGCGGTTGAAGGCGGCGGGCATGACCCTCTATGTGGCCACCTCCAAGCCGGAGGCGCTGTCTATCGAGATCCTGACCCACTTCGGCCTGGCCCCCTATTTTGACCTGATCTGCGGCGGCACCCCCGACGGCAGCCGGGACGAGAAGGCCCAGGTCATCGCCTACCTCCGCGCCCAGATCCCCGCCTCCCAGATGGTGATGGTAGGGGACACCGCCTTCGATGTCCTGGGGGCGGCGGCCCACGGCATCCCCACGGTGGGGGTGTCCTGGGGCTATGGGACGGTCCAGGCCATGAAGGACGCCGGCGCGGCGGCGATTGCGGCCACACCGGAGGAGCTGACGGACCTTCTCCTGTCGGAAAACCTGTGGAATGAACCTAGTGGGCGCTGAAAGCAGCGCCCACAGATTTTTATTTCAGCCCTTCCAAGGCCGCCCGGATCCGGTTATTGGCCCGGTCCCAGCCCAGGATCCCAATGACGGTGTACAGGTCCGGGGAATTGGTCTTCCCCGTGAGAGCCACCCGCAGGAAGCCGGACACATCCGCCACGCTGCCGGGGAAGGCGCTGGGATCGGCCTTGTAGGCCCGCATATCCGCCGTAAAGCCCATCTCCTCGGTGAGGGCTTTGACTTTCTCGAACCAGGCGGCAGAGTCGTCCGCCGGGTCGCCGGTTTCTAAGTACCGGGCCAGCGCCTTTGCCACCGTCTCCTTGGGGAATTTGGGGTCAAATTCCGGGGCAGCCAGGTACTCGTCGTAGAAAAAGCCCATGTACTCCTTGGCGTCCTTCCAGGTGGCCAGGTCCTTCCGGGGCTTTTTCCCGCCCCGGCCGATGGCCAGGATGGCTTGGGCGTAGGCCGGATCGGAAGCCAGCTTTTTCCCAAATTCCGGGTCGTACTGCTCCGCCCACTTGGTCAGCAGATTATAAACCTGGGAGGCGGGCATCTTGGCAATGACATTTTTCGACACGTCGGTGAGTTTGGCGTAGTCAAACAGATTTCCCGCCGGGTTCAGCTTTTTAGGGCTAAAGGGGAAGGCGGCCGGATCGGCGTCCGGGTTGGCCCGGCGCCAGTCCTCGTAGTTGGAGTTCAGCAGGGTCATGATATACTCGTATACCGCCTCCACCGGGAACCCCGCGGCCTGATAGTAGGTCAGGGCCAGCTCCGGGTCCTTCCGCTTGGACAGCTTCCGCTTGGAGGCCCCGTCCATCTTCATCAGCGGCCCGATGTGGACGTACTTGGGCAGCTTGAAGCCCAGGGCCTGGAACAGCTGGATGTGGAAGGGCAGGCTGGGCAGCCACTCGTCCCCCCGGACCACATGGGTGGTCCGCATCAGATGGTCGTCCACCGCGTGGGCGAAGTGGTAGGTGGGGATGCCGTCGGCCTTCAGCAGTACATGGTCCACGTCGTTTTCCGTCACCGTCAGAGTCCCCTTCACCAGATCGTTGAACTTAAACTGGCGGCTGCTGTCCCCCGGGCTGCGGAACCGGAGGACCCAGGGCTTTCCGGCGTCCAAGGCGGCCTTTACCTCCTCCAAGGGCCGGTCCCGCCAGACGGCGTACTTTCCATAGTATCCCGTGGTCTCCTTGTTGGCCTCCTGCAGCTCCCGCATGGTGGATAATTCCTCCTCCGTGCAGAAGCAGGGGTAGGCCATGCCCTTTTCCACCAGGAGCTTGGCGTAGACGTGGTAAATTTCCGCCCGCTGCCGCTGGCGGTAGGGGCCGTAATCTCCCAAATCGCCCTCCACGGTGGCGCCCTCGTCGAAGGCGATGCCGTAGTGCTTCAGGCTTTCGATCAAAACCTCCACCGCGCCGGGGACCTCCCGCTTGGCGTCGGTGTCCTCCACCCGGAGGAACAGTACGCCGCCGGTGCGGTGGGCCATCCGCTCGGAGGTCAGCCCCTGGACCAGATTGCCCAGGTGGACAAAGCCGGTGGGGGAGGGGGCCATCCGGGTGACTACCGCCCCCTCGGGCAGATTTCGAGGGGGATATTGGGCCTCCAGCTCCTCGGGGGTCCTGGTGACATGGGGGAATAAAAGCTGAGAAAGGGTCTCCATAGCGCTACCTTCCTTTAGATGTTTGCACCATGATACCATTTTCCGGCGGGAAAGTCAATTTCTTCGTTGCGTTTTTCCGCCCGCTGTGGTACAATACAGAAAAATAAAAAGAGGTGTTAACCATGGAAGAAGCAAAAAAGACCATGCTCTCCGGCATCAAGCCCAGCGGGGACTTGACCCTGGGCAGCTACCTGGGGGCTATTAAAAACTGGGCGGCCCGGGCGGAGGAATACGACTGCTATTATTTCATGGCGGATCTCCACGCCATCACCGTCCGGCAGAACCCTGCGGACCTGCGCCGCCGGACCTTGGAGCAGCTGGCCCAGTACATTGCCTGCGGCCTGGACCCGGAGAAGAACACCCTGTTCATCCAGAGCCACGTCCACCAGCACGCGGAGCTGGGCTGGGTCCTGAACTGCTACGCCATGTTCGGCGAGCTCTCCCGAATGACCCAGTTTAAGGACAAGAGCGCCAAAAACGCGGACAATATCAATGGCGGCCTGTTCACCTATCCCTGCCTGATGGCGGCGGATATCCTGCTCTATCAGCCGGACTATGTGCCGGTGGGGGACGACCAGAGGCAGCATGTGGAGCTGTGCCATGCCATCGCCCGCCGGTTCAACGGCGTTTACGGCGACGTGTTCAAGCTTCCGGAGCCCTACATTCCCAAGGTGGGGGCCCGGATCATGAGCCTGTCGGACCCCACTTCGAAGATGTCCAAATCCGAGGAGGAGAACGGCGGCACCGTGCTGCTGATGGATACGCCGGAGACCATCGCCCGGCTGTTCAAGCGGGCGGTGACGGACTCGGAGACCTTTGTCCACTATGACCCGGCCCGGAAGCCCGGCGTCTCCAACCTCATGACCATCTACTCCGCCGTCACCGGCAAGAGCTATGACAAGATCGAGGCGGAGTTTGCCGGCCAGGGCTACGGCGTCTTCAAGCCCGCCGTAGGGGAGGCGGTCATTGAGACCCTCCGGCCCATCCGGGAGGAGGCGAGCCGCCTGATGAAGGACAAGGCCTACCTGGAGGGCGTCTACCGGGCCGGCGCCGAAAAGGCCAGCCATATTGCGGAGAAGACCCTGCGGAAGGTCTATAAAAAGGTGGGCTTCGTGGCCCGCTGACCGGCGGAGGTCCTTTTCTAACCCAAATATTGCCACCCATCCGGCTGCCCACGGGCAGCCGGAAGTTTTTCGGGGAAAAATGGAAAAACCCTCTTGACAAAACTGTGCTTACTGTATATACTGTTCATATACAGACAACCAAAGGGGTGAGCGTTTGCAGATCTACATCGACAATCACAGCGGCGCGCCGATCTACGACCAGATCTTCCGCCAGCTCCGGGACCAGATCATCTCCGGGGCTCTGCCGCCGGAGACGGCGCTGCCCTCCATCCGCAATCTGGCCAAGGACCTTCGGATCAGCGTCATCACTACCAAGAGGGCCTACGACGAGCTGGAGCGGGAGGGCTTTCTCTACACCGTGGCGGGGAAGGGCTGCTTCGTGGCGCCCCGGAACGTGGAGCTGCTCCGGGAAGAAAATTTAAAGCAAATTGAGTCGCTGCTGGCCCAGGCCGCCCGCCTGGCGGCCAGCTGCAATCTGAGCCGGGAAGAGCTGCAGGAAATGCTCCGGCT
>CANRHF010000023.1 GCA_947630345.1 uncultured Oscillospiraceae bacterium | reverse complement strand
CAGGTGATTTTTGAGAACAGCGACCCCTCCCCGGAGCGGCTGGCCCTGTGCGCCCGGCTGCTGGGGACGGCGGGCGAATAAAGGAGGGCACTATGGAGGATATTCTGGTCATCGGCATTGCCGGGGGCAGCGGCAGCGGCAAGACCACCCTGATGAAAAACATCATCCAGCGGTTTGGCCGCTCCGTCACGGTACTCAGCCACGATAATTACTACAAGCGCCACGACGATTTGACCTATGAGGAGCGCTGCAAGCTCAATTACGACGAGCCCGCCGCCTTCGATACGGACCTGATGGTGCGCCAGCTCCAGCAGCTCCGCCAGGGGACGCCCATCGACTGCCCGGTGTACGATTTCACCGTCCACAACCGGAGCCAGGAGACCATCCACATTGTTCCCGAGCCGGTGATCATCGTGGAGGGGATTCTGATTTTCGAGAACCAGGCCCTCCGGGACCTGATGGACGTGCGGATCTTCGTGGACACCGACGCGGATATCCGGTTGTGCCGCCGGATCAAGCGGGACGTCAATAAGCGGGGCAGGACCCTGGAATCGGTGCTGGAGCAATACCAGCAGACCGTCAAGCCCATGCACGAAAAATATGTGGAGCCCAGCAAAAAATACGCCAATCTGGTGGTCCCCGAGGGCGGGAAAAACTATGTGGCCCTGGATATGATCCTGGGCCGGATCCAGCGGCACCTGGACGGAGCGGCGGCGCCGGTATGAACGCGGAATCGCTGATTTTCGACATTGACGGCACGCTGTGGGACACCCGGGCCGTCCTGGCCGAGGGGTACAATCTCCAGCTCACCGCCGAGGGGCGGGGGGAGCTGCTGGTGGATCCGGAGGAGCTGCGGTCCCTCTTCGGCATGGTGGACCGGGACATTGCAGACCGGCTCTTTCCCGGCCTTCCGGCGGCGGAGCGATACGGTCTGATGCGCCGGTGCATGGCCTCCGGCGGGCGGCTTCTTCGGCAGCGGGGGTGCCCGGGCTATCCCGGCGTGGTGGAGACGCTGAGGGTCCTGGCTAGGAGCCACCGGCTGTTCATCGTAAGCAACAGCGAGGAGGGCTATCCCGCGCAGTGTCTGGCGGCCCTGGGGGTGCGGGACCTGTTCCAGGGCACGCTGTGCTACGGCCAGACCCGGACGCCCAAGGGGCGGACCATTCGGACGCTGATAGCGCGGTACGGAATCCGCGGCGCTGCCTATATCGGCGATACCCAGCTGGACCTGGAGGCGGCCCGGGAGGCGGGCATCCCCTTTATTTGGGCGGCCTACGGCTTTGGCCTCCCGGCGGAATTTGATGGGAAAATCGAGAAATTTGAGGATCTGATTCCTCTGTTAAAATAAGGAAAGGATGGGTTATTTATGATCGTTTGCCCGTGGAAGGACCTGGGGCGGTACGCCCCCATTATCCCCGGCCTGGAGGAGGCCATGGCGCTGGTGGCCGGGCTGGAGAGCCTGGAGCCCGCCACCTACCCCCTGTCGAATGGGGGCCGGATCATGGTGCAGAAGGGCACCACCAAGCCTGCCGCCACGCAAGACCTGGAGGTGCACCACAACTATCTGGACATTCAGTACATCTTTGAGGGCATGGAGACCGTGGGCTGGGCCCCCACCGAGACCCTGACCCCCGCCGGGGAGTTCAACACCGTCAAGGACAAGGGTATGTTCTCCGGCCACTGCGATTTCATGGACATCCGCACGGGCTACTGCTACGTGGTCTACCCCGAGGACGCCCATATGCCCAGCGTCCACCTGGACGAGCCCCATGACTACCGGAAGATCGTGGTCAAGCTGAAGGTATGAGCGTCCCCATCGATACCGTGTGCCTGGAGTGCCTCCTTGGGCGGCACCTCCGGGCCGCCCGGGAGCTGGGCACCGAGGAGCAGGCCACGGCCTTTGCCAAGGACCTGATGGCGCTGCTGGCCTCTGCCCCGGCGGAGGCCAGCTCCCCCTGGTTCGGGCCGGGGATCGCGGCGCTTTTTGACCGGCACTATCACCTGGGGCCGGACCGGTTCGCCAAGGAGAAGGCGGATTCCAACGCCTACGTCCTGGCCCGGCTGCCCAGGCTGCGGGCGCTGGTGGAGGCGGCGGAGGACCCAGTCCTGGCGGGGCTGAAGCTGTCGATTTTGGGCAATTACCTGGATTTTTCCGCCCTCTATGGGGAGGTCCGGTTTGAAAAGCTGGACGAAATGCTCCGCTCCGCCCTGGAAATGGAGCTGGACGGGGCCTGCTACGCCCGGTTTTTAACGGAGCTGGCGGGGGCGAAGGAGCTATTGTATCTGACGGACAACGCCGGGGAGATCGGCTTTGACCGGGTGCTGGCGGAGGCCATTCAGGCCCGGTTCCCGGGGCTTGCCATCACCTTCTGCGTCCGGGGCGGCCCCGCCCAGAACGACGCCACCCGGGCCGACGCCGCCCAGGTGGGGATCCCCTTCCCGGTGATCGACAGCGGCAGCAATATTGCCGGCATCCTGCCGGAGGCCCTGGGGGAGGAGGCGGCCGCCGCCTTCCGCCGGGCCGACGTGGTCCTGGCCAAGGGCCAGGGCAACGCTGAGACCCTGTTGGGGTGTGGCCGGAGGGTGTACTACGCCTTCCTGGTCAAGTGCGCCCGGTTTGTGAGGCGCTGCGGCGTGCCCAAGTTCACGCCGGTATTCTCGGACTGCCTGGATTGAAGGGCCACCGGAGAAAGAAGAAGGAGCAATCGATATGACGAACGGAGAGCGCCGGGATAGGGGCCTTGTCTACATCGCCGATGAACAGGTCTTTGCCGAAATGGCGGCGTGCAAGAAAAAGCTGAAAAAGCTGAACGGCCTGGACCGCTGGGAATACGACCAGATCGCGCTGGCGGCGAAGGAGGTGCTCCCCCATTCCCAGGGCGTCGTTGTGATCCCGCCGTTTTACTGCGAATACGGGACCCACATCCGTATCGGCAGGAATTTCTTCGCCAATTACAACTGCGTGCTGATCGATGTGGCGCCCATCGAGATCGGGGACGACTGCCTGTTCGGCCCCAATGTCTCCATCTATACGGCGGGGCACCCGGTCCACCCGGACACCAGAAAGAGCGGCTATGAATACGGAAAACCCGTCATGATCGGCAGCAACGTATGGGTGGGCGGCAGCGTCACCATTCTGCCCGGGGTCCGGATCGGCAGCAATACGGTGATCGGGGCGGGCAGCGTGGTCACCTCGGACATTCCGGAGATGGTGGTGGCGGCGGGGAACCCCTGCAGGGTCCTTCGGCCCATCACGGAGGAAGACCGCCGCCGCGCTTTTAAAAGGGAAGAGATCGACGACGAGGCCTGGCGGGAGATCCTCGCCATGCAAAACGGCGGACGGTAGGTCAGCCCACAGAAAAAAGCGCGAAAGGCCGTTTGGCCTTTCCACGCACCCAAGAAGCATAAAAAACAAGAGCCGCTGATTTTAGCGGCTCTTGTGTTGCTTGGACTTATTTTACCGGGGCGGCCTCGGGCTTGGTGTTGGCGATGAGCTTTTTGGGGCACACCGTGGCGCACAGGCCGCAGGAATCGCACTTGTCATAGTCGATGGAGGCCAGGTTGTGGTCCACGTGGATGGCGTCGTTGGGGCAGATCTTCTGGCACAGGCCGCAGCCGATACACCCGGCGGTGCAGCCCCGGATGGTGACGGAGCCCTTGGCCTGAGAGGCGCAGGCCACCACCACGTTCCGCTTGCCGTACTCCACGGGGATGATCAGGTGCCGGGGGCACTGGGCCGCGCAGCTCATGCAGCCCACGCACTTGGTGTCGTCCACCTTGGCCACGCCGTTGACGATGTGGATGGCGTCGTACTGGCAGGCCTTGGTGCAGTTGCCGAAGCCCAGGCAGCCGAATTTGCAGATCAGGGGCCCCCGGCCCGCCACCTTGGAGGCGGCCAGGCAATCGTGGATGCCCTCGTACTCGCCCTTCATCTTGGCGCCGACGTCCTTGCCATTCTCGTCCACGCCCTTGTATCCGGCGCAGCGGACCAGGGCCACCCGGCGGGTCACCTTCTCGGCCTTGACGCCCATGATCTGGGCCATGGTCTGGGCGGCGTCGTCGCCGCCGGAGGCGCACTTGCCGATGGGGGCCTTGCCCTCCAGCACCGCCTGGGCGTAGGCGGCGCAGCCGGAGTAGCCGCAGCCGCCGCAGTTGGCCCCGGGCAGGGCCTGGGTCAACTCCTCCAGCCGGGGGTCGGACTCCACATAGAACACCTTGGAGGCCACGGACAGCACCAGGCCGAAGATCAGGCCCATGCCGCCCAAAATGCCGATGGCAATGAGAATTTCCGTCATTTTTCGCCCCTCCTTAGAAAATCTTCAGGCCGGAGAAGCCCATGAAGGCCAGGGCCAGCAGTCCGGCGGAGATCAGCGCGATGGGGAAGCCCTCGAAGCTCTTGGGGCACTCGGCGTTGCTCACCCGCTCCCGGATGGAGGCGAAGAGCACGATGGCCAGGGTGAAGCCCAGGCCGCCGGTGACGCCGTAGACCACGCTCTGCAAAAAGTCGTAGCCCTTCTGCACGTTTACCAGGGCCGCGCCCAGCACGGCGCAGTTGGTGGTGATCAGGGGCAGGTAGATGCCCAGGGCCTGGTACAGGGCCGGGACGCTTTTCTTCAGGAACATCTCCACCACCTGGACGATGGAGGCGATGACCAGGATAAAGGCCACGGTCTGCATATACTCCAGATCCAGGGGGATCAGGATGAAGCTGTTGACCAGCCAGGTGGCGGCGGAGGCGATGCCCATGACGAAGGTCACGGCCATGCCCATGCCCAGGGCGGTGTCCATCTTCTTGGACACGCCCATAAACGGGCAGATGCCGTAGAATTTCACCAGGATGAAGTTCTCCGTCAGCACGGCGGACAGGAGGATCCCCAGAAGACTTTGAATGTAGCTCATTTTGCCGCCTCCTTATCCTTTTTCTCCAGGCGCTTGACCAGCCACTGGGACCCGGCGATGAGGAAGCCCAGGGTCAAAAAGCCGCCCACGGGCATGACCATCTGCATGGCGGGCAGGCCCTCCGGCAGGAGCCGGATGCCCTCGCCGCCGTTGAGGATGCCGCCGCCGAAGGTGCCGGAGCCCAGCAGCTCCCGAACGACGCACATGACGATCAGGGTCAGCGTGTAGCCGATGCCTTGGAACAGCCCGTCCAGCGCCGAGGCCAGGACGCCGTTTTTGGAGGCGAAGGCCTCCGCCCGGCCCAGGATGATGCAGTTGACCACGATCAGGGGGATGAACACCCCCAGATTTTCCGACAGCTCCGGCAAAAACGCCTGGAGCAGCAGATCCACGATGGTGACGAAGCCCGCGATGATGACGATGTAGGCCGCGATGCGGATGTTGCTGGGGATGACCTTCCGCAGGGCGGAGATCATGATGTTGGAGCAGATCAGGATGATGGTGACGGACAGGCCCATGCCGATGCCGTTAAAGAGGCTGGTGGTGATGGCCAGGACAGAACACATGCCCAGTAGCTGCACCAGCACCGGGTTTTTGGTCAGCAGGCCCTCCATAAATTGCTTTTTCACATTCATGCCAGTTCCTCCTTACCCGTTCTGGGCGACCCAGGCCAGGGTAATGTTGACGCCCTCGGTGACCGCCCGGGAGGTGATAGTGGCGCTGGAAATGGCGTCCACCTGGCCCCCGTCCTTGGTGACGGCCAGGGTCCCGGACATGCCCACGAACTGGTCCCGGAAGGCCTGGCCGTTGGAGGTCTTCGCCGCGGCCACGGCCCCCAGGCCGGCGGTCTCGGTGTGGGAGATGATGGACACGCCCAGCACCTCCCCGGTTTTGGCCACGCCCACCATCATGTCCACGTCGCCGCCGAAGCCGGCGACGGTGAGCTGGATGGCGTAGCCGCTCTCCGACTCATAGATCTGGGAGATCTGGCCGGTGGGATCGGAAAAATCGGTCTTTTCCTGGGCGCTGGCCGCGTCGGGAAGGACGGCCGCCAGAGCGTCCAGGGCCTTCTGGGCCTTGATCTGGTCGATGCGGTCCTCCGTCAGGGCGTTGACGCTGCCCAGCAGCAGCGCCATGACCCCGGTGATGATCAGCAGGGTCAACGACAGCCGCAGAATGTAGCCGAAGGTGGATTCCTTTTTCATTTCGCCGCCTCCTTCTTGGGCGCGCCGAATTTCACCGGGCGGCCCACCTTATCCAGCAGCACCACGCAGGCGTTCATCACCAAAATGGCGTAGCTCACGCCCTCGTTGTAGGCGCCAAAGTAGCGAATGACCACGGTGATCAGCCCGCAGCCCACGCCGAAAAGCACCTGGCCCCATTTGGTGACGGGGCTGGTGACATAGTCCGTTGCCATGAAGATGGCGCCCAGCATCACGCCGCCGCCCAGGACCTGCATGGCCATCCAGGTGAGCCGGTCGTTTCCCTGAGGAAACAGGAAGGCCAGCACCGCCACGGTGCCGATAAAGGCCAGGGGAATCCGAAGGGAGATCACCTTCCGGATCAGTAGGTACACCCCACCGATGAGCAGCAGCAGCGCGGAGGTCTCCCCCAGGCACCCGCCCACGTTGCCCAGGAACAGGTCCAGCAGGGAGGCGTCGGGAAGCTTCCCAGTGTGCATGGCGGCCAGGGGGGTGGCGGCAGTCACCGCGTCGGCGGTGGACAGCAGCCCCGCCCAGTTTTGAATGCCGGGCTTGACCCAGGTGTTCATGATCACAGGCCAGGAGAACAGGAAGGCCCGGGCGGCCAGGGCCGGGTTCATGAAGTTCTTGCCGATACCGCCGAAGAGCTGCTTGACCACCACGATGGCGAAGAAGTCGCCGATGATGATGCACCAATAGGGGATGGTCACGGGGCACACATAGGCCAGCAGCACGCCGGTGACCACAGCGGACAGGTCGTAGACCGTGGAATCCAGCTTCATGATCTTCCGGTAGCCCCATTCAAAGAATACGCAGGCGGCGGCGGAGACCATGGTCACCAGCAGCGCCCGGAAGCCAAAGAAGAAGACGCTTCCGATCAGCGCGGGGGCCAGGGCGATCAGCACGTCCCGCATGATGGTCTGGGTGGTGTTGGGCCCGTGGTCGTGGGGAGAGCTGGAAACGGTCAGCTCATAGAAATATTTCATGGGAGCAGCCATTTTTCCACCTCCTTAGGATTTGGCCGGCGCGGGGGCCGGTCTGGGGGGAGCGGCGTCCCGTAGGCGCTGCTTGCCGGTGCGGAAGGACTGGACCAGGGGGATCCCGGCGGGGCAGGTGTAGGCGCAGCAGCCGCACTCGATGCAGTCCAGCAGATTCAGCGCCTTCAGCTCCTCCAGATCGTTTTTCCGCTCCGCCTGGTACATCATCAGGGGCATCAGGTGCATGGGACAGGCGTCCATGCACTTGCCGCAGCGGATGCAGTGGGGATTGGCCACATAGAACCGGTTCTGGGCCCCCAGGATGGTGACGGCGTTGACGCCCTTGGTCACGGTCACGTTCAGGTCGAACTGGGCCACGCCCATCATGGGGCCGCCGGAGAGGACCTTGTAGGGATTCTGGGAATGGCCCACCGCGTCCAAAAGATCATTGAAGCTGGCGCCCAGGGGGACCATCAGATTCATGGGCTGCATGACGATGTCCCCGGACACGGTGACGATCCGGCGGATCAGGGGCATCCCGTCGAAAACCGCGTCGTGGATGGCCTTGCAGGTGCCGGCGTTGAACACGGCGCAGCCCACGGCGGCGGGCAGGCCGCCGGAGGGCACCTCCCGGCCGGTGATGGCGTAGATCAGCTGCTTTTCCGCGCCCTGGGGGTATTTCGCCGGGAGAATGTCCACGCTGATGCCGGTCTTGGGGTCGATCTCGGAGAGTAAGGCCCGCTTGGCCTCGGGCTTGTTGTCCTCCAGGGCGATGTGGGCGCTCTGAAGGTTCAGAATTTTCATGACCACCTGTAGCCCGGAGATCACATCCCCGGGGTACTCCTGGCACACCCGGTCGTCGGCCACGATGTAGGGCTCGCACTCGGAGACGTTGACAATGATGGTGTCCACCTTGCCGATGCCGGAGCTGAGCTTGACGTGGGTGGGGAAGGTGGCGCCGCCCATGCCGACCACGCCGCCTTCCCGGATGATGTTCATCAGTTCCTCGGGGGAGAGCTTGTCCACCTCCTCGGGGGTGCGGGGGGTGAGATCGGGGCAGGGGGTGTCCAGGTGGTCGTTCTCAATGACCACGCTCATCACCGTCATGCCGCTGGTGTGGGGCCGCATCTCCACCGCCTTGACGGTGCCGGAGACCGGGGCATGGACGGGGACGCACAGGCCCTGATTGTCGCCGATTTTCTGCCCCACCGTGACGGGGTCGCCCTTTTTGACCAGGGGCTTGCAGGGTGCGCCGATGTGCTGCTGCATGGGGATCACCAGCACATCCGGCTCCGGGAAGGACTGGACCCGCTGCCCCTCCGCGTAAAATTTATTTTCTTTGGGATGGATCCCGCCGAAAAAGGAAAACGCCATGGATTCTTTCACCTCTTCCGTTGATTTTCACGCTTCTTGCGTACTTCTATATCATACTGCAATTTTTTTGGTTTGTCCATAACCAATCCGGCAGAATCAACAAATTTTTATGAAAAAGTATAGTTATATCGATATAAATTGATGGGAATCTCACCCTATAGGCCCTCAAGCGCAACCTTTTTACCTTTTTATTTCAGTGCGCATACCTCTGCGGGGCAGGTGGGGGCAGGATTCCTTCTGCCTACTTTCTTATTTTGGTGCGTTCCGCACCGGAGTTGCTCCCCCTAGCCCTGCCGGGGGCCTTACTTTCTTGTTTCGGCAAGAAAGTAAGCAAAGAAGCCGACCAAAGGGGCGCTTCGAGCAAAGGCGCCCCCTTTGGAATCCCCCGCCGCTCCCCAGTAATGCCAAGCTATGGAGAATATTTGTGGGCTTACGGCTTTCTAACGTAGATATGCAAGATTTTAGGTGCAGCGTGAAAAATGGTGCGCTGCGTTGACAGTTGCACTGCCAGTAAATGGCGGTTGCACCAAAATAGAAGTAGAAGACTTGCTAACACTCCACTGCACCAATTTAGAAACTCCACTAGTAGAACCTATCAATCAGCGCTTGGCAGAATTTGGAACGCTGCACAAAAGGTTTCGCAAATTCACGGTAGACGGGCCGTAGGCCGCCACCGAATTCCCCCCCAGCGCCTCCGGCGAGGCGGCGGGAGGTCCTTAAGGGGTGGTGCTCCGCGCAGCGAATCTAAAATATTTATGATTGCCGGTGGCAATCATACCTTAACAAACGCCTTTGCTCGAAGCGCCCCCTAAGCCGACTTCTTTGCCCACTTTCTTGCTCGGCGGCAAGAAAGTGGGTCCCCCGGAAGGGGCCGGGGGAGCATTAGCGGTGCAGAACGCACCGAAATAAAAAGGAAGGCAGGCGGGAATGGTTTCCTGCCTGCCGTATGATAAGGGCGGATGCCCTTTATGGAAGGTTCTGCCGCGCTCAAAGGAGCAGCTCCGCGATCTGCACCGCGTTGGTGGCGGCGCCCTTGCGGATCTGATCTCCGCAGCACCACAGGGCCAGACCGTTGGGGTCGGTCAGATCCGGCCGGATCCGGCCCACAAAGACCAGGTCCTGGTCGGAGGTGTCCAGGGGCATGGGGTACTTTTTAGCCCCCAGGTCGTCCACCAGACGGCAGCCCGGGGCGGCGGCGATGGCGGCCCGGGCCTCCTCTACGGAGACGGGCCCATCAAAATGACAGCTGACGGAAATGGAGTGGCTCCGCACCACCGGCACCCGTACGCAGGTGCAGCTGACCTTCAGCTCCGGCAGGTGCATGATCTTCCGGCCTTCGTTCTGCATCTTCATTTCCTCGCTGGTGTAGCCCAGGTACTGCTCCGAGCCGATCTGGGGGATCAGATTAAAGGCGATCTGGTAGGGGAAGACCTTGGGCTGGACCTGCTCCCCCCGGCCCAGGGCCCCCACCTGAGCGGCCAGCTCCAGAGGACCCTCCGCTCCCGCGCCGGACACCGCCTGATAGGTAGAGGCAATCATGGTACGGATGGGCCGGATGGCGTTCAGGGCGTTCACCGCTGTCACGGTGATGATGGTGGAGCAGTTGGGGTTGGCCAGGATGCCCTTGTGGAGCTTCACATCCTGCGGGTTCACCTCGGGCACCACCAGGGGTACCTCCGGGTCCAGCCGGAATGCGGAGGAGTTGTCCACAAACACCGCCCCCGCCGCCAGAATGGCCGGGGCCATGGCCTTGGCCACGTCGTTTTCCGCGGCACCCAGCACCAGATCCACCCCCTGGAAGGCCCCGGGGGCGGCCTCCTGAATGGTCACGGCCTCTCCCCGGAACGGCAGGGTCTTCCCGGCGCTGCGGCTGCTGGCCAGGGGCACCAGCTTCCCCACCGGGAAGTTCCGCTCCTCCAAAATTTTCAGCATCTCCCGTCCCACGGCGCCGGTTGCGCCCAGAACGGCGACGGTGTATTCCTTCAAATTGGTTTCCTCCTAAAAATTAGATGGCGAAGCTCTCATAGAGCACCTGAATGGCCCGGGCGAAGTCCCGGTTGTCGACCCCGATGATGATGTTCAGCTCGTCCGGGCTCTGGTTGATGATGCGGATGTTGATTCCCGCCTGGCCCAGGGCCCCGAAGAGCTTGCCGGAGATGCCGGGCCGGAAGGCCATCTGCCGGCCCACGGCGGCCACAATGGCGATCTGATCGTGGACCACCAGGGAATCGGGCCGCACCTCCTGCTGGATCTCCGCCAGAATGGGGTACAGGCTGGCGGCGATGGCCTCGGTGGGCACCACCACGGAGACGTTGTCGATGCCGCTGGGGGTGTAGTCGATGGAGATGTTGTGCCGCTCGAAGACCGTCAGGATTTTGCGCAGCACCCCCACCTGGTTGCTCATGCCCCGCTTGGACAGGGACACCACGGAAAAATCCTTCCGACCGGTGATGCCGGTGATGAACCGGTCCGGGTCCTTGCCACTGTCGAACCGCTCCCGGATCATGGTGCCCGGGTGGTCGGGGGCGTTGGTGTTGCGGATGTTCAGGGGGATGTTCTTCTCCCGCACCGGGTAGATGGCCCCCTCGTGGAGGACCTGGGCGCCGGAATAGCTCAGCTCCCGCAGCTCGTCGTAGGTCACCTCCGGGATGGGCAGGGGATCCTTGACGATCCGGGGGTCCGCCATCAGGATGCCGGAGACGTCGGTCCAGTTTTCGTAGACCTCCGCGTCCAGGGCCGCCGCCGCCAGGGAGCCGGTGATGTCGCTGCCGCCCCGGGAGAAGGTGCGGATGTGCCCGTCGGGCATCAGGCCGTAGAAGCCCGGGGTGACCACGCCCCGGCCGCTGACCATGGCCCGAAGGGCGGCGTAGGACCGGGCCTTATCCACCTCCCCGTCCAGGGTGAATTTCACCCAGTCCACCGCGTCGATGAACTGGAAATCCAGGTAGGCGGCCATGAGCCGGGCGGAGAAGTATTCGCCCCGGCTGACCAGCTCATCCTGGGTCACGGATTTGGCGTCCAGCCGCTGCTTCAGGGCGGCGAACTCCTCCTCCAGATTCAGGTCGATGCCCAGCTCATCCCGGATGGCGATGTAGCGGGAGGAGACCATTTCCAGCACGCTGGTGCAGTCCACCCCGTAGAGGGTGTGGGCGTAGCACAGGTAGAGCAGGTCCGTGATCTTGTGATCCTTTTTATTCCGCTTGCCGGCGGCGGAGACCACCACCACCCGCCGGGACGGGTCGGACAGCAGAATGTCCCGCACCTTCCGATACTGTTTGGCGTCGGCCATGGAGCTGCCGCCAAATTTCGTCACTTTCAGCAAAATGGGATCCCTCCCTTTCTCACCCCGGCAGGGCGGCGATGAAGGCCTCCGGGTTCTCTTTCAGCCAGCGGTGCATCTGGAAAATGGGCACCGGCTCGGTGACGGCGGCGCCGTCCCAGTTTTCCCGGGTCCGCTCTTTGGGCCAGTCGCCGCCCCGGACGTAGTAGCACAGGGCCTTGTCGTTGGTCACCCGGACCTTGGGGCCGTAGCCGCAGTAGAAGCCCCGGCCGTTCAGGAAGTCCACGCAGTCCTGCACCACATTATATGCGGTGGGATACCGGCCCGCGCCCTGACCCAGGAAGCTCTGCCGGCCGGAGGTGCTGCCCACCAGGGTGATGAGGTTGTAGTTATCGGGCACCGTGGCCTCGGGGACGCCCTGAGGGAACAGGGTGGGCTGAACGAAGGCGTGGAACGCCTCCCCCTCCCGGGCGGCCTGGCAGATCAGCTTGCAGGTGTAGCCCCGGGCCCGGAACCGGGCCACATCCTCCCCCCGGATCCGGCGGATGCCGGCGGCGGGGATGGCGGAGATGTCCAGGCTCACCCCAAAGGCGATGTTGGCCGAGACGATCAGCTTGTGCCAGGTGTCGATGCCGTCCACGTCGGTGGTGGGGTCGGCCTCGGCGTAGCCCAGGGCCTGGGTCTGGGCCAGAGCGTCCTCATAGCTCAGGCTCCGGCGGGTCATGGCGTCCAAAATATAGTTGCAGGTGCCGTTGACGATGCCCCCCACCTGCTCCACGGTCTCGATCCGCCGGACCCGCTCCAGCTCCGACAGCCACCCGATGCCCCCGCCCACGGAGGCGGTGCAGCGCAGCAGGGTGCCCTGCTCCTGGGTCAGGGGCAGCAGCTCGTCGTAGAAGGTGGCCACCAGGGCCTTGTTGGCGGTGACCACATTTTTTCCCGCCTGGATGGCGGCCAGGACGTACTCCCGGGCGGGGTGCAGCCCGCCGATGGCCTCCACCACCGTGTCCACCGTGGGGTCCAAGAGGATGTCGTTAAAATCGTGGGTGACCTTGGCGTCCGGCAGGGACAGCGGCCTGCGGCACAGCACCCAGGCCACCTGCATATCCGGCCGGGGGCCCGTCAGCTCGTAAACGCCCTGGCCGACGGTGCCGAAGCCCAGCAGTCCGATGCGCATAGATGGCACCTCCGTCTTTCTTTATGGCCGGAAAGGGGCCTCCGGCGGCGAAAATACTTGCGTTTTTTTCGGGAACAGTATATCATAACCTTACCGAAAATGCAATAGTGCCACATTGGCAAGTATTTTTCGATTCCCGCCCCGGATTTGTGCAAAGGGGCCGAAAGGAAGCGTGCCTATGCGTTATCTCTCCACCCGGGGGCGCTGCGCCCCGGTCGAACCGGCCCGGGCGGTGATCCTGGGCCTGGCCCCCGACGGGGGGCTGCTGCTGCCGGAGAAGATTCCGGCGCTTCCGCCGGAGGCGCTGCTGGAAACGGACGATATTGCCCGGACCGCCGGGATCCTGTCCGCCTATTTCCCGGATATCCCGGATCTGGCGGGCCTGACCGCCCGGGCCTATGCCGGGAAATTTCCCGCCGGGGCCATGACCCCCACCGTAGCGGCGGGGGACTTTGAGGTGCTGGAGCTGTTCCGGGGCCCCACCTCCGCCTTCAAGGATGTGGCGCTGTCGGCGCTGCCCCACCTGCTCGCCGCCGCCAAAAAGGTCTGCGGGGAGAAAAAACCCACCTACATCCTCACCGCCACCTCCGGGGACACGGGCAAGGCCGCCCTGGAGGGCTTCCGGGACGTGCCGGGGACCCGGATCTGCGTCTTCTATCCCCAGGGGGGCGTGTCCCAGATCCAGCGGGCCCAGATGGTGACCCAGCCGGGAGAAAATGTGACCGTCCGGGCGGTGGAGGGGAATTTTGACGACGCCCAGTCCGCCGTGAAGGCGGTGTTCCGAGCCTGTCGGGGCCGGGCCCTTCCGGCGGAGCTGTCCTCCGCCAACTCCATCAACATCGGGCGCTTGGTCCCCCAGATCACCTACTACTGCCGGGCCTACCGGGACCTGGTGGACCGGGGACGGATCAAAATGGGGGAAAAGGTGCATTTCGCCGTGCCCACCGGAAACTTCGGGGACATTTTGGCAGGGTTCTTGGCCAAAAAAATGGGTCTGCCGGTGGGGAAGCTGCTGTGCGCCTCCAACGCCAACCATGTCCTGACGGACTTTTTGCGCACCGGGGTCTATGACCGGCGGCGGCCCCTCCAAAAGACCCTCTCTCCCTCCATGGACATTCTGGTGTCCTCCAATTTGGAGCGGCTGCTGTATCTGCTCCTGGGGGACCCGGAGATCGTCCGGGGGATGATGGAACAGCTGGAGGGGCAGGGCGTCTATCAACTGCCGGAGGCGGCCCGCCAGGCGCTGGAGGACCATTTCTGGGGGACCTGGTGCGGCGACGGGGAGGCTCTGGCGGAGATCGGCCGGATTTGGCGGGAATGGGGCTACCTGTGCGACCCCCACACCGCCGCCGGCTTCTACGCGGCGGAGCAGTACCGGCGCCAAACCGGGGACCCCACCGAAATGGTGGTGCTTGCCACCGCCTCTCCCTTCAAATTTCCGGCGGCGGTGCTGACCGCCCTGGGCGAAAAGCCGGAGGAAGCGGACGGTTTCCGGCAGCTCCGGGCCCTGGAAGTCCGGACGGGCCTCCCCGCGCCGGAAAATCTGACCGTCCTGGAAACGCTGCCGGAGCGGCACACCGGGTCCCTCCGCCGGGAGGAGATCCTGCCCTTCGTGCTGGACCAATTAGAAAAAGAGAGGAATCCGCTATGAAACGCTGTACCATCCGTGTTCCCGCCACCACCGCCAATCTAGGGCCGGGATTCGACGCCTTTGGCTGCGCCCTGAAGCTGTATACCGACGTGACCTTTGAGGAGACGGAGGCGGGACTGGAGATCACCGGCTGCGACGAGGCCTTCGCCGGCCCGGACAACCTGGCCTACACCTCCTACTGCGCCGTGCTGGCCTCCCTCAGCGAGGAGGTACGGGGGGTGAAGATCCACATTGACGCGAACATCCCCATCTGCCGGGGACTGGGCTCCTCCGCCGCGCTGCTGGTGGCGGGGGCCATGGGCGCAAATGTGCTGCGGGGCAGCAAGCTGTCCACCCAGGGCCTGCTGAACATCACCAACGCCATGGAGGGCCACCCGGACAATCTGGCCCCCGCCTTTTACGGCGGGCTCACCGCCTCCATGGTGGACAACGGCCTGCCGGTGACGGTGAATTTCCCCCTCCATCCGGACTGGGAATTTTTGGCCCTGGTGCCGGATTTCGACCTGCCCACCCCGCTGGCCCGTTCGGTGCTGCCCACCCAGATCCCCCGCTCCGACGCGGTCTACAACATCGCCCACGGCGCCATGGTCCTCAAGGCCCTGGAGCTGGGGGACGAGCGGCTGCTGCGCAACGCCATGCAGGACCGGCTGCACCAGAACTACCGCAAGAGCCTGATCCCGGACTTTGAGCGGATCGAGGCCCTGGTGCGCACCACCGGGGCGGCCTTTTGCCTCAGCGGGGCCGGGCCCACGCTGCTGTGCATCACCCTGGACCCCCATTTGGAGGAAAAGCTGGCGAAAAAGCTCCCCGCCGTCACCCAGGCCAACTGGGAGATGATGCCGTTGTTCGTGGAATTTCAGGGGGCCCGGGTGATCGCCGCAGAATGAGCCCGGCAGCCTGGTTTTTCGGCGGGCAGCGGGGCAGGCCTCGTACCGATGGAAGATGTTATTATTATAATGTATAGGAGGCAAGACCGTGGACGAAGAGATCCTCTTTTTCTTCGGGGCCCATTTGGACGCCCTGCCCATTTACCAGGCCCTTTGGCGGCTCCTGGAGGAGCGGCTTCCCCAGACCCGCCGGAAGGTGAGCAAGACCCAGATCTCCTTCTATGACCGGCGGATGTACGCCTGCGTGTCCTTCCTCCCGGTCCGGCCCGCCGCCCGGCGGCCCAAAACCGGGTGGCTGACGCTGACCTTCGGCCTGAACCGGCGGGAGACGGACCCCCGGATCGACGCCGTTTCGGAGCCCTATCCCGGCCGCTGGACCCACCATGTGTTGCTGTCCTCCCCAGAGGAGGTGGACGGCCAGATCGCCGCCTGGCTCCTGGAAGCGGCGGCCTTTTCCGCCGAAAAACGGTGACCGCTCCGGCGCTTTGGCCGGATCCCGGGGGTGTTCACGCTTTATCTATTGATTTTAGAAAACGGATGGTGTATACTAACACTGTATTAGGCGAAAAATGCCGCCATGAACGGGAGGAGGACCTTGGAATGGGAAAAAAGTGGTGGGTTTTGCTGCCGTTCTTGCTGGGCATCTGCTTTCTGCTGGGCTGTCAGAAGGATCCGGCCCCAACCGGGGATCCCACGGAGTCTGCCCCTCCGGCGAAAACCTATACCGTCCAATATGTGATCTTGGGCCAGACGGTGGAGACGGAAACCGTGGCGGAGGGCGACTATCCTCAGGACTATACCCCGAAGATCAGCGGCCTGGCCTTCTATGGCTGGCTGGATGAACAGGGGGCGGCGGTGACCCCCTCCAATCAGCCTATTCAGTCGGACCGGGTGTATACCGCCCGGATCTATCCCGATATTTCCGGCCACCGGCCCTATCTGTATACCGATCAATACGGCTGCCTCCGGCCGGACGGGGAGCTGACCGCCAACGATCTGCTCAACGCCCTGGCCAGCCTGGCCCAGGGGGAGGCCATGAAATACTTTCCGGGCCTGCC
>CANRHF010000022.1 GCA_947630345.1 uncultured Oscillospiraceae bacterium | reverse complement strand
TGCCGCATCACCCCCAAGAGCCCCAGAGGCATCTGCGGCTGCGACGTTCACGGCATTGTCGGCCGGAACTTCCTGCGGTTCACCGCCGGCGGCTCCGCCACCCATTCCGACCATGGCCGGGAGATCTGCCACACCCTGTACCAGACCAGCCCCGACGGCAACTACAAGGTCAAGGACCCGGAAAAGCTAATCCGCATCGCCAAGGAGTGGGGTGTGGAGACCGAGGGCGTGGACATCTACGACCTGGCCCACCAGATCGCCGAGATGGCCCTGCTGGAATACGGCAAGCCCTTCGGCGTCCAGCGGTTCCTGAAGCGGGCCCCCGAGCACACCCAGAAGCTGTGGCATGACGCCGGCATCGAGCCCCGGGCTATCGACCGGGAGGTTTCCACCGCCATGCACATGACCCACATGGGCTGCTCCAGCCTGGCCGAGGCTCTGATCCGTCAGAGTCTGCGCTGCGGCCTGTCCGACGGATGGGGCGGCTCCATGGCCGGCACGGAATTTTCCGACGTACTTTTCGGCACCCCCAAGCCCGTGGACACCACCGCCAATATCGGCGTCATGGAGAAGGACATGGTCAATATCGTGGTCCACGGCCACGACCCCAGCTTGTCCGAAATGGTGGTCTACTACGCCAACGACCCGGAGATGATCGCTCTGGCCAAGAGCGTGGGCGCCAAGGGCATCAACATCTGCGGCGTCTGCTGCACCGCCAACGAGGTGGCCATGCGCCACGGCATTCCCATGGCGGGCAACTTCCTGACCCAGGAGAACGTGGTCCTCACCGGCGCCTGCGAGGCCATCGTGGTGGACGTGCAGTGCATCTTCCCCGCCCTGGGGCCCCTTTCCAAGTGCTTCCATACCAAGTTCATCACCACTTCCAACATCGCCCGGATGCCCGACTCCGAGTTTATCCACTTCTCCGCCGCCAACGCCGGGGAGAACGCCAAGGCCATCGTGAAAATGGCCATCGAGAACTTCAAGAACCGGGACCAGAGCCTGGTGAACATCCCCAAGCAGGTCTCCAAGGCCCGGGTGGGCTACTCCGTGGAGGCCATCAAGAAGACCCTGGACACCGTGGCCAACTCGCAGCTTGACGAGTTCGGCACCACCAAGCCCCTGATCGAGTGCATCCACTCCGGCGTGCTTCGCGGCGCGGTGGCCATGGTGGGCTGCAACAATCCCAAGGTCCGGCCCGACTCCGCCCACATCCAGCTGATGAAATACCTGCTGGAAAACGACGTGATCCTCATCGTCTCCGGCTGCGCCGCCCAGGCCGCCGCCAAGGCCGGCCTGATGGACCCCGAGATCGCCAAGGAATACTGCGGCGACGGCTTGAAGCGGGTCTGCGAGCTGGCGAACATCCCGCCGGTGCTGCATATGGGCTCCTGCGTGGACATCTCCCGGATGATGGTCCTGGCCGCCGACATCTCCAAGGATTGGGGCATTCCCATTTCCCAGCTCCCGCTGGTGGGCTGCGCCCCCGAGTGGATGAGCGAGAAGGCCGTGTCCATCGGCAACTATGTGGTCGCCACCGGCATCGACACCTTCCTGGGCGTGGACCCCTACACCAAGGGCTCCAGCGAGGTCACCGCTCTCCTGCAGGGCGAGCACGGCGTCAAGGACTGGGTGGAGGCCAACTACACCGTGGAGCTGGACATCGACAAGCTGGGCCAGCGGATGCTGGACCGGATCGAGGAAAAGCGGGCCGCCCTGGGCATCTGATTCGGAAGCAAAGGGGTTTTTGACCGATGAAATTAGCCATCACCGGCAAGGGCGGGGTGGGGAAGACCACCCTGGCCTCCACCCTGGCCCGGCTCTACGCCGGGGAGGGGCGGACCGTCCTGGCCGCCGACGTGGACCCGGACGCCAACCTGGGCCTGGCCCTGGGCCTGAGCCAGGAGGAGGTGGATTCCATCGTTCCCATCTCCAAAATGCGCACCCTGGTGGAGGAACGCACCGGCGCCAACGCCGCCAACACCTTCTTTAAGCTCAATCCCTATGTGGCGGACATCCCCGAGAAGTTCGCCCGGGATATCAACGGGGTGAAGCTGCTGGTCATGGGCACCGTGGACGTGGGGGGCAGCGGATGCGTCTGCCCGGAGCATGTGATGCTCAAGGCCATCCTCTCCAGCCTGACCTACCGGAAAAACGACGTGGTCATCATGGACATGGAGGCCGGGCTGGAGCATCTGGGCCGAGGCACCGCCGCCAATATGGACGCTTTTGTGGTGGTGGTGGAGCCGGGGGCCCGGTCCGTGCAGACCTACCGCAGTGTCAAGCGCTTGGCCCACGACCTGGGGGTTGACCGGGTCCGGGTGGTGGCCAACAAGCTCCGGGACGAGGCGGACGAGGCCTTCGTCCGGGACGCCATCCCGGCGGAGGACCTGCTGGGCTGCGTCCACTACAATCCCCAGATCATGGAGGCCGACCGGCAGGGGAAATCTCCCTACGATTTCAGCCCCCAGGCCATTGAGGAAATTCGGAAAATTAAATCGATCTTGGATCGTGACGAACTTTAGGAGGAAAAACCGTGACATTATTTGACAGAGTATTCGGCGGGAACGACACCGTATACGCCCGCACCGAAAAAGCGGTGAACGAAGCCGTCGCGGCCTACGGCGAGGCGGAGAGCGTGTCCTTCCCCGGAACCGCATACAGCCTGCCCTGCTACTACGCCGTGGTGGGCGAGAAGATCGCCACCCTGGGCCAGATGAAGGCCGCCCTTTCCACTGTGAAGGCCATGATGACCCGGGCTCCCCGGCTCCACGACGCCTTCCAGTCCGGCATTGCCTCGGCGCTGTGCGCCGAATTTCTGGAGGCCCTGAAATACCTCCGGGGCGCCACCCCCTATGAGGCCCCCTGCTGCGGCCATTTGACCGACGCCTTTGTGCGGAACCTGGGCGTGCCCCTGGTCACCGGGGACATCCCCGGCGTGGCCGTCATTATCGGCGGCGCCGAGACCGCGGACGAGATGGTCAGCCTGGTCAAGAGCTACCAGGGCCAGGGTATGCTGGTCTCCGTCACCGGCGAGGGCATCCGCCAGCTGGCGGAAAAAGGCTACAAGACCGGCGAGAACGTCCGGGTGGTGCCTCTGGGCTATGAGACCCAGAGCGTGATCCATGTGGTCTCCGTGGCCCTGCGGGCTGCTTTGATCTTCGGCAACATCACCCCCGGCGATTTCAAGAGCCTGGCCAAGTACACCATGGACCGGGTCCGGGCCTTCGTCAACGCCTACAAGCCCCTGTCCGACGAGACCGTGGCCTACGGCGCCGGGGCCATCTGCCTGGGCTTCCCCGTGATCTCCAACGAGACGGAGAATATGTTCCGGGTGCCCAAGAGCCTGATCCAGCAGCTGGACACCTCCAAGTGGAACGCCACCTCTCTGGAGGCCCGGGACATCAAGCTGAAAATCACCGATATCGACATCCCCGTGGCCTTTGCCTCCGCCTTTGAGGGCGAGATCATCCGCCGGGGCGATATGCAGGTGGAGGTGGACGGCTCCCGGGTGGACTGCTTCGAGCTGGTGGCCACCAAGGACGCCGCCGAGGTGGAGGACCACAAGATCACCGTGGTCGGCCCCGAGCTGGACCAGATCCCCGTGGGCTCCAAGATCTCCCTGTCCTACACCGTGGACGTGGCCGGCAAGAATATGCAGCCGGACTTCGAGTCCGTCATGGAGCGGAAATTCCACAGCTACTTAAACTGCATCGAGGGCGTGATGCACACCGGCCAGCGGGATATGATCCGGGTCCGGATCTCCAAGGCCGATTTCGAGGCGGGCTTCCGCTTCCATCACATCGGCGAGGTCCTCTACGCCAAGGTCAAGAGCGAATTTGATGCCGTTGTAGACAAGTGCCAGGTCACCATCATCGTGGACGCGGAGAAGAATGCGGAGCTCCGCCGCCACGCCAACGAGGTCTTCTCCAAGCGGGACGACCGGCTGAAATCCATGACCGACGAGTCCGTGCCGGTGTACTACACCTGCATTATGTGCCAGGCATTCTCCCCCAGCCATGTGTGCATCGTCACCCCCGAGCGGCTGGGCCTGTGCGGCGCGGTGTCCTGGCTGGACGCCAAGGCCACCAATGAGCTGGATCCCACCGGCCCCTGCCAGGTGGTGCCCAAGGACCGCTGCATCGATGAGAATCTGGGCCGCTACGAGGACGTGGACGAGGCCGTGAACAAGTACTCCCACGGCGCGCTGGAGCATGTGACCCTGTACTCCCTGTTCCAGGACCCCATGACCAGCTGCGGCTGCTTCGAGTGCATCTGCGGCGTGGAGCCGGTGTCCATGGGCGTGGTGATCACCTGCCGGGAGCACGCAGGCATGACGCCTCTGGGCATGACCTTCTCCGAAATGGCCTCCATGACCGGCGGCGGCGTGCAGACCCCCGGCTTCATGGGCCATGGCAAGCAGTTCATCTCCTCCAAGAAATTCCTGAAGGCCGAAGGCGGCCTGGGCCGGATCGTGTGGATGCCCAAGGAGCTGAAGGACGCGGTCCGGGAGCGGCTGGACGCCTCCGCTTTGGAACTGTATGGTGTGGAGAACTTCACCGACATGGTGGCGGACGAGTCCGTCTGTACCGACGACCCGGAGCAGCTGCTGAACTACCTGTCCGAGGTGGGCCATCCCGTTCTCGGCATGGAGCCCTTCGATATGTAACCGAAGGGATAAAGAACATACGATAAAAACGGCGGCAAGGGCAATCCTTGCCGCCGCTTTGTGTTTTTTTGTGGCGCAATGCCCGGTTCCGGATAAAGCTACAGCAGCGCGGCGCTGTCCGAATCCAGGTAGAGCTTTGCGCCGCCGTGCCGCCGGAGGGCGGAGGCGGGGCAGACCTCGGAAATTGGACCGTAAAGGGTATCCCGCACCGCCTGGGCTTTGGTAGACGCTGGAACCACACAGAACAGCCGCTTGCCCCCCATCAGAGCCGGCACCGTCAGGGTCAGGGCGTGGGTGGGCACCTGGGAAAGGGCCCCGAAGCAGCCGTCGTTGACCTGCTGCTGGCGGCAGACCGGGTCCAGAGCCACCTTTTTCACCAGCGCCGGGTCGGAAAAATCCGCCACCGGCGGGTCGTTGAAGGCCACATGGCCGTTTTCCCCAATGCCCAGGCAGACGATGTCCACGGGATACCGCTCCAAAAGGGCGGCGTAGCGGGCGCACTCCGCCTCCGGCGCTTCATTGCCCCGGAGATAGTGGACCTCCTTAAACGGCGCCTTGTCAAAAAGGGCCCTTCGTAGGAAATTGCCGAAGCCCTGGGGGGCGTCCGGGGCCAGACCGATGTACTCGTCCATGTGGAAGGCCCGGATCCGGGTGAAATCCACGGTTTTGTCCGCCGCCAGGACCGCCAGGACCTCGTTTTGGGAGGGGGCGGCGGCGAAGATCATGTTGCAGCAGTCCTTTTCCGCCAGTACCTGGCGGATGGCGGCGGCAATGTCCCGGGCGGCCGCCGCACCCATCTCCCCCCGGGTGTCGAAGATCTCCACCCGGAGCAAATCGAATAATAACTTTTTCATTTCGTTCTCCTAGCTTTCATAGCGTAGTGCGCCGTCCGTCCACACCCGCCGGACGCGGATCTCCGCGTCAAAGAGGACCAGATCCGCCTTTCGGCCCGGGGCCACGGTCCCCGTCTCGTTCTGTTTTCCAATTACCCGGGCAGGGGTCTGGGTCATCATTTCCACGGCCTCGGGTAACGTGGCCCCTGCCAGACGCACCATGTTCCGCACCAGCCGGTCGGCGGTGCAGACGGAGCCGGCGAAGGCGGTCCTGTCCGGCATTTTGGCCACCCCGTCCTCAATGATCACCCGCTGGCCCTGGGAAAGGCTGCCCAAAATGCTCTCCCCCTGGGTCTGGCCGGCGGCCCGCATGGCGTCGGTGACCAGGCACAGCCGCTTGGGGCCGATGAAGCGGTAGGCCATTTGCAGCAGCTCCGGGGGCAGGTGGCAGCCGTCGGCGATGATCTCGCTGGTGAGCTGGGGCAGCACATAGGCCGCCTCCACCACACCGCCCCGGCGGAAGCCTCCCTGCCGGGTGATGGTGGAGCAGCCGGAATAGAGATGGGTCACATGGGTGTACCCCGCCTCCACCGCCGATACCACCTGGGAATAGGTGGCGTCGCTGTGGCCGATGGCGGCGGTGATGCCTCTCGCTTTCAGTTCCCGGCCCAAGTCCAACGCTCCGGGCAGCTCCGGGGCCAGAGACCAGCGGAGGATATCCGGGCACCGCTCCAAAATCTCGGCGCACTCCTGAGGGTCCGGGTTCCGAAGTTGGCTGGGGTCCTGGGCCCCCGCCTGGGCAGGGGAAAAGTAGGGCCCCTCCAGGTGCAGCCCCAGCATCCTAGCCCCGTCCTTCAGATCCGAACGGCAGCGGTAAAAAACGTCGAAGGCGCTTAGCAGCTCCTCCCGGGTGGCGGACAGGGTGGTGGGGGTGATGCAGGTGGTGCCGTGGCGCAGATGGAGGGCTGCGGCGGTCCGCCAGGCCTCCTCCGTCCCGTCCATAAAGTCGGCCCCGCCGCCGCCGTGGAGGTGAATGTCGATAAATCCGTGGGACAGGTACAGCCCCTCCCCGTCGATGCCGGGCAGGGAAGGGTCCGCCGTGCCGTGGGGGAGGACGGCCTCGATCCGGTCGCCGTTGATGACGATGTCCCGGGGCTGGATATCCCCCTGGACCAGCAGCACATCCCGAATTACATGGCGCATGGCTCCCCCTCCTCCAGCAGCTTCCGCAGGGCATGGGCGCTTTCCACAGTGGCTGCCATGCCCCCCTGGGAGAAGGCCGCGCCGCCGGGCTGGCGCATCAGCGCCTCGCTGATTCCGGCGCCCAC
Organism: uncultured Oscillospiraceae bacterium; assembly: GCA_947630345.1. GTDB lineage: Bacteria > Bacillota > Clostridia > Oscillospirales > Oscillospiraceae > Faecousia. The sequence goes on along the minus strand of CANRHF010000022.1, from coordinate 9,747 downwards.
CCGGTAGTGGGTCTCCAGGGACAGATAGCCCTCATAGCCATCCCGCCGGAGGGCGGCGAGCAGGCCGGGATAGTCCACCCAGCCCGTGCCGATCTTCACGCACTCCGGCTCTCCGGCGGCATTCAGCAGGGCGTCCTTGATGTGAACGTGGGCCAGCCAGGGCTTTACCGCCAGATACCCCTCCGGGTAGGGCCGCTCCCGGCCCGGATCGTATAGATCGTTACCGGGGTCGTAGATGGCCCCGAATTCCGGGGCGTCCAGCCGGGCCAAAAGGGCCCCCAGGGCGGCGTGGTTGGGGGTGTTGACGCTGGGATCTGCCTCCAAAAGGAGCCGCTTGCCCCGGTCCCTCAAAATTTCCCCGGCGGGGCCAAAGGCGTCCAGAATTTCATCCGTCACCGCCGGCGCACCCTGGGCAAAAAAGGCGAAGCCTCGAATATTTCCGCACCCCAGCTCCTCCGCCCCGTCGCAGAGGCGCTTCAGCTTGTCCAGCGCTCCCGGCGCCTCCGCCAGGGGGCACTTATAAAAGGAGCTTGCCAGGTCGCAGACCGCCAGCCCCTCCCCGTCCAGAAGCCGCCGGTATTCCCGGAGCCGCCGGATGGGGATCCGGTCGATGGGGGTGTCCTCCACGCTGCGCAGCTCCACCCCGGAAAAGCCCAGCTTTTTCGCCAGTTCCGCCGCCTGGCGCGGGTCCTGGGTGGCCTCGTCGGTAATGTAGGCAAGTCTCATTGGAATTTCACCGGCAGGCCCGTTTTGGTGGACTCATAGACGGCGCAGATGACCTTCACCGCAAGAGCCGCTTCCTCCGGCGGCAGCATGGGGGCCCGGTCGTCCCGCACCGCCTGGGCGATGTCCCGCAGCAGGCAGATGTGACCGTAGATGCCGATGTCGATGGGGTTTTTCGCGCCGCCCACCACGTCGGACCCCAGATCGGGCCGGAGCGGGGCGTGATCCTGGTCGATAAAGTTCCAGGCGATGATGTGCTGATCGTCAAAGCTGACGGTGCCCTTCTCCCCGTAGACGGTGAAGGTGCTGGAGTAGCCGGGGTAGGCGGTGGTGGCCCCCTCGATGACGCACAATGCCCCGTCCTTCATCCGGATCAGGGCGGCGGCGGTGTCTTCCACGGGAATGTCCCGGCAGAGGGTGGCGGCCTTGCCATAGAGGGTGTCGATCTGCCCGCCCAGCATCCAGAGGATCAAATCGATGCCGTGAACGCCCTGATTCATCAATGCGCCGCCGCCGTCCAAATCCCAGGTGCCTCGCCAGCCGGCGCTGTTGTAGTAGGCCTGGTCCCGGTAGTAGTTGAGCCGGGCCTCGGCCATACAGATCCGGCCCAGAGCCCCTTGGGCGATCAGCTCCTTCAGCGCAATGGCCACGGGCATCAGCCGCCGCTGGAAGATGCACTGCATTTTCACACCGCTTGCCCGGACCACCCGGATGACCTCCTCGATTTTTTCCGGGGTGATCTCCATGGGCTTTTCGCAGACGATGGCCTTGCCCGCCCGGGCGGCGTCCATCACCACCTGGCCGTGAAGACCGCTGGGAACGCAGACGCAGACAATGTCGATCTCCGGGTCGGCCAGCATGGCATGGTAGTCCGGGTAGACCTTTTTCACGCCGTGGTCCTGGGCGTAGGCCTCGGCCTTCTCCCGGTCCACGTCGCAGCAGCCGTAGAGGCAGCAGCCCTCGCTTGCCAGCTGTTTCAGGGCGCTGGCGTGGGTAAAGGCGATCACGCCGCACCCGATGATGCCAAAATTCATAGATTTATCCTCCTTGGGCGGAAGATCCGCCAAAATAACCATGAAAAGTTCCCCGCCCCGGGCCGGGTGCGGTAGGGGGCGGGGGAGATCACTTCTTTTCTGAATGCAGAATCGGCTCCGGCAGACCGATGGGCTGGCGGTAGGTATAGAACCGGGAGCTGGAATACCGCTGGCGGTACTCCACCGGAGAGACCTGCTCGTGGTTCTTGAAATAACGGCTGAAATAGTGCAGGCTCTGGAAGCCCACCATCTCCGAAATTTCGCTGATGTTGGAGTTGGTGGTGAGCAGCAATTCCTTGGCCTTGCCCAGGCGGACCTGGTTGATATACTTGTTGGGGGTGGTGTTCAAGGTCTGCTTGAAGGCCAGGATCAGGGTGCTCTTGCTCACGCTGGCCACCTTGGCCAGGTCCTCCAAGGTGATGGGGGTGATGTAGTTTTCCTGAATGTATCGGATCACCGCCGCCATGTCCACCCCGGTGGTGCGGCCCGTGGGCAGCTCCTGGAGCTGATCCGGCCTGGGAAGACCCGTCTGAGGCCGCTGGGACCGCAGCAGAAGCACCAGCGTCAGCCCGAAGTAGTAGCAGACGCAGTTGTAGCTGTATGGAGCGGCCTGGGCGCTTTCCCGCAGAATGTGGTCAAAGTAATACTGAAACCTGCCGAAGTCCACATCCAGAACGGCAGGAAGCCGGTTCAGGTCCCGGGCCAGCTGCTCATCGGCGACGGTGAATTTAATGTCCATGAGCTGGGGCTGGGGTTCCTGTTCTTCACGAATGATGGAATGGATGGTGTGGGGGCGGATCAACAGAACCTGCCGGTCCTGCATGGGAATGGTCTCCTCGCCCAAGGTAATCCGTCCGCCGCTCTTCAGCACCGCTATGATTTGATAATAACTGTGGCTATGGAGCTCGTTTTCCCAATATTGGAAGTACTTGCCCGACCATAACACGCTGAATTCGTACACAATCGACGCTTCCTTTCAGGCCTAAAATCCCGCATTCTTAGTATAGCACAAAGATTCTAATTTGTAAACTACTTCCAAGAAAAAAGATTTATAATAAACTTGATATGTGCAAATTGCGAAAAATTATGGACAAAGACATTTGCCCACGGATGTGTTATACTACGCATACACAATAGCCGTATTGTATGTACGGCGAGAATATGAGGAGGAGCCCATGAAAATCGCCATGCTTTTGGACCAGGTCGTCTACCCGAAGGTAATCCACCCCCTGACCCAGGCGCAATTTCAGGCAATGGCGGAGCTGTCCGTAAACCAAACAAAGGAAAATGAAATTGATAACGCCGCCCGCCTGATCAAGGACGCCGACTTCGCCGTTACCAGTTGGGGAAGCCCCGCCATGACGGCGCGGCTGTTGGACCAGGCCCCCAACCTCAAGCTCATCGCTCATGCCGCCGGCAGCGTCAAGAGCATCGTCACCGACGAGATGTACCGCCGGGGCGTAAGGATCGTATCCGCGGCCAAGGTCCTCAGCACCGGGGTGTCCGAGACCGCCCTGGGGCTGACCATCGCCAGCGCCAAGAATCTGTTCGCCCTCAACGAAGACACCCACCGGGGCGGCTGGAGCCACGATGGCGTCACGGAGATGTACGGCATCACCGTGGGCATCATCGGCTTTGGCCTGGCAGGGAAGCACTATGCCGAGCTGCTCCGGCCCTTCAGCGTGGAGGTCATCGCCTATGACCCCTTGGTGGGTGCGGAGGCCATGGCGGCCGTCGGGGCGCGGAAGGCAGAGCTGGAGGAGGTCTTTACCCGCAGCGACATTCTCAGCCTCCACGCCCCCCAGCTGGACAGCACCTACCACATGGTGAACCGGGACCGGCTGGAAAGTATGAAGCCCGGCGCCATCCTGATCAACACCGCCCGGGGCAGCCTGGTGGACGAGGCCGCTCTGGCGGACTATCTGGCCGCCGGAAAGCTGAAGTACGCCTGCCTGGACGTGACGGACCCGGAGCCCCCCGCCCAGGACAGCCCTCTTCGCCGTCTGCCCAACTGCATCCTGACCCCCCACTTGGCGGGGCAGGCCAACAACGGTCTGATGAAGCTGGGGGATTTCTGCCTAGAACAGATCCGCAACTATCTTTCCGGCCGTCCGTTGGAGGGAGAGGTCCGGCAGGAAATGCTCTCCACCATCGCCTGACATGGAAAAAATCAAATCTGCCGGTCTGGTCTGCCGCCGGGAGCCTCTGAACACCCATTTTGGGTTCAAGGGCGGCGCCCTCACCGAGCTGTGGCAGGTCTGCTGCCAGCTGGAGACCGACGGCGGGAATGTGGCCACCGGCCAGAGCGTCCAAAGCGTCCTGTGGAGCGACAGCGCCGTTTTCGCCCAGTGGGGCCAGGACGGGGGAAACGAAAAAATGCTGGCGCTGACCCGGTTCGCCCTGGAGCTGCTGCCGGGAATAGCGCTGGAGCCGCCCCCCAGAATGCTGGAACAGCTGCTGCCGGCGGTGCTGAAGGAGGGGCGGAAGCGGACCGGGCAGCCGAATCTTCGGCCCACCTTCGCCCTCAACGCCCTGGTGGGCGTGGACTGGGCGCTGTGGAAGCTGTACCGGCTGGCCCAGGGGTCGCCGGACTTTGCCGCCCTCACCGCCCCCTTCACCGCCTACTTAGGCGGGCGGCAGCCGGCCCTGGGCGCCATCCCCCTGATCTCCTACGACACCGGGGAGAAGCAGGTGCTGACCCTGGCAAAGCAGGGCTGCTTCCTGTTCAAAATCAAGATCGGCTCCAATCCCGGAGGCCGGAACGACCCCCGGGAGATGCTGGAATGGGACATTCAGCGGCTGGCGCGGCTCCACAGGCTGTTGTCTACCCTGGAGACCCCCTGGACCAAGTCGGGCCGGCCCGCATACTATCTGGACGCCAACGGGCGCTACGATACCCGGCAGCGGCTGACCGCCTTTTTGGAGGCGGCGGACAAAATGGGGGCTTTGGAACACATTTTGCTGCTGGAGGAGCCCTTCCCGGAGGACCGCTTGCAGGACGTTTCCGGCCTTCCCGTGACGGTGGCCGGGGACGAAAGTGCCCATTCTCCCCAGGACGCGGCCCTTCTCATGGACCAGCTGGGCTACCGGGCCATGGCCCTCAAGCCCATCGCCAAGACCGTGTCTGTGTCCCTGGGGGTGCTGGAGGAGGCGGGAAAGCGGGGCCTTCCCTGCTTCTGCGCCGATCTAACCGTAAATCCCACCATGGTGGAGCTGAACAAACGCTTCGCCGCCGGACTCGCCCCCCTACCCGGCCTGAAACGGGGGGTGTTTGAAACCAACGGTGCGCAAAACTACCGAAACTGGCAGGCCCTTTGCCGGGAAAGTCCTGCCTGGGGAGAGCCCTGGACGATACCGGAAGGGGGCCTCTATCCGCTCAACGACCGATATTATCAACACGATGGAGGCATTTGGAGGGAGTAAAATGGAAAAGATCACCTACGCTGTCATTGGCTGCGGCATGATCTCCAAATATCATATCGCGGCCATCCGGGCCTGTCCCGACGCCACCCTAGCGGGCGTATGCGGCCGGGACCCGGAAAAAACCGCCCGGTTCGCCGAGGAGATCGGCACCCGGGCCTATCCCGATACCCAGGCGATCTGGGATGACGAAAGCGTGCGGGCGGTGTGCGTCTGCACGCCCAGCGGCCTCCACGCGAAATTTGCCCTGGAGGCCATCGAGCATGGGCGGCATGTGCTAATCGAAAAGCCCATCGCCCTGACCATGGAGGAATGCGACCAGATCATTCGCCGGGCCCGGGCCAAAAAGGTGCTGGTCAGCGTGATCAGCCAGCTCCGCTTTTCTCCGGCGGTGCAGCAGGTCAAGCACGCCATGGACCGGAAGGTGCTGGGCAAGCTGGTCTGCGCCGACCTGTACATGAAGTATCACCGCAGCCAGGCCTACTATAACTCCGGCGCCTGGCGGGGGACCAAGGCCCTGGACGGCGGTGGCGCCCTGATGAACCAGGGCATCCACGGGGTGGACCTGCTGCAATATCTGGCCGGGCCCATCGATACCATCTATGCCTGCTCCAAGACCCTGGCCCGGAACATCGAGGTGGAGGACACCCTTAGCGCCGTGGCGGAGTTCCACAACGGGGCGGTGGGGGTCATTCAGGCCACCACCAGCATGTACTCCGGCTTCTGCCGCCGGCTGGAGCTGTGCGGAAAAGAGGGGACCATCATCCTGGAGGAGGACCGGATCCTGCTCTGGGACGTGGCCGACGACAAGGGCCTGCCTCATGAGGGGTGCGGCATGGCCGACAGCCGGAGCAGCTCCGACCCCACCAAGATCAGCGGACTGGGCCACATCCAGCAGGTGGCGAACTTCACCCAGGCCATTTTGGGCAAAGGCGAGCTGCTGATCGACGCCCAGGAGGGGAAAAAGGCCCTGCAGATCGTGCTGGGGGCCTATCAGTCCGCCGCCGAGCATCGGCCCGTCCGAATCAAGGAGGTCAAGTGATGAATTTGGCCCGCGCCATCCGGATCCTGGGCCAGCTGCCTCCCCGGTTTGAAGAGGGGTTCGCCTGCTTGGCGGGGGACCTGGGCCTTGCCCGGGACGACGGGGGATTCCCCGTGACCTTCCGCCAAGAGCCGGGGCTTGTCCTGGAGACGAACGCCCAGGGGGCCCAGATCGTCTGGGGCAAGCCTGTGGAGTGCTTCCGGGGCCTGTCCCTGCTGGCCCAGCACTGGGATGAGACGGTCTTCCTGGTCCAGAAGCCCTGCTTTGAGACCCTGGGCATCATGTTCGACTGCTCCCGCAACGCGGTATTAAAGCCCGAGACCCTCCGGTATTTCTTCCGAAAAATGGCCATGCTGGGCATGGACCTGGGGATGATGTACACCGAGGACACCTACGAGGTGGAGGGCTACCCCTATTTCGGCTACCTCCGGGGCCGGTACAGCAAAGAGGAGCTTTCTGAGCTGGACGACTACGCCGACGCCTTGGGCATTGAGCTGTGCCCCTGTATCCAGACCCTGGGGCACCTGAACCGGGCCCTCCACTGGCCCGCCATGGCCCACATGAAGGACACCGAGGAGGTACTCCTGGTGGACGACGAGGCCAGCTTGGCCTTCATCCGGGCCATGCTGGCGTCCGCCTCCGCACCCTACCGCTCCAAGCGAATCCACATCGGTCTGGACGAGGCCTTCTTCCTGGGCAAGGGCGTGTATATGCACCACCACCCCTACACCCCCGCCTTCCAGCTGATGCAGCGGCACCTGAAAAATGTGGGGGCCGCCGTCCGGGAGCTGGGGCTTTCCGCCATGATGTGGAGCGATATGTATTTCCGCCTGTCTAGCCCCAGTGAGGGCTATTATGACGCCCCTTCGGTGCCCGCCCAGGTGGTCGCCCAGGCCCCGGAGGACATCACCCTGGTCTACTGGGACTACTACCACCACGACGAGGCCACCTACGACCGGATGCTTGCCATGCATGAGGCCTTCGCCGCCCCCAAGGCCTTCGCCGGGGGGATCTGGACCTGGACCGGCCCCGCGCCCCACTATGAAAAGACCCTCCAAACCGCCCTCCCCGGCCTGCGCCAGGCCCGGGCCCATCAGGTGCCCCTGGTTTTCGCCGCCGCCTGGGGGGACAATGGCGCGGAGTGCAATCTATTGTCCATGCTCTACGGCCTGGCCGTGTACGCCGAGTTCTGCTATGCTGGGGAATACGATCCCCAGGAAGTGGCGGAGCGGTTCCGGGCCGTCACCGGGGCGGACAGCCGGGCGTTTTTGGATCTGACCCGGTTCCATCAGCTCCCCGGGGTGAAGGATTGGGAGCTACGTCCCGTGAACGCCGCCAAATTCCTCCTGTACCAGGACCCGCTGGTGCCGCTGTATGAGGCGGACTTAGAGGGGGTGGACGCCGCCGCCCACTACGCCGCCCTGGAGCAGGATTATCAAAAATACGCCGAGGAAAATCCCGAATTTTCCCAGCTGTTCGGATTCTACGCCGCCCTGGCCGCCGCCCTGGCCGCCAAATGCCGGTTCCATCAGGCCGCCGGGCCCTGTGTCCGGGCTGGGGACCGGGCAGGCGCGAAGGCCTGCGTCGCTCTGGCGGAGGAGGCCCGGGAGCGGCTGGAGCGGCTGCGGCGGGAATACCGGGCGCTCTGGTATTCCACCAACAAAGTCTACGGCTTTGAGATCATTGATCTGCGCCTGGGCGGCCAGATCGCCCGGTTCCAGACCGCCGGGGAGGCCCTGGCCGGTTTTGCCGCCGGCGAGGACGCCGCCGTGGCGGCACTGGCGGAAACGCCCCTTCCCTATACCCGTTTGCCCGACGGCGCCCTCCGGGGCAGCTACGCTTGGGGAGAGATCGCCTCCGCCTGCAAGGTGGATCTGTAAAGGAGAGGGATCATAATGGGAAGAAAGATTACGGTTGCCATCTGCGGCTTCGGCACCCGGGGCGCGGAGGCCTACGGCAGCTATCAACTGCTCCGCCCCGAGGAAATGGAGATCGTGGCCGTGGCTGACCCCCGGCCGGAACGGCGGGCCCTGGCGGTCCGGGAATTTGGGGTGCCGGAGGAGCGCTGCTTCGCCTCCGGGGAGGCCATGCTGGCCCAGAAAAAGCTGGCGGACGCCATGTTCATCACCACCCAGGACAGCGACCACATCCGCTTCGCCATCCCCGCCCTGGAAAAGGGCTACCACCTTCTGCTGGAAAAGCCCATCTCCCCCAGCCTAGCAGAGTGCGTCGCCCTGCGGGAGAAGGCCCATGAAACCGGCCGGATCGTGGTGGTGTGCCATGTGCTGCGCTACACCCAGTTCTATCAGAAAATCAAAGAGCTGCTGGCCTGCGGAACCATCGGGAAGCTGGAATCCGTGGTAGCCACGGAAAACGTGGCCTACTGGCACTTCGCCCACAGCTACGTCCGGGGCAACTGGCGCCGGACCGACGAGAGCAGCCCCGTTATTCTGGCCAAGAGCTGCCACGACATGGACATCCTCCGCTATCTTGTGGGAAAGCCCTGTCTCCGGTTGTCCAGCTTTGGAAGCCTGGACTGGTTCCGCTCCGTCAACGCCCCGGTGGGCAGCGCAGCCCGGTGCCTGGACTGCCGGATAAAGGACGAATGTCCCTATGACGCGGAGAAAATTTACCTGACCAATCCCGCCAGCGGCTACTTCGGCGGCCACCGTCAGTGGCCCCTGACGGTGTTGACCGGCGACGTGTCCGAGGCGGGCATCCGCAAGGCATTGCGGACCGGCCCCTACGGCCGGTGCGTCTACCGCTGTGACAACGACGTGGCGGACCATCAGATCGTGAACCTGGAATTTGAGGGGGGCGTCACCGCCGCCTTCCACCTCTCCGCCTTCACGGAGGGGTGCTACCGCACCATCCGTCTCACCGGCAGCATGGGGGAGCTGGAGGGAAATCTGGACGACCAGCGGGTGGTGCTCCGGCCCTTCGGCAGGCCGGAAACCGTCTATCAGCTGGACCCCATTCAGGACGAGTACGCCGGCCACGGCGGCGGGGATCAGCGGATGATGGAGGACTTCTGCCGTCTTCTCTCCTTGGGAGGCCGGGAGGCCCTGACCTCCATCGACGTGTCCGTGGAAAGCCACATCATGGCGTTGGCCGCCGAGGAAAGCCGTCTCCACGGGGGAAAGGCCATCACGCTGTCAGATTTCGGAAAATAACCCCCGGCGCCCGCCGAAACGGCGGGCGCATACAAAAGAGATCGGCGCATAGGATGTTCCATACATCTGAGATCTGAGGTGGTACCATTGGAACATTTGCTAAACCACGCCGTACTGCGGGGCAGTCTCCATGCCCTGCCGGTTTTCTCCCACGAAAACCACGGGAAAAAATTTTATCGCTTTCTTTTGGAGGTCCCAAGGCTCTCCGGGGCGGTGGACCTGCTGCCGGTGATCGTGGATGGATCCCTTCTGGCCGGGCTGGATCCCACGGCAGGGGGGATGCTCACCGTCACCGGCCAGATTCGCTCCCACAATCAGCGCAGTGAAGGCAGCCGTCACCTGATGATTTTCGTAT
>CANRHF010000021.1 GCA_947630345.1 uncultured Oscillospiraceae bacterium | reverse complement strand
AGCAGCACAATCTCCTCCGCATGGCGGCGCAGGAAGGTCCCCGCCTCGGTGAGAACGATCTTCCGGCTGCGTTTTGCCCGCTCAAACAGCTGGACCCCCAGCTCCTCCTCCAGATCCATCAGCTGCCGGGACAGAGTGGGCTGGGTGACGTGGAGTCGCTCCGCCGCCTCAGAGATGTTCTCCTCCCGGGCGACAGCCAAAAAGTATCGAAGGACCCGCAGTTCCATGGGGCGCCCCTCCTTTTTTCTATGTTTCCTCTATCATATCTGGAAACAAAATGCTTGTCAAGCATGGAAGCCTATAAAAAACAGGTATTTGATATTTACAGCGGAATGAATTAAAATAGGCATATCTAAGGAGGAATTCCCATGCGAACACGATTCAATACCAAGGACCTGAACAGCGCCGGCCTTTCCGACCGGGAAATACAGGCGGTCCTGACCGCCGGCGACAGCCAACAGCAGCTCCGTCTGCTCCGGGCAAGCCGAGGCCGTCTGTTGGAGGAAGTCCACAACGCCCAGGAGCGGCTGGACCTGCTGGACTACTTCATTTGCCAGCTCCGAAAAGAAGAACCGGCGGAGGGAAACCAGGGTGCGGCAGTACGAGCCAAATCTGAAATGACGAAAGGATGGCAAGCATCATGAAAAAAGAAGAACTGAAACTGACGGAACAGTGGGATAAAACCTTCCCAAAGAGCGAGAAGGTGGACCACAGCAAGGTAACCTTTGTGAACCGCTATGGCATCACATTGGCGGCGGATCTGTATGCGCCGAAAAACGCGGAGGGCAAACTTCCGGCGATTGCCGTCTGCGGCCCCTTCGGCGCGGTGAAGGAGCAGGCGGCTGGGTTGTACGCCCAGACCATGGCGGAGCGAGGTTTTCTGACCATTGCCTTTGACCCCTCCTTTACCGGCGAGAGCGGCGGGAACGTCCGCTTTATGGCGTCCCCCGACATCAATACTGAGGACTTCATGGCGGCGGTGGATTTCCTCTCCCTACATGAGCAGGTCAATCCAGACAGGATCGGAATCATCGGCATCTGCGGCTGGGGCGGCATGGCGCTGAACACGGCGGCGCTGGATACGAGAGTAAAAGCGACCGTTGCCTCTACCATGTACGATATGACAAGAGTAAACGCAAACGGCTACTTTGACGCCGAGGACAGCGAGGAAGCCCGGTATCAGAAGCGGGCGGCCATGTGCGCCCAGCGGCTTGCGGATTTGAAAGCGGGAGAATACGCCCTTGGCGGCGGCGTCGTCGATCCGCTGCCGGAGGACGCCCCATTCTTCGTCAAGGATTATTACGATTACTACAAGACCCAGCGGGGCTATCATCCCCGCAGCCTGAATTCCAACGGCGGCTGGAATGTGATCGGCTGCGAGTCCTTCCTCAATCAGCCAATCCTTCAATACAGCAATGAAATCTGCAGTGCCGTTCTGATCATGCACGGGGAAAAGGCCCACTCCTGCTATTTTTCAAAGGACGCCTATGCCGCCATGACAGAAGGCAGCAAGTACACGGAAAACAAGGAACTGCTAATCATCCCGGACGCCGTCCACACTGACCTCTACGACGGCGGCGGGAAAAACGCCATCCCCTTTGACAAGCTGGAGCGCTTCTTTACGGAATATTTGAAGTAAAAAGATCAAGCGGACCGAAACGGAGGGGTGAAGGTGAAACGGCTGATAGCGGTGATTCTCCTGCTTTCGCTGATCGTCTGCTGCACCGCCTGCGGCGCGCGAGAAAGCACGGATATTCCTGCGAGCGAGAATAGCAATTCCGGTGTGAGTGAAAACAGCAATACCAGTATGAGTGAAGACAGTAATACCGATACGAGTGAAAATAACAATACCCAGGAGGATAAAACCAAAATGAAAATGAATGTACAGATCGGCGATTATACTTTTACAGCCACTTTGGAGCAGAATCAGGCGGTAAACGAATTTGTGGAAATGATGAAGGAAGGCCCTGTAACCATCGAAATGAGCGACTATTCCGGTTTTGAAAAGGTAGGGCCCCTTGGGAAAGAACTTACCACCGACAACCATCAGGCCACTACGACCGAGGGCGATATTGTCCTGTACAGCGGGAATCAGATCGTCATCTTTTACGGCTCCAATTCCTGGAGCTATACCCGTATCGGGAAAATCGACGATCTTACAAACTGGAAAAAGGCGCTCGGCAGCGGAGATGTAACCGTAGTGTTTACAGTAGCGGAATAAGATAATAGAATTATTTAGGAGGCGTGTATGGAATATCGTACATTACCCCACGGCGGCGAAAAAATCAGTGTGATCGGACTTGGCGCGGGAAGCCTTTCCGGCACCAAAGAGGAAATGGTCGCGGTTTTGAACACGGCCATGGAAAACGGGATCAATTACTTTGACCTGGCCCCTTCGGTAGAGGCGCCTTGGTACGCCTATGGGGAGGCATTCGCCGGGCGGCGGGAGCAGATTTTGACCCAGATGCACTTCGGCGCCATTTACAAGGGCGGAAAATACGGCTGGACGAGAAACCTCGCACAGATCAAGGAGCAGTTTTCATGGAATCTGAATCTGCTGGGAACGGACTACACCGATATGGGTTTTATTCATTGCGTGGACGATGAAGAAGACCTGGAAGAAGCGATGAATGGCGGCCTGTGGGAATATATGAAATCCCTCAAGGCGGACGGAACCATCCGCCACCTGGGCTTTTCCTCCCACAATCCCGCTATTGCCAGACGAATTCTTGATACCGGACTTGTGGACCTGTTCATGTTCAGCATCAACCCAGCCTACGACTACCAAAAGGGCGAATACGCCATTGGCGAGGTAGCCGAGCGGGCCGCGCTGTACCGGGACTGCGAAAAAATGGGCGTGGGCATCTCAGTGATGAAGCCCTTCGCCGGCGGCCAGCTCCTGGACGCCAGACGGTCTCTTTTCAAGCGGGCCCTCACCCACACCCAGTGCATCCAGTATGCCCTGGACCGCCCCGGGGTGGTGACGGTCCTTCCGGGCGTCCGCGACATGGGGGACCTTCAGACCGTGCTGGCCTATGGGAACGCCTCGCCGGAGGAACGGGACTACTCCGTGATCGGGGCGTTTACGCCCCAGGATGCCGATGGGATCTGCGTCTACTGCAACCACTGCCAGCCCTGCCCCATGGGGCTGAATGTGGGCCTGATCAACAAGTATTTTGACCTGGCTCTGGCCGGGGATGAGATGGCGAAGGGCCACTATCAAAAGCTGCCCGTCCATGCAAGCGACTGCGTCCAGTGCGGCCACTGTGAGCGCCGCTGCCCCTTCCATGTAAAGCAAGAGGCGCGGATGCAAGAGATCGCCGCTTATTTTGGGAAATAGTAGGCAGAATTTATTCGTTCTAAGGCGAAGCGGATCATTGCTGCCGCAAGGATGGGGGTCAAAACAGAAAGATTAAAGTTTGCCGCACCTACGATTTGGTGAACATTGATGAATGAGGTTGTAGAAGTTCCGCAAAGAGAGTTTGTCTACATTTCGTCTTGGATTTATCTTGGATTTATCTTGGATTAATCTCGATTTAAAGCCCCCGAAAACAGGCCGTTTTCGGGAGCTTTGTACATATTCGCAATGATCATGGCTCCAAATGATTCTCTTTGAAAAGCGGTGATTGGAAAAAATCGCGCAGGTCCATTTCCAGCCCCTGACACAGTTCATGAAGAATCGGTAGTTTGCTCAAACAAAATGGGAGCAGGGCATCGCAGACCTGCTCCCATAAAAAACTACAACTTACTTTGTAAAACGAACAATTTCATTAGGCGTACAGCCTATAATGGAACATAACTTTTCAAGCGTCAACATCGTGATATTTTTATTCTTTTTCAGCGAATCCAGCGTCTTATTGTCAATTCCGCACTGAAGTAATTTATATTGGGAAACGCCTCGCGCCCGCATGGTTTCCCAGAGGGGGCTATAGTCAACGATGGTAACCACCCCATATTTTCATCTTATATGAAAATTATATCCTTTTTTCAAAAATAGCATATTGTAATTATAATCACAATATGCTATACTACATATTACGTAGAACATCATGCCAAAAAAGGAGTGGTGCCTTGTGAAAGTATGCACTTCATGGGTCATCGTGAGGTGTGCCAGTCAAATTCCGGGACCCTATTTTCTCTATGTCCGCCGCTTGACATCATTATCTCCATGCCCTATAATAAGAATTGAAAAATAAGAAGGAAGGGGTCGTTATGAAGGAAAAAATTCAAAACCGGATCGAAATCACCATCCAGCAGCTTTTGTGGATATTGCTGGCCCAAATCCTGGCCGATTTATTTGGTGTAGCCATCTATTATTTGCTGATGTTTGTATTCCATGGATCGGTCCACCTCGCCAATTTGATGGACTTTGGCGAATACCTCGCCAACGGGGTCCTGATTCTCCTGTTCTGGATGATGATGGGGTGGTTCACGCCCCGCGTCTGCCGGCCCGGGTTGGTTGGAGGTCTCGTGACCATCGTGATCTGGGCGGGAGCGGCGTTTGTTCTGCACGCGGTCGTATATCTGCCCTTCTGGTCCCAAATCTGCATGGAGGGGACGCTGGAGGCGACTCTGCGCGCCATTGGGTTAAGGTCCGGGATAGGCGTCTACGTGTTTGCCTACGCGCTGCCGCCGGCCGTCTATGGCCTGGGCCAGCTGCTCCGGAGCAAATGGGAAAAAGCCCACAGCGAACAAGAAGCCGACGACGCCTGCCAGGGTCCGAAAACGGCGCGGGCATAAAAGCGGCACAATTCCAATAATGACATTACGCGCCCCCCGGAAAGCTCCGGAGGGCGCGCATTTCTGACAAAAATCGATCTTTTTTGGAGACTCATTCCTCGTCGGGCTGCTGGCCGTCGTGAACCAGCCACTTGCATTCGGTCAGCTCCATGTCGGTAAACACCGCCCGGAAGGAGGAGTCCTCGGGGCTGCAGGCGTAGACGCCGAAGCGGATCCGCCCCTGGGCCTCCCACATATGGCACACCCGCATCTGACTGAAATGGACCCCGTCGGTGGAGCACTCGATGCAGAAATCGTCCTGCCGCCGGCTGAGGCGGTACCACATGGAGCGAACGGAGGCGTCGATGGCGGTGGTGGCCCAGTCGGAGTAGCCATGGTTCGTGGCCACGCTGCCCAGGTGCTGGAAGGTCTCGTTTTCGTACTCGATAGAGCCCTTCAGCCAATTTTCGCTGTCCAGGTACATCACCACGCCGCACTGGTCGAACCGGTGCTTGCTCTCAAAAGTGGTCTTGACCTGGAAAGAGAAGAACTGCTCCTCCGTCTCCATCTGGAAGACCGGGGCATTGTCGTTGCGGAAGTGATAATAGGTGCGCTGCCACAGATCCGTGTGGGGCGCCGTGATCACCTCCAGCCCTTCCTCCAGAAACGCGTAACTCTTTGGTTGACGGGTCCATTGAAATTGCCGCAGATCCAACATAGGGGTTCCTCCTTATGATTCGCCGATGCCGGCGTATTTTCTAAACGTAGAATTCCGCCCCATCGTCCAGGCGCAGGCAGGCCAGGGCCTTCACCGGCAGCTGGTGGCCGCAGCCGCAGTCGATATCGATATAGCCCGGGGCGTGGAGAATGGTCAGCCGCTCCCCACGGGAGGTCATGCCCAGAATATAGGCGTCTTCCAGGGCCTCCTCCACCAGCAGGCTCAGCACCGGGGTATGCCCGATGATCAGCTGCCGCTCGGGGATGGGATTGGGCGTGGCCAGCGTGGGACGGCCCCAGACCCGGTCGTGGACATTTTCCCCGGGGAAGCCGTGGACCAGATAGAAGTCCCGCTCCCCCACCCGGACCTCCAAAAAGGTGGGCAGGGCCTTGAGAAAGGATAGAAGCTTCTCCCGCCGGGCCTCCGGCAGGGACGCCAGCCCCGCCAGCGTGGGGGCGTTGCCGTTGCGGGCCCAGCGGCGGTGATCCTTCTCCGTAGCGTTTGGATCATAGCACTGCAAGCACATGTACTCGTGATTTCCCAGAAGCATGACCATATTGGGGGTCCTCCGGATCCGCTCCAGCAGCTCCACCCCCGCCGGGCCCCGGTCCACCACATCCCCCAGAATATAGAGGGTGTCGTTTTCTGAAAAGCCGACGGTCTCCAGCATTTTGTCGAACCGGTCCGCCTCGCCGTGGATATCCGAAATCACATAGCTTGCCATTTTAATCTCCTGAATATAGGATAAGCGGCATTTTCTCAGGGAAAATGCCGCTTTTGGAGCGGGTGACGAGGCTCGAACTCGCTACCTCCACCTTGGCAAGGTGGCGCTCTACCGGATGAGCTACACCCGCGGGACCAAAGAAATTATATCAAAAATTCCTGGTTTGTCAATACCCCTTTTGACAAATTCTTCCCGCGGGTGAGAAAAGCACGAAAATTCGCTACTCTCCTTCTGATGGCTGGGAGGTGGGTCCCTCCCCTTCTCCGGTGCTCTCCGGCGGTGGCTCGGAAGGCTCCGCAGGTTGAGAGGTCTCCGGCGGGTCGGTGGCTGGCGCCGTCGGCTCCGTAGGTGCGCTGGTCGCCGGCGGCGGCGTAACAGGCGCATCGGTCGGCAGCGGTGGGACGAAGGGCTCCCCGGCGGTCTCCTGGGGCGGCTCGGTGGCGGCCGTTGGCTCCGTTGGTTCCGATTCCGCCTGGGTAGGCTCCGTCTCCTCCGGCTCTTCCGGCTCGCAGGCGGGGTAAGCGGAATAATCCCACACATAGCCGGTCATTTCCTGGTCGGTCAGCAGCTGGAAGCTTCCGGCGTTCCAGCAGCTCAAAAGATCCAGGTGCCGGTAGCTGTCCCCGTCCCCAACGATGTTCCAGAAACGGCTTTCCCCATCCTTGGTGCCCGCAACGGTATAGCAGGTCAGCCCGGACTGATGGCACATGGCGGCGTACACCAGGGCAAAGGCCCGGCTGTCCCCCACCCCGTGGATCAGCAGACTGTAAGCGGGGGTCAGGGATGTGTCGATTTGATAGTTGTCCCGGGCCATGAGGAAGAAATAGAGCAGACTGAACCGTTCCCAAATGGAAGAGCCGCCGCTGATATAGAGCCTGGCCGAGGTAAACAGCGGCTGCACCCGGCTCTGCATATTTTTTAGATCCTCCCGACTGTTCTGGTAGACGAACCGTACCTCCAGAATCCGGGTCGCGCCCTGGGTGGGGTAGGCGTTCACCGTCACCTCCGGCGCCTCCATGACCACCTCCGGGTGGGCCTCGCCGTAGTCCCGAACGAATTGGGCGAAATCCACATTGGAAAACTGGTCGACCTGCACCACCAGCCGGTCCTCCACCTGGTTCAGAGCGGACTGGATCAGGTTTTGCACCTGCTGCATGGTCTCCACCCGGCGCATCCGCCGGACGTAGGGGCGGTTCCCGTTATAGTGAATGGTCACGGCCACTGCCGGCACACCGCCGCTGATGCCCTGCTCATAGGTGATGTTATCCACGATATAGGCCCCCAAAGGCGTAGAATTTCGCAGGGCCCGAATCGCGGTGTCCATATCCGGCGAAAGCCTCTCCTGGGGATAGCCGTCCACGGAGATGGTGCCGGTTTCCAGGTCCCCTTCCACCATCTCGGTCAGGGCCCTGAGCAGGTCGTTATAGTCCTCCGCCTGCAAAAAATCCACGGTCGGCGCGCCGCTCTCCTCGGTGTGGAGCCGGACATTGTGATATTCTCCGTCCATCCAACCGCTGCATCCGGCCAAAAGCAGGCATATGGCCAGCAGCAGCGCTGTCAGTCTTTTCACGGCGCGCCTCCTTTCTCAAAGAGCGTCCTTGGAATAGCGGGAAAAGCCGTCTCCCAATACCTGGTGGGCTTCCTGCACAATGATAAAAGCGTTGGGGTCGATCTCCACCACCAGCCGTTTCAGATCCGCCAGCTGCTGCTGCCGCACGGCGGTCAGCACCACCTTGGTGTTCTGATGGCTGTACGACCCCTCTCCGTAGAGGAAGGTTGCGCCCCGGTCCAGCTCCCGGGAGATTTTCTCTGCCACGGCGTCGTATTTCTGGGTGATGATCATGGCCACCTTGGAGTAGTCGAACCGGTACACCACCGCGTCAATGATCTTCCCGGTGACGAAAATGGTCACGCCGCTGTACAGCGCGCTGGACACATTCCAGAAGACCAGGCCGGTCAGGGTCACCACCATGGCGTCAAAGCCGGTGTTGATCATACCGATGGGCACATGCTGCCACTTTCGCTTCAGCAGCCGGACGATGATATCCGAGCCGCCGGTGGAGGCGCCTTCCCCGAAGACCAGGCCGATCCCGACGCCGCACAGCACGCCCCCATAGAGGGCGGAGAGCAGAGGCTCAATCTCCGGCTTGGGTAAAACGGAAAACACATCGAGAAGCAGAGAACTGGAAGCCATGCCGATCAGGGAGCCAAAGAAGAATTTCTTTCCGATCTTCACGCCGCCGAGGGCAAACAGGGGCAGGTTCAGCAGCAGCGTCACCACGCCCACCTCGTCGATGTGAAGGATGTGGCACAGCACCATGGAGAGGCCGGACAGACCGCCGGCGTTTAGATTCTTGGGTTCCAGAAACAGGGAAAATCCCAGGGCAAACAGGGCGCTGCCGATCAAAATTTTCAGCGCCCAGAGGATCCAGGTCATTTTCTTTTTCATCATGCTTCCCCTTTTCGGATGGTTACACGTCCAGCTTGAGCTGCCGGTCCGGCGCGTCCTCCGGCTTCAGCACCGCCCCGGCGGCGGGAAGGGTCTTGATGCGGTAACGGGCGGGATTGGCAAGACCGCTTTCCTCCAGCGGGGCCGCCCGTTCCACCGCCGCTTTCTTTTTCAGGGTCACCACCGCCACGCCTTGGGTGGAGCGGGTGGTCTTTGGCAGGAGCTGGGCCGTGGAGAAAACGGCGGCCCGCCCGTCGGTGGTGAATACCGCCACCTGGGTGTCCTCCGTGAGGGCCAGGGCGGCCCGGAGGGGACTTTTATCCGAATAGGCGCCGGTGAGCTTTTTTCTGTTGGTCTTGGTCTCGTAGGCGGACAGGGGCACCTTTGCCGCCTTCCCGTTTTCAAAGAAAAACAGCACGAACCCCTGATAATCCCCGGGCAGCACCACCTGGACCACGTTCTCCCCCGGGTCGAATCCCAGCTTCTGGGGAAGATACTCGCCCAGGGCCGAGGCCTTGCCGTCTTCAAATTCCGACAGCTTGGATTTGTAGCACTGGAATTTATCGGTAAAGACCAGGATCTCTCCCCGGTTGCCGCTCTCCTGGGAGAAGGCCAGGCTGTCCCCCTCCTTGAATTTTTGGTCGGCGCTGCCACGGAGGGATTTTTCCGTGATTTTTTTCAGATACCCCTCCCGAGAGACGAACACCGTCACCGGATAGTCCGGCGTATCCGGCTCCTCCGCCTCCGCTTCCAGCTCCAGGGCGTCATAGAGAATCTTGGTCCTCCGGGGCTGGTCGTATTTTTCCGCCACCTGGGTCAGCTCCCGGATCAGAAGATTCTGGAGCTTTTTGGGGCTGTCCAGGGTCTGACGAAGGCCCGCGATCTCCTCCTCCAGCTCGGTGATGGATTTGGTCTGCTTCAGGATATACTCCCGGTTGATGTTCCGCAGACGAATCTCCGCCACGAAGTCCGCCTGAACCTGGTCGATGCCGAAGCCGATCATCAGATTCGGCACCACCTCGTCCTCCAGCTCGGTATTGCGGATGATGGCGATGGCCTTGTCGATATCCAGCAGGATCCGCTCCAGGCCCTTGAGAAGATGGAGCCTTTCCTCCTTCTTCTGGATCTGGAAGTACAGCCGCCGCCGGACGCAGTCCGTCCGCCAGGCCGTCCACTCCTCCAGAATCTCCCCCACTCCCATCACCCGGGGCATTCCGGCGATGAGGACATTGAAATTGCAGGGGAAGCTGTCCTGCAGGGGGGTCAGGCGGAAAAGCTTGGCCATCAGCTTTTCCGGGTCCACTCCCCGCTTTAGGTCGATGGTGAGCTTCAGGCCGCCCAGGTCCGTCTCGTCCCGCATATCGGCGATCTCCCGGATCTTCCCGGCCTTGATCAGCTCCGCCACCTTGTCCATGATCACCTCGGTGGCGGTGGTGTAGGGAATCTGGGTGATCTCGATCAGGTTGCCTTCCTTCACATACCGCCACACCGCCCGGAGCTTGAAGCTCCCCCGGCCGGTGGCGTAGACCTCCCGGGTCGCCGCCTCATCGTAGAGCAGCTCCCCGCCGGTGGAAAAGTCCGGCCCCGGCAGGGTCTCCAGCAGGTCGCAGTCGGGATTTTTCATCCGGGCGATGGCTGTCATGCACACCTCCCGCAGATTGAAGGAGCAGATGTTGCTGGCCATGCTCACGGCGATGCCCTGATTGGGCGTCACCAGTACATTGGGGAAGGTAGTGGGCAGCAGGGTGGGCTCCTTGGTGGTGGCGTCATAGTTGTCCACCATGTCCACCGTGTCGAAATCGATGTCCCGGAACAGCTCGGCGCAGAATTTGTCCAGCTTGGCCTCGGTGTACCGGGCGGCGGCGTAGGCCATGTCCCGGGAGTAAACCTTGCCGAAGTTCCCCTTGGAGTCCACAAAGGGGTGGAGCAGCGTCTCGTTGCCCCGGGTCAGCCGCACCATGGTCTCATAAATGGCCGCGTCCCCGTGGGGATTCAAGTGCATGGTCTGGCCCACGATGTTGGCGGACTTGGTCCGGGCCCCGGTGAGCAGGCCCATTTTGTACATAGTGTAGAGCAGCTTCCGGTGGCTGGGCTTGAAGCCGTCGATCTCCGGGATGGCCCGGGAGACAATGACGGACATGGCATAGGGCATATAGTTGATCTCCAGGGTCTCGGAAATGGCCTGCTCCGTGGTGGAGCCGTGGAGGCCCATGACGCCCTCTACATTGCTCTTTTTCTTCTCCGGTTCTTTGTTGTTCTTTCGTGCCATGCTGGCCTCTCCTTAGGAAATATCCGCCAAATCCAGATATTTGGCGCCGTTTTCCGAAATAAAGTTCTTCCGCCCGGTGAGATTATCCCCCAGGAGAATATCAAAGTAATAGGCGGTGCGCTCGGCGTCCTCGGGCATGACCTTGATCAGCCGGCGGGTCTGGGGATTCATGGTGGTCATCCACATCATCTCCGGATCGTTCTCGCCCAGGCCCTTGGAGCGCTGCAAGGCGACCTTCTTCCCGTCCAGCTCTTTGAGGATCTTCGCCTTTTCCGGCTCGTTGTAGGCAAACCAGGTCTTGTCCTTGCAGGTGATCTCATACAGGGGCGACTCTGCGATGAACACATACCCGTCCCGGATCAGGGTGGGGCAGAGCCGGTAGAGCATGGCCAGGATCAGGGTGCGGATCTGGAATCCGTCCTCGTCGGCGTCGGTGCAGATCACCACCTTGCTCCACCGCAGGCTGGACAGATCAAAGGTGGACAGCTCCTTGTGCTTCTTCCCCTGGATCTCCACGCCGCAGCCTAGGACCTTCATCAGGTCCGTGATGATGGGGGAGGCGAAAATTTTGGTGTAGTCCGCCTTGAGGCAGTTGAGGATCTTGCCCCGGACCGGCATGATACCCTGAAACTCCGCGTCCCGGGACAGCTTCACGGAGCCTAATGCCGAGTCGCCCTCCACGATGTAGAGCTCCCGACGGCTCACGTCCCGGCTCCGGCAGTCCACAAATTTCTGCACCCGGTTGGAAATGTCCAGATTGCCGGAGAGTTTCTTCTTGACGTTGGACTTGGTCTTCTCGGCGCTCTCCCGGGCCCGCTTGTTCACCAGAATCTGGTCCGCCGCCCGCTCGGCGTCCTGCTTGTTTTCCAGGAACCAGACCTGGAGCTTTTCCTTGAAGAAGGCGGTCATGGCCTCCTGGGTAAACCGGGAATTGACGCTCTTTTTCGTCTGATTTTCAAAGCAGCCGATGGTGGAAAAGCAGTTGGTCACCAGAACCAACGAGTCCTGGATGTCCTGGAAGATGATCTTACTCTCATTTTTGGCGTACTTGCCGCTGTCCCGCAGGAATTTATCAAAAGCGGTGGTAAAGCCGGAGCGGGCGGCCTTGTCCGGGCTGCCGCCGTATTCCAGATAAGAGGAATTGTGATAGTATTCGATTTTCGCCACCTGCTTGGAAAAGCAGAAGGCGGCGGTGATCTTCAGCTTCATCTCCGGCCGGTTTTCCGCGTCCCGGCCCCGGCGCTCCGCCTCCCAGAATACGGGCATAGTGAAGGCGTTGTCCCCCACCTGCTCCTCCAGGTATTCCCGGATGCCGCCGGGGTAGCAAAATTCCTCCGTCTCAAATTTACCCCCCACCTGGTTGCGGAACCGGAAGGTCACCCCCTGGTTCACCACCGCCTGACGGCGGAGCACCTCCCGGTAGTATTCCGCCGGGATGGCGATATCCGTGAACACCTGCCGGTCAGGCCGCCAGCGGAACAGGGAGCCGGTCTTCTTCCGGTCCACAGGCTCCTTGTGAAGGCCGCCGATGTTGCGCCCTTTTTCAAAGTGCAGGGTATATTTGAAGCCGTCCCGCCGGATGGTTGCGTCAAAGTATTCGGAGGCGTACTGGGTGGCGCAGGAGCCCAGGCCGTTGAGGCCCAGGGAATACTCGTAGTTTTCCCCGTTTTCGCCATATTTGCCGCCGGCGTACATTTCGCAGAACACCAGCTCCCAGTTGTACCGCTTTTCCTTCTCGTTATAGTCCACCGGGCAGCCCCGGCCAAAATCCTCCACCTCGATGGAGAGGTCCTCGTATCGGGTGAGGATCACCAAATCGCCGTAGCCCTCCCGGGCCTCGTCGATGGCGTTGGAGAGAATTTCAAACGCGGCGTGCTTGCAGCCTTCCAGATCGTCGGAGCCGAAGATTACCGCCGGGCGCTTCCGCACCCGTTCCTCCCCCTTGAGCATGGAGATGCTGGAATTGCCGTAAAGTTCCTGTTTTGCTTTTGCCATGAAATCAACCTGTCCTGTTACGTTTGTTATACATGAAAATTATACCATGAAGCGCAGCGGAATGGTATAATGTGTCATCTTTTTCGGTTCCGCCCGCAGGGCGGGAGAAAATGGACTAAAAATCAAAGTATAATAGCCGCATTGCGGCTATTATACCATAATACTCCCAAAAAAGTCAACCCGCCAGCCTCCGGGCCCTTTTCTCCCAAAAAACCGGGAAGGGAGGCGCCGCCGGGTTCGGCAGAAAATTGGTCCGGTTATTCCCACTCCTCGAAAAACTGGCGGAAGGCGGTGGGGAGGGCGGCGGTCTCCTCGATCTGCTCTTTCGTCAGCCAGGTAAAGGGGCCGCCCGGAGCGGCGACCTCCAGGTAATATCCACGCATATGCCACTGAATGTGGGTAAAGATGTGTTCCTTCTCCACCTGGCGGTAAATTTGAACAGGTTTCAGGCCCATTTCCTCCACTTTGGCGATGGCCTGGGCAGGCTCCAGCCAGCCTGGGCAGTTGGGCGCCTGCCACAGCCCAGCCAGCAGTCCCCGGCTGTCCCGCCGCTCCAGGGCGTAAAACTGGCCGCAGCGGAGGAGGAACACAGTCTTCCGCTCCTCCCGCCGTGCCCGCTTGGGCAGGCGGACAGGCAGGGACGCCGCCGTGCCCATCGCCCGGCCAAGGCAAAAGCCCCGGCAGGGGCACCGCTCGCAATCGGGGGCCCGGTCCGGACCGCAGAGGGTGGCCCCCAACTCCATCAGCGCCTGGGTAAAGGTCCCCGCCTGGGCCGGATAGACGGCGGCCAGGGCGGATTCCACCTTCCGCTTGGTCTGGGGCAGGTCCACCGGCGTATCGTCCGCCGTCAGCCGGGCGGCCAGGCGCAGCACGTTCCCGTCCACCGCCGGGGTGGGCAGGTCAAAGGCAATAGAGCAGATGGCCCCGGCGGTATAGGGCCCGATCCCGGGAAGAAGCAGGACCTGGGCATGATTTTTCGGAAATTGGCCGCCGAAGTCCGCCATCAGAATCTGGGCCGCCTTTTTCAGATTCCGGACCCGGCTGTAATAGCCCAGGCCCTCCCAGAGCTTTTGAAGCACATCGTCCTCCGCGTTTGCCAGGGCCGGGATATCCGGCAGGGCCGCCAGGAAGCGGGCATAGTACCCCTTCACCGCCTCCACCCGGGTCTGCTGGAGCATGATCTCCGAAAGCCAGACGTGGTAGGGTTCCCGGTCCGCCCGCCAGGGCAGGTCCCGCTTGTGTTCCTCGTACCACGGAAGCAGTGCCTCCGGCAGCTTTTCATAGATTCCCAGGTTGGTCCGCCCCCTTTCGCTTTATACTAGGATATTGTACCACATTTCCCCAAAAAAGGGAATCGCCCCGGTGTCCCGGGGCGATGATTTTTTATTGGACGGTAATCCGCCCTTGCGGCGCGGAGTAAGGTTCTCCCACTGTGCCGCCCAGGACCTCCCGGATGTACATGGCCACGATGTCCCGGGTCTTGACGCCGTTGCCGTTGTTCAGGTATAGCTCCGGGTGGGCGTTTTTAATTTCAGAGAGGGTGTAATAGGTGTCGTTCCCGTTCATCAGGAAGTTGTCCGCCACCAGGGCGTAGGTGGCGCTCTCGTCGAAGGGCTCCCCGCCCACGCTGGTGATGGTCACCCGGTGGATGGAGGCGGCCTTGAAGAAATTGCCGTACTCCTCCCCGGCGTCATAGGGCTGGGTGGTGTCCACCTGGTAGGTCAGCCCCGCCACCTGGGCCCAGCCGGGGCAGTCGGCAGTCTGGGTAGCGGCCTCCAGGGTCTCCAAGAGCTCCGCGCCGGTGACGTAGAGGATGCCCACCCCCATAGGAGAGAAGGGCAGGGCCCAGAGCAAATCCGTCTCGGTGATGTCCCCGGCGTAGAGGAATTGGTCGCAGTTTCCGCCGTTCTGGATGGCCACCACCGGCACGTCCCCGGCAAAGCCCTCAAATTGAGTCTCGGCGTACCATTTCAGAGCGTCGGCGGTCAGGTCCCCCAGATTGGTCTCCCCGTTCCGGCTGGCGGAATCCTTGCCGTTGAGGTCGATCAGCGCCGTGCCCACCACCGGAGAGGCCGCCTCCATGGCCGCCTGGGCCAGGGCCGCCACAGTCTCATCCTCCCCGGACAGGTCCAGACCCAAGTTGCTGAACGCACCGGTCTCCGGGTCGATAAGGTACGCGCCAATGACCGGTTCCCCGTTGGGATCTGGGAGAATGTGGAGGTCGCCGGTCATCTCGCTGCCCAGGCTCACCAGCAGGTCGCAGTCAGGAGTCTCCACCACATCGGTCAGGGTGTAGCCGTCCAGGAATCCGTCCTGCACCGTGTCCTGCAGCTCCGGCCCCACGACGCATACGAATCCCAGCTTGAAGGCATCCCCCAGGACGGCGTTGGGCTCATAGGCATAGTAGCCGGAGTCCGCCACCTGGAGCAGATTGGAACAGATCACCTGGAAGGAGGCCGGGTCCTTGGCGGGGCGGGTGTCCAGGATCGCTTCCTCGGCGCTGGGGGCGTTTTTCCGGTATTCCAGCTCCTCCGCGCCCCGGTAGAGCTCCGCCTGGGTGAAGTATTTGGTCAAATTGGAGTGGTAGACCATGCCTGTGACGGCCTCGCCGTAGACAAACTCCAGCGGGCCCATGGCGGCCACATCGTACCCGGCGGCGTCCATCAGATTGTAAACCGCCAGACCCCGGTCGGAGTTGGCCCCCGCGCCGCCCTGGAGATAGTTCCCGGCGTCCACCAGATAGACGGTGGCACCCTCCCCTTCCAGCTGGGCCTTCGCGGCGGCCACCTGGGCATAAAGGGCCAAATCGCCTCGGATATTGGACGTGTAGAGCAGGACGATCTTCCCTTCCACACCGGTCTGGGGCTCCTGGGTGGGGGCGGCGGTGCCGGTGGGGGTGCTGGTCCCGCCGGTGGTCTCCGGGGGCGTGTCCGGCTGGCAGCCGGCAAGCAGGCCCAGAATCATGGTCAGGCAGAGCAGAAACGCAAGCGGTTTCTTCATAGAATTACCTCCCTTTTGTAATGTTCTGTTCCTCATTATAGCAGAGAAAACCGCCGCCGCAAGCCCCCTGGGGGGTTATAATTCCGGCTCCAGTCCCAGCTCCCGGGCAACCTGGGCCAGATCCACGTCCAGATACCAGTCGGGGTACAGCTCCTTGGCCAGGGCCAGGGTATAGTACAGCCGCTCTTCCTCGCTGCCCTCCAGGGCCGCCAGGGGCAGCACGATGATCCGGCAGTCCGGGAATCGAGCTTCCATCTGCTGGGCAAGAACGTGGGCCGCGGCCATGTCGTCCGTCAGTTTCACCACCACATTGGGCTTCCGCTCCAGGACCCAATCGTCTGTTACCTGGGGGTCCTCCCGGTTCTGGGCGATGTTCTGGGAGCCGGTGTCGGCGATCAGCGCCGCGTCCCGGCGGGTCACTCCCCGGCCCTCCAGCTCCAGGTAGACTGCCGTCTCCTGGCAGGTGAAAATTTGCTGGGTGGTATTTTCCAGGACAAAGGACCAGTAGGCCAGAGGGTCATATTCCCAGTGGGCGTAGAAGGTCTCGTCCGCCCCGCCGGTGAACACCTCCTCCGGCGTCACCGGCTCTCCCCCTTCCGGCGTCCGGAACCAGCCCAAAAATTGGTAGCCCCGATAGGTGGGGGTGGGCAGCTCCCCGTAGGGGCTGCCGGGGAAGACGTCCTTTTCCTGCTGGTAGGGGGAGATCCGGCCCCCGTTGGGGTCAAAGAGCAGCTGGTAGCCGGCTCTTTCAGACCACTGGGCGTAGAGGGTGTGGTCTTCCCGGCGGGTGATCACGGTGACGGCGCTTACTGGTTCCCCGCCCTCCGGGCTGAAAAACCAGCCCTTGAAGGCATAGCCCTGGCGCTGCGCCTCGGGCAGCGCCCCGTAGGTGCCTCCTGCCCGGCGGGTGACGGAGGCTACCGCGCAGCTTCCCTCCCCCG
>CANRHF010000020.1 GCA_947630345.1 uncultured Oscillospiraceae bacterium | reverse complement strand
GAGAGGCTGTTCGGATCCTGCGGCTGTTTGGGGACACCACCACCAAGCGGGTCACCCCCTCGGTGGGCCCGGAGCAGGAGTACTTCCTGATCCCCCGGGATCTGTACGCCCAGCGGGAGGATCTGCGGCTCACCGGCCGCACCCTGTTCGGCGCCATGCCCCCCAAGGGCCAGGAGTTGGAGGATCACTACTTCGGCACCATCCGCACCCGGGTCTCCAATTATATGAAGGACCTGGACGAGCAGCTTTGGCGGCTGGGCATCCTGTCCAAGACCAAGCACAACGAGGTCGCCCCCTGCCAGCATGAGATGGCTCCCATCTATACCGACGCCAACACCGCCTGCGACGCCAACCAGCTGGTCATGGAGATCATGAAGAAGTGCGCCGCCAAGCACAATCTGGTGTGCCTGCTCCATGAAAAGCCCTTCGCCGGCGTCAATGGCTCCGGCAAGCACAACAACTGGTCGCTGGGCACCGACACCGGCAAGAATCTGTTCAGCCCCGGCAAGACCCCCGCCCAAAACGCTCAGTTCCTGGTATTTCTGGCGGCCTTTATCCAGGGCGTGGACGAGTATCAGGACCTGCTGCGCTGCACCGTGGCCTCCGCCGGCAACGACCACCGGCTGGGCGCCAACGAGGCCCCGCCGGCCATCATCTCCATTTTCCTGGGCGACGAGCTGAACGCCGTGGTGGAGTCCATCATCAACGGCGCCAGCTACACCGACCTGGAAAAGAGCATGCTCCGCATCGGCGTGGATGTGCTGCCCTCCATCCCCAAGGACACCACCGACCGGAACCGCACCAGCCCCGTGGCTTTCACCGGCAACAAATTCGAGTTCCGGATGCTGGGCTCCGCCCAGTCCATTGCCGGGCCCAACATCGTGCTGAACACCATCATGGCCGAGGAGCTGGGCAAATTCGCCGACGTGCTGGAAAATGCCCCGGATTTCGACACAGCCCTTCACGACCTGGTGCGGGACGCCCTGACGAGCCATCAGCGGATCATCTTCAACGGCAACGGGTATTCCGCGGAGTGGCCCATCGAGGCCGAGAAGCGGGGCCTGAGCAATCTGCGATCCACCGCCGAGGCCCTGCCGGCCTACATCAGCCCCAAAAATCTATCCCTGGTGACCAAGCGCGGCATCTTCACCGAGGCGGAGTTCATCGCCCGGTATAAGATCCACCTGGAGACCTACGCCAAGATCCTCCACATCGAGGCGATGACCTGCGTGGATATGCTGCGGAAGCTGATCCTCCCCGCCGCCTCCAAGTACGCCGGCGCTCTGAGCCAGACCGCCGCCGGGAAGGCCGCTATGGGCGTGAGCTGCAAGGCGGAGAAGGCCCTCCTGACCCGGCTTTCCGCCGCCACCGACCGGGCCTACGACAAGTGCGAAAAGCTGGCACACGATATCGAGGTTGCCCCCACCGGCACCGTGGAGGACGCCGCCAATTATTATCACAGCGTGATCCTGCCCCAGATGGACAGCGTCCGGGAGGACGCCGACGAATTGGAGCGGCTCACCGACAAGAGCTACTGGCCCTACCCCACCTACTCCGATCTGCTGTTCTACTGATCCAACTCAAGAAGCGAAGCCCCCTTCCAAACCAGGGGGCTTCGGCGTTTGCCAAGGAGGACTTTATGAAATTCATCTTCATCACCGGCGGCGTGGTCTCGGGCCTGGGAAAGGGCATCTGCGCCGCCTCCCTGGGGCGGCTGCTGAAGCAGCGGGGCCTGCGGGTGCGGAATCAAAAACTGGACCCCTATCTGAACGTGGACCCCGGCACCATGAGCCCCTACCAGCACGGGGAGGTCTTCGTCACCGACGACGGGGCGGAGACGGATCTGGATCTGGGCCACTATGAGCGGTTCGTGGACGAGAGCCTCACTGCCAATGCCTCGGTCTCCGCCGGAAAGATCTACTGGAACGTGCTGAACCGGGAGCGGGAGGGGGGCTATCTGGGCCGGACGGTGCAGATTATCCCCCACATCACCGACGAGATCAAGCGCCAGATCTACTCCATGCAGGGGCCGGACGTGGACGTGGTGATCTCCGAGATCGGCGGCACCGTGGGCGATATCGAGTCCCAGCCCTTCCTGGAGGCCATCCGGCAAATCGCGGCGGAGCAGGGGCGGCAGAACGTGGTGTTCATCCATGTGCCCCTGATCGTCCAGATCCCCGGCTCCGACGAGCTGAAGTCCAAGCCCACCCAGCACTCCGTCAAGGAGCTGCTGTCCATCGGCATCCAGCCGGACGTGCTGGTGTGCCGCAGCGACGTGCCCATCACCCGGGAGATTCGGGAGAAGATCAGTCTGTTCTGCAACGTGCCCATCGAGTGCGTCATTCAAAACGCCACCGCCTCCACCCTCTATGAGGTGCCGCTGCTGCTGGCCCGGGAGGGGCTGGACCGGGTAGTGTGCCAGAAGCTGTGCCTGGCCGCCCCCGCTCCAGATCTAGAGAGTTGGGCCACCATGGTCAAGCGGATCAAGCTGGCCCACCGGCAGGTGAAGATCGCCCTGGTGGGCAAGTACACTCAGCTCCACGACGCCTACCTCTCGGTAGTGGAGTCATTGTTCCACGCCGGCACCGCCAACGACGCCATCGTCACCATCGACTGGGTGGACTCGGAGACCCTAAGCCTGGAAAACGCCGGGGAGCGGCTGGCCGGGTGCGGCGGAATTTTGGTCCCCGGGGGCTTTGGGGACCGGGGCATCGAGGGCATGATCGCCGCCGCCCACTATGCCCGGACCCAGAATGTTCCCTATTTCGGCATCTGCCTGGGAATGCAGATCGCGGTCATTGAGTTTGCCCGCCACGCCTGTGGCCTGGAGGGGGCCCATTCCTCGGAATTTGACCCCAAGACCCCCTACCCCGTGGTGGATCTAATGCCGGACCAGGTCCACATCACCGCCAAGGGCGGCACTATGCGGCTGGGCAAGTACCCCTGCCGCCTGAGTGAGCAGAGCAAGGCCCTGGCCCTCTACGGCGGGCAGGACATCTCCGAGCGCCACCGCCACCGCTACGAATTTAACAACGACTACCGCGCCGCCCTGACGGAAAAGGGCCTGCTTCTGGCGGGCCTGTCCCCAGACGGGCGGCTGGTGGAGATGGTGGAGTTACCGGATCACTCCTGGTTCGTGGGCTGCCAGTTCCACCCCGAGTTCAAGAGCCGCCCCGACCGGCCCCATCCCCTGTTCTATGGCTTTGTTAAGGCCGCCCTGGAGCATGAATGAAAATTCCCGCCTGTGGAGCAGTCACAGGCGGGAATTTTTGCCAATTTTTCTTGCCGAAAAGCCCAAAGGGGGTTTTCGCGCGGTTTGGCCGCCCCCAAAAAATGGGGGCGGCCATCTTTTCCCTCGCCGCCCGGCCTCATGGGCGGCGCAGGCGTCAGGTTTGCTCCCGCCGGGGGAGCAGATAGGGGCAGAGCCCGGCCACAAAGGCCGCCACGGTGGCAATGCCCAGCTTCAGGGTCATCATGTGCCGCAGGCTCTCCACAAAATAGGTCAGCGGGTCCGCCGCCAGCTTGATCCGCCAGGCAGGAATGTAGCAACAGATCAGATACGCCGCAATAAAGACAGTCACCGCCAGCAACATGGCCCATTTTTCTCTCTTATCCATGGGGCCTCCCTCACTTTCCCAGGTCCATAGCCACGCCGAGGAACAGCGGCAGATTGGTCCGGGTGTCCACGATCATGTAGACGAAGGGGTGGTCCAGGTGGACCTCCACCGCCTGCGCCGGCTCCATCATGGCAGACTCCAGATTCATCTGCACCGAGGTGGCGGCGGCGGCCTTGGTGCCGTCCTCATCCACCTGGAGGAAGGTCTTTTGCAGGACCTCCGCGATCTTGAGCGGGTACGAACTCTGCCCCATGCCGGAAAATTCCGCATTCTGGAAGGCGTTGGGGATGCCCATTGCCGCCAGGGTCTCCACCAGGGAGTAGCTGCCCTCCATTTTGAATTTGGGCAGCCAGGAGTGGACTGCCGTCTCCGATTCCTGGGCCAGGGTCTGGAGCAGCGCCGCCGGGTCCAGGTCGGCGACGTAGTCCTGAATATCCACGCCCTCCTTGGGCATCAGGGCAATGAAGGCATAGTCCCCGCCCAGGTAGCGGAGACCCACGCCCACCGCCTGGTCGTCTTCATAGTACTGCCCGCCGCCGGGGAGCATTTCCACCGTTTTGCTGCCCCCCTGGAAAGAATAGAAGGGCGCGTCAAAGACGTCGGTTTTTTCATAGGGGGCCTGCCACTTGGCCTCGAAGACCAGGGCGTTGAGCAGGAACATCACCGCGTCGCTGTCAATGGGCTTGTCCAGAATGCCGTCGATCATGCCGTCGGTCTTTTCCTTCACCCAGCGGTTGATCTCCTGCCGGGTCCCCTCGTCAAAGGGGGCCTGGTAGGCTCCGGCGCCGTAGTAGGCGGCGTTAGCGGCCAAAAAGTTCTCGCTCACGGTAAAATCCGGCGTATCCTTAAACCAAATGGCGTTGGCCAACTGGAGGCGGGCATCCTCGCTGGTGGGAAGATGGTTAACATAATCTCTGAATGCCACGTTCAGTTCCGAAATAGACATCCCCTGCCCCAGAAGCCGCTCCATTTGGCGCAGGGTCTCCCCCACCCCGCCGTTGGCGGTCATGGCCAGGGCCAGGGACAGCGACATGGGCGAAACCAGGACGTTTTCCCCTTCATTGTCCTTCACCGTCCGCTGGAACAGGTCCAGGGCGAAGGCCATCTGAGCATTCACAAAGGGGGCGTCCTGCTGGGCCACCAGGGCCCGGGCCTGCTGGTAGAGGGCATGGGCCTCGTCAGAGTTCCGAAGATAGATGCTGTATTCGTCCCGGTAGAGGGTCCAGGGGGTCAGGGTCAGGTTGAAAGCCTCCCCATCCTGGGTAAGCCGCATCCGGAACCACTTGGATTCCCGGGTCAGCAGGTCCTCCTCGGCATATTCCGACTGCTCGGCCCCCCGTACCGCCGCCAAAAGGGCCTGGCAGAGGGCCTCCGCCTCCCCATTTTCAAACATATAGCACGTCCCCGCCTGGTCCACGATCCAAACCGCTTCGGACGGATAGATGGTGGGCTCCCGGAAGTCCCCGGCCTCGCTCAAATAGGGGTTGGGCTGGCCCACCTGGATCACCGCGCCCTTCATCAGATCCTCTCCCTGGGCGGCGGCGCAGCCGGAAAGGCAGGGCAGCAGCAGCCCTAAAATCAGGGCAAAGCAAAGCATCTTTTTCCCGTTTTTCATTTTCCCGTTCCTCCTTCTGTAGGCAGCAGGGCCTCCACTTGGGCCCACAGCTCATCCACCTGGTCCTGGGTCAGATCCATCAGCGCCCCATCCCGGTACAGCGCCGTGGGGGTCAGGCGGTAGGTCGTCTCCTGGCCGGTGATCCCCAGGAGCATCACCGGTTCCAAAGCGGCCTCCGGGGCGTTAGGCACGCTGTCCGCCGGCCCGGCCTGGGACAGGACCTCCAAAATTTCCGCCGCTTCCTCCGGCGAAAATACCAGCTCCTCCCCCGCCGAATCCCGGAGCCAGAGCTGCCCGGACTCCTGATTTTCTTGCTCAGGGGCGGCGTCCGTAGGCGCGTTCTCCCGGGTCTTCTGAGTGGGGCTAGCTGCGGTACTCAGGACCGATTCCCCGCCCACCTCCAGCGAGAGCGGTGCCGCTTCTTGGTTATAATTGAATCGCTTTTCTCCGCTTCCGGACAGCGCCGTCCACAGCAGCCCCCCTGCCACCAGGGGCACCGCCAGCAGCGCCAGGTTCCGGGCCTTCCGGCGGCGGCCCTTCCGCTGGGCGCCACGGCGGAAGACCTCCGCGCTGAATTCCTCTTGGCTTCTCATAGAAGCTCTTCTCCTTCCTTCCCCAGGAGGGAGCGCAGGGCTCCCTTGGCCCGGTAGAGTAAATTGTCCACCTGCTTGGGGGTCTTCCTCATAATGTCGCCCGCCTCCTGATAGCTCAGCCCCTGAAAATACACCAGCTCCACCGCCTCCCGCATGGACAGCGGGAGCTGGGAAAGGGCCTGTCGGATCACCTCCCGCCGCTCACTGGCGTGTAGCCGCTCCGACAGCTCCTCTTCCTCCGGGAGCATGGCCGACTGCTCCAGCTTTTGCCGCCGCTGCCGCCACTTGATGTAGTTCAGGGCCCGGCTGCGGCCCAACATGAACAGGTAGGTCTTTAATTTGGTCTCGAAATTGTACCGCTTGGGGTGGACGACCAGATCCGTAAAGACGTCGATGGCGATATCCTCCGCCGCGTCCAGATCCCGGACATAGCGATGGATAAAAAAGGTCAGACTGTCCCGGTACGCAAGCATGATCTCCTCGAACGCGCTTTCGTCTCCGTCCAGGTAACGGCGGTAGCTACTTTCACCGCTCTCCATGGGGTCCTCCTAACTTGCAGGGCTCTGCAGCACCCTTTGTCTATTATACAACTGTAATGGGGCCGGTTCCTTATTTTCTTAGAAAAAATGGGGGCCGCAAAGGGCCCCCGGGGGTGTTTTTCTTTACTGAATGGCCTTCAGCGGCGCGATATACTGCTTCCGGCGGCGGTCGCATTCGGCCCGGTAAGCCGCGTCGTTGCCCTGGTGGATCTCCCGGAGGTAGGCGGCGTGGTTCAGGAGAATCGCCTTGTTGTTCCTCGCCAGCATCATCAGCGCCACGGAGGAACACTGGTCCGAGGCACGCTCCAAATAGGTCAGCGTCTCCATGAATACCAGGCCGGAATCCACATTGCAGTCCCCAGCTTTCAGCCGCTGGGTGTGCCGGGCCCGGAGGATCATCACCATATCGTCGATGACCTCCTCCAGGGGCTCAATGGCCTTGGCGGTGCGATTGTTGTCGGTGGCCATGGCGTTGACGGTGATATCCAGAATTTCGCTGACCGCACCGCCAATGAGGGCCAGCTCCTTCTTGGCCATCGGGGACAGCTCCGCTCCCTTCTCGTTCAGGTTCTGGGCCAGCTCCATGAGATTTGTGGCGTAGTCCCCGATCCGCTCGAAGCAGGGCACGGTCTGCATCAGCATATCCAGCTGCCGGTCGTCATGCTCCGTCTCCACCACCTTGGACAGGCCAATGAAGAACCGGTCGGACTGGTCGGCAAATTTATCCAGGGTCTCCTCCTCGGCGTTGATCTTGTCGATCACCGAAGAATCGTACTTCTCCAGCAGGGCGTAGCAGCGGGCAAAATTCTCCTTGGCCACCTGGCCCATGGCGGCCACCGCCTTGGTGGCCTCGCTGACGGCCACCGCCGGGGAGATATACAAATGCTCGTCCAGGGTCCAAAGCTCCGGATGGGGCTGCTCCTGGGGCTTGTCCTCCCGGACGATGATCCGGGACAGGGCCACCAGCTGGGAGGTAAAGGGCAGCAGGGCCACTGCGGTCAGCAGATTGAACACTGTCTGGAAATTGGCGATGCCGCCGCTGTCCACGGTCCGCACCCAAAACGCCTCCCCGAAAACCTGGAAATGGTGCATCAGGGACATGACGAGCATAAAAACCACGGTACCGATGGTGTTAAAGGCGATATGCACCACGCCGGTCCGCTTGGCGTCCTTGGATGCGCCGATGGAGCAGACCATGGCGGTGGTGACGCAGGTGCCCAGGTTGATGCCCATGATGATGGGATACACCATGGAAAAGGTCATGGCGCCGGTGGAGGACAGAGCCTGGAGCATACCGACCATGGCCGAGGAGCTCTGGACAATCACCGTCAGCACCAGGCCAATGACGATGCCCAGCACCGGGATATTGGCAAACTGGGAAAGAATGTTGGAGAACGCCGCAGATTCCGACAGGGGCTCCACGGCCGCGGTCATATTCATCAGGCCGGAGAAGAGGATGCCAAAGCCGATAAAGATGTCCCCCACGGTCTTGGCGCCGTTGCGCTTGACGAACATGATCAGCACAATGCCCACCACCATGGCCACCGGGGCCAGGTTCTCGGGCCTGCAAAATTCCAAAAACACATTCCCGCCGGCGTCGATGTCCATCAGCCGGATGATCTGGGCCGTGATGGTGGTCCCGATGTTGGCGCCCAGCACGATGGACACCGCCTGCCGCAGGGACAGCACCCCAGCGCCGATCAGCGCGACTGTGAGGACGATGGTAGCGGTGGAGCTCTGAATCACCGCCGTGACCAGGGTGCCGGTGAGCACGCCCATCAGGGGATTCCCCGTCACCCGCTCCAGCACCCGTTTCAGAGTCTCGCCGGAACTGTTCTTCAGGCCGTCGCCCATGATCTCCACGCCGTACAGGAACATTGCCAAGCCGCCCAGCAGCTTGATAATCGCAAAAATATCCATACTCTCTCCCATTTTCAAAGGCCCCGACGCTGGGGAGTTATTCCGCACACGCTTTTATTATAAGGAATTTCGCGGAAAAGTACATAGACAAAACCACAAATTTTTGTCTTTTTTTGCATTACCGTCCGGTAGAGCCGAAGCCGCCGGCTCCCCGCCGGGTATCGGACAGCTCCCGGGCCTCCTCAAAGGCGGCTTGCGCCACCGGCACCAGGAGCATCTGTGCGATCCGTTCGCCGGGGCTCAGGGTCTGGCTCTGGCCGCTCTCGTTGCGCAGGACCACGGTACACTCCCCCCGGTAGTCGCTGTCAATGACCCCCACCTTGTTGGCGGGGGCCAGGCCCCGGCGGCAGGCCAGGCCGCTGCGGGCGCAGACCAGGCCCACATAGCCCTCAGGAATCTCCAAGGCCAGGCCGGTGGGCACCCAGGCCGTCTCCCCGGGGGCGATGGTGAGGGGCTCTTCCAGGCAGGCGTACAGGTCCGCGCCCGCCGCCCCGGACGAGCCATAGGTGGGCAGGCAGGCGTTGGGCCGGAGCTTTTTCACCGGAACGATCATGTCCGCATCCCCCTTCCGTCTCCCTGCCAGTCCGCCCAGAGGACCACCCGGCCCTCCCGCAGGGAGGCGGGCACGTCGATGAGCCGCTGGTTGGAGGAGCCCCGGAACCGGAGCATCAGATCCTTCTTTTCCTCAATAAAGGGGCCGTCCACCAGTACGTCCAGGTAGCTCAGAAGCTCCCGAGTCACGTCCCAGGGCCCCAACCGCTTTTCCAGAATATCCCGGTCGTAGAGGAAGCCCGTGAAGGCCCAGACGCTTTTTTCCGGGTATTTGGCCCGGTACTGTCGCAGCAGGTCCACCAGAGGGCCCTGGTTTTGGGGCTCGAAAGGCTCCCCGCCCAGCAGCGTCAGGCCCCGGATATAGGCCGGGGCGGACAGGGAGAGGATGTAATCGATGGTCTCCTGGGTAAAGGGCTGGCCGTAGTCAAAATCCCAGGCGATTTCGTTAAAGCAGCCCTTGCAGCGGTGGGTGCAGCCGGAGACAAACAGGCTGATCCGCACCCCGGGGCCGTTGGCGATGTCACAGTTTTTGATCTCCGCATAGTTCATACGGTTTTTCTCTCCTTTTTCGCGCCCAGCTTTTCAAACTGGGCAAAGGTCATGGGCCAGAGGATCCCCGCCGCCAACACCACCGCGAAATAGCGAATGGCGGTGGCAACTTGACTGCCCGGCAGAATCAGGGCCAGCAGCGGCTTGAGTCCCTCCTTCACCAGCAGAACCAGGATCAGGCCCCCGGCAATTTTCAGGATCTGGGCCCACCAAACCGCCTTCACGGGGAAGTGGAGCCGTTTTTCGTCCGCCCAGTACACCAGATTCAGCCCCAGCACCGCCCCGAAGAGGGTATAGGCGTTCTTGACGCCGGAGGCCAGGTTCTCCGGGTCCACATCCGCCGGGAAGGGAAACAGCTCCACATAGGCAAGATACGCTGCGGCACAGCCCGTCATGCCCAGGATCAGCCAGGGGATGGACTTCCCTTCCCCGTCCAGCGTCACCGGACGGAGCAAAAAAATCAGGGCCAGGGCCATCAGCGCCGCCACGCCCACGTCATAGGGCGTGTGGACCCCCACATACATCCGGGAGAACGGAACCAAGACCGCCACGGCGATACAGAGCCACCGGAGCCACTTCTTTTCGGTGGTGTAGGCGATGGCGCCGAACACCCCCACGGAGCTCTGGGTATGGCCGCTGGGGAAGCTGTATCCCGATGCGCCTGCCCGGGCCTGCTCCAGGATCGTAAAATGCTCATCCAGCACCCAGGGCCGGGGCACCCGGAACATCAGCTTCAGAAACTGGTTGGCCAGGGTCCCCAGGAATCCCACGGAGAGGATATAGTAACCCTTCCGCTTGTCCACGCACCAGAACACCACCAGGGCGATGACCAAAAAGGCCGTCTCGTCCCCCAGCTCGGTAATGGCCAGCATCAGCTCGTTGAGACCGGGCAAGCGTATTTTTTCCAGCAGGTACAGCAGCGCCATTTTTCGTCCCTCCCGTATCCAGGCAGACTTGTCCACGGACACCTTTAGTTTATCAGAAAAATTGGGAAATGTCCAGCCTTTTGTAGCCGTCCGGGGCCGGAACCGAAGAATTTACACAAATGTCATTTCCGCGCCCCTTTCCTTTCTTGCCTTTTTCCTCCGTTGGGGGTATAATAGAGGGTAAAGAATAAAGCAAAGGAGGCAGCGTTATGCCCTATTATTACTATCCCTATTTCGACTGGACGTACCTGGTGATCGTGCTGCCCTGCATTGCCCTGTCCCTGTTCGCCAGCTGGCGGGTCAACAGCACCTTCAAAAAGTACTCCCAGCAGATGTCCGCCCGGCACATCACCGGGGCGGAGGCCGCCATGCGGGTCCTGCGGGCCAACGGCGTCCAAGGCGTGCGGATCGAGCGGATCGCCGGGAACCTGACAGACCACTATGACCCCAAAACCAACGTGATCCGCCTTTCGGAGGGGGTCTACGACAGCACCTCCACCGCCGCCATCGGGGTGGCCAGCCACGAGGCCGGCCACGCGGTGCAGTACGCCGTGAACTACGCCCCCATCAAGCTCCGGGCCGCCATCATCCCCATCACCAATATCGGCTCCCGGCTGGCCATGCCTCTGATCCTCATCGGGCTGCTGCTGGGGTTCCTGGGAAATGTGTCCTACCTGTTCGTGGATGTGGGCATCGCCTGCTTTGCCCTGTCGCTGGTGTTCCAGCTGGTGACGCTGCCGGTGGAGTTCAACGCCAGCCGCCGGGCCATTTCCACCATTGACCAGGCGGGTCTGCTCACCGAGGAGGAGCAGCAGGGCGCGAAAAAGACCCTCCGGGCCGCCGCCATGACCTATGTGGCCGCCACCGCCGTCTCTCTCGCCCAGCTGCTGCGGCTGGTCCTCCTCTTCGGCGGGAGAAGAAGAAATGATTAAATAGCGGAAAAAACCGCAAAAAGCCCTTGACAATTCAAGGGCTTTTTGCTATACTTAGGAAGTTGCCAGAGACAGCAGGTGGCAGTTTGCCGTAAATCCTGCCGAGGTGCGTAAAAAGAATGTTTTTTTGCGTGTCTTTCTGTCTTTTGGCGGGAAGACATTTTTTATGGAGGTGAAAATGCAATGCCCAACGCAAAGGTTCTGGAGAGCAAGAAGGCCGTTGTCGAGACCCTGACCGGGAAGATGAAGGAATCGACCTCCGTGGTGTTCGTGGACTACAAGGGAATCACCGTGGCCCAGGATACCGCTCTGCGGCAGCAGTTCCGGGAGGCCGGGGTGGAATACGCCATCGTGAAGAATACCCTGACCCGGTTCGCCGCCCGCAACGCCGGTTATGACTTTGACGAGGTCCTCAACGGTACCACCGCTATGGCCTGCACCACCGGCGACCCCATTGCCCCCGCCCGCATCGTGTGCGAGTTTGCCCGGAAGAACAAGAACATCCTGACCATCAAAGGCGGCGTAGTAGAGGGCTCCGTCCTCACCGCGGATCAGCTCAACGGCTTCGGCGAGCTGCCCAGCAAGAACGCTCTGGTGGCCCAGGTGCTCGGCACATTCCTGGCGCCCATTTCCAGCCTGGCCTTTGTCCTGGACCAGATCCGGGAGCAGAAGGAAGGCCCCAAGACCGAGGAACCCGCCCCCGAGGCGTAACGGTCAAACCCAACCCACTTTTCAAAATAATCTAATTTTAGGAGGAACAATACCATGGCTAGTGAAAAGATCACTGCGCTCGTAGAAGAAGTCAAGGGCCTGACCGTGCTGGAGCTGTCCGAGCTGGTCCATACCCTGGAGGAAGTTTTCGGCGTTTCCGCCGCTGCCGCCGCCGTTGCCGGTCCCGCTGTGGCCGCCGCTCCCGTGGAAGAGGAGAAGACGGAGTTCGACGTCATCCTGAAGTCCCCCGGCGCCTCCAAGCTGGGCGTTATCAAGGTCGTCCGCGCCGTTACCGGCCTTGGCCTGAAGGACGCCAAGGAGCTGGTGGACAACTGCCCCAAGACCCTGAAGGAAGGCATTTCCAAGGAAGACGCCGAGAAGCTGGTCAACGATCTGAAGGAAGCCGGCGCCGAGGCCGAGATGAAGTAATTTTTCCATTCTTTGGTGGCCCCGCCTTTCGCGGGGCCACCGTGCGTTCTAAGGAGGTAGCCCCTTGGATTTCCTGTCAGATTTTATCAATCTGGAGGGCCTGAACATCGAGCTGTTCCTGGAGGCGTCCCTGATCGCCGTGCTGGGCAGCTTCCTGCTGGGCCTGGTAGGCCGGGTAATCTTCGGCAAACGCTCCGGATTGAACCACGCCGTGTCCGCCGCCGTAGGAATTTTGTTTATCTACGCCGCCAGTGTGGCGCTGTACTCCGCCGGGGCGGAATTTCGGGGTATTCTCTCCCCCCTGCCCTTTGTAGAATTTCAGGGGGACAACCTGGTGATCTTCTCCTTCGCGAGGGCGGAATTTCCCGCCATCTGTTCCAACATTCTGAGCATGATCATTCTGGCGTTCCTCATCAACCTGGTGGACACCTGGCTCCCCGACGGCAAGGGCCTGTTCAGCTGGCTCTTTTTCCGGTGCCTTACCGTGGCGGTGGGAATGCTGCTCCACCTGGCGGCCATCGCGATCCTCTACTACTTCGTCCCGGAAGGGATCTGGACCTATGCCCCGGCGGTGCTGCTGGGGATTCTGGTGGTGACCCTGGCGGTAGGCGCGCTGAAGCTGCTGGTGGGGGTCGCCATTGCCAGCGTCAACCCCATCATCGGGGCGTTGTACACCTTCTTCTTCGCCACCCTGGTGGGCAAGGAGCTGTCCAAGGCCATTTTGACCACGGGCCTCCTCTGCGCCCTGGTGTACGCCCTCAATTCCATCGGCGTCACTGTGATCTCCATCGCCAGCGCCGCGCTGATCGCCTACCTTCCCCTGCTCATCATTCTGGCCATCGTGTGGTATCTGGTCCATCAGGTGCTGTAGATCGGAACGGCCGAGGCTGTTTTCCGTGGGATTTCTGATGGATCCCTTTTTGGGCAGATCAGACAACATCCAGCCGGTACGCACGCACGTACCGGCTGGAAAACTATTCTTGCTCCCCAGGGCCCTGTTCCCGTCTAAATCCCCAGCTGGGCGATGGCGTAGCTGATCCAGTCCGCCCACATCCGGTAGTATTTGCCGGTGGGGTGGCAGCCGTCGCCGGAGATGGAAGTATACAAATACCCATCCGGGTCGGAAAACAGGGTGTTGGGATCGATGTAGTAAACGCCGTTTCCCGTCATGGATTTGATCACTTCGTTAAACCTGCTGAGATTATCCGGATAGAAATAGCTTCGGTCCCCGGCATAGCCCCGGGTCACCCCCAGGATGCCCTGGAGAATAATGGTCGCGCCGGGCTGCAGCGTCTTTACCGTTTGCAGCAGCTCGGCATAGGCGCTGCGGAAGCTGGACAGGGGATAGCCGCACTCGTTGATGCCCAGACTGATGATGATTTTTCCGTAACGGCGATGGGAGAGCAGGGTCTCCAGGCTCTGGGCCTCGAAGCCCAGATCAGAGCATTGGATCCCCGCCATGACCTGGAACACCGACATCCCCACGTTACAGAAATACTCCGCCCCGCCGGTGCGGGCATAGTCCCGGAAGCCGACAACCCGGGAGTCGCCGATAAACAGCACATCGTCAAACCAGGCGTCCCCCTTGCCGTTGGCTGCAAAGTCGATCTGCGGTTCGATGAACCGCCAGGTCTCCCCGGTGACAGGGGGCTGGGTCGGCGCGGAGGAGGGTGGGGTGGTGGGCGCAGTGGTTGCCTCGGTAGCTGGTTCCGTGGTGGGCGCCGTAGTTGGTTCCGTGGTGGGCGCCGTAGTTGGTTCCGTGGTACGCTCTGTAGTTGGTTCCGTAGCAGGCTCTGTAGTTGGTTCCGTAGTAGGCGCCGCAGTAGTTTCCGTGGCAGCCTCCGTGGTCGCTTCGGTGGTTTCCTCGGTGGTGGGGGCCGCGGTAGACTCGGCAGCCGCCGGCGGGTCTGTGGCGTTCATGGCAAGCCGGACGGAATACCGCAGTCCCTCATCCGCCAGCATCCGGAAGGGCAGCGCCACCGCCAAGTCCTCCTGCCCCAGACCCAGAGGCAGCAGCACGATAAATTTCAGATAGATCCCGATCCCGGTCACCAGAATCAGTGTGATGACAATGGCGCACAACAGCGCCAAATACCGCTTCTTCATTCTCTCGCCTCAAAACCGAAAATACTGGAAGGGATCCTGGGCCGAGGTGGCCAAAAAATACACCACCACCCAAAACAGAACAAACAGCGCCACATCTCCCACCCAGCTCCGGCGGAGGAGCTGCCATACCTTCCGGGGCAGAGGCGTCGCCAGCAGGCACCCGGCAAGCAGCAGCCAGCCGTACCGGATCAGCAGCGGCAGCGCGTCCCCGGGATTCAGAGCAGTCCCCAGGCCGAACAGTTTCCCCAGGAAGGCGGTCATCTCTCCCAGGTCGCCAATGGCGAAGGGAACCCAGCTGAGCAGGATCGCCCCAATCGTATAGATATGGCAAAGCACCCGGCTTTTTTCCAGG
This sequence comes from uncultured Oscillospiraceae bacterium, assembly GCA_947630345.1. Taxonomy (GTDB): domain Bacteria; phylum Bacillota; class Clostridia; order Oscillospirales; family Oscillospiraceae; genus Faecousia. The sequence continues at coordinate 2,547 of CANRHF010000020.1, read as the reverse complement.
AATTTTCCCAGCCAGAGCCGCTCATTCATGATCAGCAGGCACAAAAAGGCCGCCCAGATCAGATAGTTCCCCCCTACCCCGTGCCAAAAGCCGGTGGCGGCCCAGACGATCGCAAGGTTCATCATGGTTCGGACGGTCCCCTTCCGGTTGCCGCCCAGGGGAATGTACAGATACTCCCGGAACCACTGGTTCAGGGTGATGTGCCACCGCCGGTAAAATTCCGACACGGACTTGGCCCGGTAGGGCTCCCGGAAATTCCGAGGCAGGTGGAAGCCCAGCATCCGGCCCAAGCCCATGGCCATCAGACTGTAACCCCAGAAATCCAGGTACAGCCGCAGGGCAAAGGCCAGCAGGGCCAGCCAGGCAAAGCCGGTGGAAATGCCGTCGTAGCCCACGGTCCGGGCCTGGGCCCACAGGCTCCCCAGCCGGTCCCCCAAGATCACCTTCATCGACAGGCCCAGGATCAGCTCACCCAGTCCCCGGTGGATCTCCTCCAGACTCCGGCGGGGCCGGTCCATCTGATACTGGAGGCTGGCGGGATTGGCGATGGGGCCGGAGAGCAGCTTGGGAAACATCACCACGCCGGCGGTGTAGCTTCCCAGATCGGTTTCCGCCCGCAGGCGGCCCCGGTACACGTCAATGAGATAGGCGCTCACCCCAAACAGGTAGAAGCTCATCCCCGGCGGCAGCCAAGCGCCTCCCTGAAAGACCTTGCAGAAAGCCAGGGCGGCAAACAAAACGCCCAGCGTCAGGCCCAAAAGCCAGCCCCTTCCGGGCTTTTCCAGCAGCCGGCCCAAAAACCAGGTCGCCAGGGTAATTAGGAGCAGCACGCCCATCCATACCAAGCCCAGCCAAGGAGCCGATTGGCCCGCGGAGAAGAAATAAAACAGCAGGCTTCCAAAAATCAGCAGATATTTTCGCCAAGCAACGGGAAAAATATAGTAAATTGCCAAAAAAAGTGGCAAAAAAAGACATAAAAATTCAATACTGTTGAACTGCATTCCCTCTCCGCCTATCTCTATCTCCCACGGGGCCATGGTCTGGCAGCCCGATAATTTACATAACAACTTTACAGTAATTATTATACGGGCCAATTTCTTCCAATGCAAGGGAAAAAATCCACCAAATTTTATCATCGTTTTCCGTCATATTTTTCTATGGGCAAAATCAATTCCATTTTTATATTTTTCAACTCTACCAGACAGAAACCACCCCCAACCCCGCCAGTGCTGGAGGCGGTTTCAATTCGGCTCGAACGAAGCAACAGGCGGTAGACTTCTTCTCCGTGGAATGCTATAATAGAAGCGGTCGAGCGGTGGTTCGGAAAATTTTGGATTTCACGGAGTTTTTTATGGATATTAGGATTGAACCCATCTTGATCGAACAAAAACCGGTGTTCGTTTAGATGATGGAATTATACAGTTATGATTTTTCGGAGTTTTCCAATGACGACGTCAATGAAAACGGATACTTTGGCTATTCCCATATTGACGACTATTGGGAGGAAGCGGGCCGATATCCGTTCTTTATCCGCGTGGACGGCAAGCTCGCCGGGCTGGTTTTAGTACGGTCTTGCGGCGAATATCAGGAACTAGAGAGCCCCCACGATATCGCCGAATTTTTCGTGATGAAAAAATACCGGCGAAAAGGTGTCGGTAGAGCTGTCTCCAAGATCATTTTTGACCGGTTTCCCGGCGGCTGGGAAATTTCCCTGTGGAAAAACAATCTGCCCGCACGGCGCTTCTGGAAGCGGGTCGTGAGCGAATATACGAACGGAAAATACAAGACCTTTGCCGCGACGGAAAAAGAGGTGGTGGGGTTTACATTTTACAATTTATAAAGGGACAAAAAATCCATCAATCTAGCCTTTGGAGGATCCATGATGATAAAAATGGTGAACCCCCAGCCAGATCGGCTGGGGGTGATTCTATACTTTGCACGCAAAAACGATACCGGGAACGCCCAGCAGATAAAGCGATTACCGCCAGTCCCGGTGCGTATTGACTGCGGCGACCCGCCGAAGGATCTCCTCCCGACCGGGGCCGTTGGAGACCATGGTAATGGGAACACCGATCTGGGACTCAATAAACTCCACATAGTCCCGGCAGGCCTGAGGCAGATCCTGGTAGCGGCGAATGCCCCGAATGTCCTGCTTCCAGCCGGGGAAGGTCTTCAAAACCGGCTTGCAGCGCTCCAAGGTGGGGGTGGTGGGGAAATGATCGATGGTCTCGCCGTCCACCTGGTAGGCAACACAGACAGGAATCTCATCCAGGTACCCCAGAGCATCCACCACCGTCAGCGCCACCTGGGTGGCCCCCTGAATCTGGACGCCGTAGCGGGTGGCGACGCAGTCGAACCAGCCCATCCGGCGAGGCCGGCCGGTGGTGGCGCCAAATTCGCCCTTGTCCCCGCCGTGGAGACGCAGAGCCTGGGCCTCGTCGCCAAAGATCTCGCTGACAAATGCGCCAGCGCCCACGGCGGAGGAATAGGCCTTCACCACGCAGATGATGTCCTTGATCTCATAGGGCGGCAGTCCCGCGCCGATGG
>CANRHF010000019.1 GCA_947630345.1 uncultured Oscillospiraceae bacterium | reverse complement strand
CAAGCTTGGGTATCACCGAGGGAAAGCGGGCCGTGTGCTATCCCGGCTTTGAGGATCAGATGGGCGCGGCCCTAATCGATCCCGGCGCCGCCTGCGTCCGGGACGGGAGGCTGATCACCGCCGCCTCCGCCGGGTGCGCCGTGCCCTTTGGGCTGGCGCTGGTAGCGGCGCTGAAGGGTGAAGCGGCGGCCCAGGCCGTGGCGCGGCAGATCGTCCTGCGCTGAAGGAGGAATCACCATGGAAAGACCCAATGATCCCAACCAGGAAAACCACTGGCTGGACGATTTTCTGGAACCCTCGGAGATGGGGGAGGAGATCGGCCCGGATGAGCAGGCAGTTTTCGCCGCCGGGCTGACGAATCCGGAGGACATGGAGCTGGAGCAGATCATCCGGGAAGTGTCCGAGGAAATGGAGGCCGAAGAGGAAGTTCGGCGGGAGGAACCGGAGGAACCCGTGGAGCCGGATTACCCGGAAACCGGGGAACCCTTTCGGGACGAGGAGTACCGGGATACCTTTGGCGACGGCGGCGGCCTAGCCGCGGTGTTCGACGACGAGCCCGCGCCTCCCCAGAAGCCCTCCAGGGAGCCGTCCCGTCGGCGGAAATCCCCGCCCGCCAAGCGCCGTCCCGGCCACAAGCCGGGGTACGGCCTGCTGGGCATTCCCCACATCCTGGCCACCGCGGTATGGCTGGCCATTGCCCTGGCCATCGGTGTTGCCCTGGGCCGGACCATCTGGGTGTGCGCCGCCGACGTGCTGGCCTTTGGCCGGGGGGACCGGGAGGTGCAGGTCACGATTCAGGACACCGACGACATTCCCGCCATCGCGGAAAAGCTCCAAAAGGCGGGGCTGATCCGCTATCCCCAGCTGTTTCAGTTCTACGCCGATTTCACCGACGCCCGGCAGGATATTGCCTCCGGCACCTTCACTCTGAACACCCGGTATGACTACAACGCGCTTATTGACTTCATGGCCGAGGAGGCGGAAACCCGCCAGGTGGTAGAGGTCGTCATCCCCGAGGGCTACAACTGCCATCAGATCTTCGCCCTGCTGGAATCGGAGAACGTCTGCACTGTAGAGCAGCTGGAGCAGTACGCCGCCACAGGTGATCTGGGCGACTACGCCGGCTCCGGCGGCATGGAGGGCTACTGGTTCCTGGAAGGGGTGGAACGGGGCGACAAATACTGCCTGGAGGGCTATCTGTACCCGGACACCTACCAATTCTACACCGATGACGAACCCGGCCGGGTGCTGAAAAAAATGCTGGACGACTATGACGCCCGGTTTACCGATCTGATGAAGGAGCGCCTGGCGGAAATTCAGGAGACCTACGCCCAGCGGCTGCTGGACGCGGGAATGAGCGAGGAATATGTGGAGGCCCACAGGCTGACCATCCGGGAGATCACCATCATCGCCTCCCTGATCGAGCGGGAGACCGCAGGGGTGGACGAGAGCTACACCATCTCCTCGGTGATCTACAACCGGCTGACCCATCCGGAAAGCTACCCCACGCTGAACATCGACGCGTCGCTGTACTATGCTTTGATGCTCCAGGGTCGAGAGGTGGAGGAGCTGACCCAGGAGGATCTGGCCATGGATTCCCCCTACAACACCTACACCCGCGAGGGCCTGATCCCCGGACCCATCTGCAATCCGGGTCAGTCCAGCCTGAACGCCGCCATGACGCCGCAGGAAACGGATTACTATTACTACGCCTACGATCCCGACGCCCAGCGGCACCACTTCTCCGAGACCGCCTCGGAGCATCAGGCGTTCCTGGATTCCCTGGAAGACTGAGATGGGGAAGCTGGAGCTATTGAGTCCCGCCGGGGACGCCGAGCGGCTGAACATGGCGGTGCGCTATGGGGCGGACGCTGTCTATTTGGCGGGGACCCAATTCGGGATGCGGGCCTTCGCCGGGAACTTCCCGGCGGAGGAGCTGCCCCAGGCCATCGCCTTTGCCCACAGCCGAGGGGTGAAGGTCCATGTCACCGTGAACACCATGCCCCGCAACAGCGAGGCGGAAGGGCTTTCCGAATATCTGGCGTTTTTGCAGGACGCCGGCGCGGACGCCCTGATCCTGGCGGATCTGGGCGCCTTCACCTTGGCGAAAAAATACGCCCCCAAATGCGCCCGCCACGTCTCAACCCAGCAGTCGGTAGCAAACTTCCAGACTGCTCGGGCCTGGTTTGACCTGGGCGCGGCCCGGGTGGTGCTGGCCCGGGAGCTGAGCCTGGCGGAGATCGCCGAAATTCGGGCCAAAACCCCAAAGGAATTGGAAATCGAGACCTTCGCCCACGGGGCCATGTGCGTCAGTTATTCGGGCCGGTGTGTGCTGAGCAACTACATGACCGGCAGGGACGCCAACCGGGGCCAGTGCGCCCAGCCCTGCCGCTATCAATACGCCCTGATGGAGGAAAAGCGGCCGGGAGAGTATTTCCCCGTCTATGAGGACGAGCAGGGTGCCTACATCTTAAATTCCCGGGACATGTGCATGATCGACCATCTGCCGGAGCTGATGGCGGCGGGGGTGGACTGCGTCAAGCTGGAGGGCCGGGCCAAATCCGCCTACTACACCGCCGTGGTCACCGGGGCCTACCGCCACGGCATCGACGCGGCGGCGGCGGGGCAGTCCCTGGATCCGGTGTGGCGGGATGAGGTGGAGCATATTTCCCACCGGGTCTACTCCACCGGGTTCTACTTTGGTCCCCCGGGACAGTACACCCAGAGCGCCCGGTATCTCCGGGAGTGGCAGGTAGCGGCCATTGTGGAGCGGTGCGACGAAACAGGCCTAGCCCTGTGCAGTCTGCGGAACAAGTTCACCCGGGGCGACGCCCTGGAGGCGGTGGGCCCGGACCTGCGGCCCTTCCCCCTGACGGCGGAGGGCATGGCCGACCAGGAGGGCGCCCCCCTGGACACGCCCCGCAATCCCCAGAGCAAATTTTACATCCGGCTGCCCCGGCAGGTGCCGGAATACACCATCCTCCGCCGGTGCGTGGACCTGTCGGCAAAATAAAGGATCCCTTTGAGACGGAACGGGCGAAAAGCAGACGCTTTTCGCCCGTTCTTTGCGCTGACAACAAAGCGGATTCAACCGACAGACGAATCTTCTTCGCCTGATAAGTGATTGCTTCTTCTTAAAAATACGCTATAATAATGCCATCAAAACCGAAAGGATTGAGCAAAAATGGAACAAACCAATATCGGACGCAACATCAAACGGCTTCGGGACGCGAAGGGCCTTACCCAGGAGCAAGTCGCCCAGGCGTTGAATGTCACCTTCCAGGCGGTGAGCAAATGGGAAAAAAGCGTCACCCTGCCGGACACCATGACGCTGCCCAAAATCGCGGCGTTTTTCGGCGTCACCATTGACGAGCTGTTTTCCCCGGAGCGGGCGGTGTACGACAATGACGCCCAGCGGCTCCTGGCGGTGTACGAGGCCAGCCGGGACCAGGACGATTTTATCCGCGCCGACGCGGAATTTCGGAAGCTCTTCGCCAGCGGCAGCTTCACCCGGGACGATGAGCGGTCCTACGGGGTGCTGTACGAGTACCACATGTACTACTGCCGGGACCGGGCCCTGGCGCAGTACGATAAAATCCTGTCCAGCCCGGAGCGGGACATCGTGACCCAGCGGACCCGGCTCCAACGCAGCTACCTGCGTTCCCAGATCGGCCTGAGCGGCCAGGACCTGGAGGAGGCCCGGGCAGCCCTGGAAGCGGATCCCCAAGACCCGGAGAACCATCTGGCGCTGCTGGCCGCCCTGTACAACGCCGGGAAATATGAAGCTGTGCTGGAGGCCTTCCCTGCGGCGGCGGACGCCGGCGCGCCGGAGAGCCTGATTCACATCTACGCCGGAGATTCCTGCAAGGAGCTTTGCCGGTACGAGGAGGCGTTCCGGCATTGGCAGCAGGCATTGGAGCTGGACCCGGAATGCCTGGATGCGCTGTACTCCATGGCCTACTGCTGGCGGGCGCAGGGGCGCTACGACCGGGAAGCCGAGGCCTGGGAGCGGGTGGAGGACTGGCTCACCCAGCGGGGGTACGCGGCCGAAGTGGTCTCCGTCCGGGAGCAGCTGCGTCGGGCCCGGCAGGCCGCCAAGAACAGTATCCAGGAATAATTTGACCCACTAAAAATTCCGGCATGGTGATGGCCATGCCGGAATTTTCAACTGTTCTGTTCACTCCCAGACTGGGCGAGGGCTGCCAGGTAGGCGTCCGCCTCGGAGCGGGTGTGGAAGGTGTGGATGGGGAAAACGCCCTCGTAGGACGCCAGGCGGGCCCGCAGGCGGGGAAGACGCTCCTTGGGATAGTCCAGAATCCACTGGTAAAATTCCGGGTCCAGCGTCTCCTCCAGCCAGGGCAGGTCCGGCCGCTGCAGACCCACCCGGGCCCGGGCCCCCTCCAGACAGACCTCCAGGGGATAGTCCAGGAAAAAGACCTCGTCGCACCGGGCCAGGCGCTGGGGCAGGGTGCGGCCATAATTACCGTCGATGATCCACCGGTCCCGGGCCAAAATTTGATCCAGGCTCCGGTCAAAGGTCTCGGTGTCCACGGTGGTCCGGTCCGGTCGGTGCCACAGCAGATCCAGGTGGTACACCGGCAGGCCCGTCAGCGCCCCCAGGCGGCGGGCCAGGGTGCTTTTCCCCGCCCCGGGGCAGCCCACAATCAGAATGCGCTCAGGCATCGTAGTCGGCGCAGACCCGGCTGGCCAGGAGATGGTGGAATTGCTCCTTGGCCGCCAGGTGCCGGGGGTCCTGCTGGTAGGCCGCCAGGGCCTCTCGGCTGTCAAACTCGGAGTAGAGGCAGTAGTCCATGCCCCCCTGGTAGGTCCGGCGGACCTCCAGCTTCCTCAGGCCCGGGATCTGTCCCGCCAGGGGCTCCAGAAGCGATGCGATGAAGGCCACGGAGGCGTCCTTGTCTAGTCCCTCCTTCAAGGTGTAGATGACGATGTGCTTGACCATATTTTTACCTCCTGGTTTGGAAAAGGACCGGCGAAAGGCCGGTCCTTTTGAACTGTGATTGGTTTATTCGGCAGCTTCCAGCAGCGCCCGGATGGACAGGGAGATTCGCTTGTTCTCCGCGTCAATGTCGGTGATCTTCACCTTGACCTCCTGGCCCTCCTTCAGCACGTCCTCGGGCTTGCCGATCCGGCGGTCCGCAATCTGGGAGATGTGGATCAAGCCGTCCACGCCGGGAATGATCTCGGCAAAGGCGCCGAAGGTCATCAGCTTGACGATCTTGGCATCCACCACATCGCCGGTCTGGAACTTGGTCATAAACTGATTCCAGGGGTTCATCTCCGGGGTCTTGTAGCCCAGGGAGATCTTGTGCTTCACAGGATCGAAGGAGATGACGAACACGTCGATCTCGTCGCCCACCTTCACCACGTCGGCAGGAGTCTTAATCCGGTTCCAGCTCAGCTCGGAAACATGGACCATGCCGTCCACGCCGCCGATATCCACAAAGGCGCCGTAGGAAGTCAGGGACTTCACCACGCCATGGTACTTCTTGCCGTTTTCGATCTCGCTCCAGATCTTCTCCTGAGCGGCCTTCCGCTCCTCGGCGGCCACGGCCCGGATGGAGCCAATGACCCGGCGGCGGGCCCGGTTGACCTCGGTGATCTTCAGCTTGACGGTCTTGCCCACCATGGCCTTCATATCGCCGCCCTTGGCGATGCCGGACTGGGAGGCGGGGATGAACACCCGAACGCCCTTCACATTGGCGACCAGGCCGCCCTTATTGTCCTCGGTAATGGTGCCCTCGACGGTGGTCTTCTCCTCGGCATAGGCCGCCATCTCGTCCCAGACCCGCATCCCGTCCAGCTTCTTCTTGGACAGCTGGCAGGTGCCCTCCTGGTCGTTTACGCGCACCACGAAAACCTCGACCTCTTCGCCCACATGGAGTACATCCTCGGGCTTTATGGAAGGATCGGAACTGACCTCGTCGTTGGGGATATAGCCGGCATGCTTGGTGCCAAGGTCGATCTGCACCTCGGTAGCTCCGAAGCCTGTCACGACGCCAGTGACCTTATCTCCAGTATTCAAAGTTTTGATGGACTGCTCCAGCAGGGCCTCAAAGCTCTCCTCCTGGCCCGCTTCGGCATTGATGATTTCGCTCATTTTCTTGTTGACCTCCTTTATAATCCACGCCGGCGTAGATGCGCCCGCCGTGACTCCAACATTCGTCACACCGCGGAAAAAGGCCGGCTCCAGCTCCGAGGCACTGTCCACCAGGACGACTTTTTCGCAATGCTCCCGGCAGATCATCGCCAGGCGTTTCGTATTGGAACTGGTGCGGTCCCCCACGATCACCATGGCCTGGCAGCCTTCGCTGAGTAAAGCTGCCTCATTCTGCCGATACTCTGTTGCTTTACATATTGTATCAAAAAATTTCAAGTTAGTAAACTGTTTTTTTGCAATTTTTTCGCACATTTCCCACAAATATTCAGGGGAAGTTGTCTGGCAAACCATGCAAATTGGCAAATCCGACGGGATTTCGGGCGATTTTGACCAATTTTCCAGCTCCTGCGGACTTTCGCACACGACACAGTTTCCGCACCAACCGGCGATCCCAACCACCTCCGGGTGGTCCCGCTGGCCGATGATCAGGCTGAGCCGCCCTTCCCGCTCCGCCTGGGCCACGATCCGGTGGATCCGCTTGACGAAGGGGCAGGTGGCGTCGATCACCTCCGCGCCGGTCTCCTCCAAAGCCCGGTAGACCGCCCGGCCCACCCCGTGGGAGCGGATGACAACCACCGCGCCGGCGGGGGCGTCCTGAGGCCGGTCGATGACCCGAACCCCCAGCTCCTCCAGGTGGGCCACCGCGTGGCGGTTGTGAATGATGGGACCCAGGGTGACCACCTGCTTCCCCTCCTTCGCCGCCTGCTCCGCAAGGCTCATGGCCCGGTCCACGCCAAAGCAGAAGCCGGCGCTCTCGGCAAGGCGGACGCTCATAGGCCGGTTTTCTCCCGGACGATGGCCCGCATGGCCGCCAGGGTCTGGGGAATGTCCAGCTCTGTGGTGTCCAGCAGCACCGCGTCGGGGGCCTGACGTAGCGGGGCGACGGAGCGGGTGGCGTCCTGCCGGTCCCGGCGGCGCAAATCCTCCAGGACCTGCTCATAGGCGTCTTTCTTGCCCTTGGCTTGCAGCTCCGCGTAGCGGCGTTGGGCCCGGACTTCCGGGGAGGCGGTGAGGAACAGCTTCACCGCCGCCTGGGGCAGCACCACCGTGCCGATATCCCGGCCGTCCATCACCACATTGTGGCGCCTGGCCAGATCCCGCTGCATTTCCAGCAGGGCCTGCCGCACGGCCGGATGGGCGGAGACCAGGGACGCCTTCTGGGAGATGTCCGGGGTGCGGATCTCCTCCGTCACATCCATACCGTTCATCCACATATGCTGCACGCCCTGATCGTCATAGCGGATCTCCACGTTCACTTCGTCGATATAACGGGCCACCCCGTCGGCGTCCTTGGGGCTGATCCCCAGCAGATCCAGAAAATAGGCCACGGTGCGGTAAATCGCCCCCGTGTCCACATAGTACCACCCCAGCTCCTGGGCCAAAAGCCGGGCCAGGGTGCTTTTTCCCGCGCCGGCGGGGCCGTCGATGGCGACGGCGTAGGTCTTTTCCATGGTATACCCTCCGTTTTCAATCTTCCCGCAGGCGCTTCAGGGCCTCCGCCTCCCGGCGCAGCACCTCTTCCGGGGAAATGCCCAGCATTTGGGCCGTCTCCTCCGCCGTGGCGGGTTTTCCGGTCTCCAGGCCGAATCGCAGGGAGAGGAGCCGAACGTCCTCCGGGTCCGCGCCCTCCAGCAGCTCCTCCACCCGGCGGCGGCTCTGGAAATAGGCGGTATGCTCCACATTTTGGGCCGGCTCCTCCGACTCCGGGGCCGATCTTTGCGCGCTTTGGGCGTCAGAAATCAGCTTTTCCAGCCGCCTGATCTCCTCCAAGTCCCAGCCCAGCTCCTGGGCAAGCTCCTCCGGCAGCGGGTTTCGGCCCAGCCGGGCCAGCAGCGCCCGGTCCGCGGTCTGGTAGGCCTCCATGGCCTTTTTCAGTTCCCGGCCAACGCCCTGGGCATGGGCTTGGAGAATCACGGCCTTTGCCAGGGCAAACCGGATCCACCGGTCGGCAAAGGCCGAAAAATCACCGCCGGCATAGCGCATGACGCTCTGCCACAGGCCCAGGCTGCCCTCCTGGATCAGATCCAGCAGCAGCACGCCCCGACCGGTCATGTACATGGCCAGCTCCGCCGCCCGGGGAAGGTAGCCCCGCGCCAGGGCCTCCATGGCACGCTGGTCCCCTTTCAGGCATCGCTCCGCCAGGGCCTGGATGGCCTGCCTGGAAGGGGCGGGCCCGTCGATCTCCCGCAGATATAGGGCAAGGGGGTCGTTCTCCCCCAGCTCCCGGCGCAATGTGCCAGCCCGGACCTGACTGTCCTCCCAGGCGAGCCTGGGGGAGGCGGGCTCCGTCTCCCGAGGCAGGTCCATCAGGAGCCGCAGCTCCAAATCCTCCGCCAGCTGAAAAGCGTCCTCCGCCTCGGTCTGGCTGAGACCGTCGATCAGGGCCAGCAGCCGGGCCGCCGAAATGGACTGCCCCGGCCCCAGCGCCGTCAGCGCCGCCTCGTAAGGGGGAATCTCAAACACAAAGTCCTCGTTCACGCCAAAAAATCCTCCAGTCCAAGGCTCACGCCCAGCTTTTGCAGCTTGTCCATGGCCTGCCGCTCGATCTGCCGCACCCGCTCCTTGGAAATGCCCAGCTTCTTGCTGATGGCTTCCAAGGAGTAGCTGGTCTGCCCGGTCATGCCGAAGTGCAGCTCCAGCACCTGCCGCTGGCGAGGCGTCAGCTGGGACAGCAGCTGGCCCAAGATCCGGCGCAGCTCCTGGCGCACCAGCTCCTCCTGGGGTTCGCTGGCCTCCTGATCCGCCAGCATCGCGCCCAGGGCGATATCCTCCTCCCCCGCCGGGGCGTCTAAGGAGCAGGTCTGGGGCGTAAGCTCTAAGAGCTTCTTGACCCGGTCCTCCGGTAAATCGCAGGCCAAGGCGATCTGGGCGGGGGTTGGTTCCTCCCCGGTCTGCTGCAGGATCGCCGCCCGGGCGGCGCTGACCCGGCGCATCCGCTCCGCCGTATGAAGGGGCACCCGAATCATCCCGCTGTGGTTCATCAGGCAACGGGTAATGCCCTGGCGGATCCATTTGGTGGCGTAGGTGGAAAAGCGGTAGTCCAGGGTATAGTCAAATTTTCGAGCGGCCACGATCAGGCCGATACTGCCCTCCTGGATCAGGTCCAGCAGGGGCACCCCCCGCCCGGCATACTCCCGGGCCACGGACACCACCAGCCGCAGATTGGCGCTCACCATCTGCCGGACGGCCTCCTCATCCCCCTGGGCGCAGCGCATGGCCAGCGCCCGCTCCTGCTCCGCCGTCAGCTGGGGATAGCTGCGGATTTCTTGAAGGTACTGGCGCAGGCTGTCCTCCCCGGTGGCGCTGGACGCCTGCCCCTCCTGTAAAATCGATGGGCTCATGACTTGACCCCTTTTCTCTGTTTCATCCGGTCCCGAAGGGCCAGAAGGGACTCCTCCGAGCCGTCCTTTGTCCCCCGGTTTTCATCCATGATCACGGTGACGCAGTCCCGCGCCGCTTCCTCCCGAGCCGGGCCCTGGTTCCGCTGGAGCGCCCCCGCCAAATGGGAGGTCTCCTCCGGGGTCAGGCCCTCCAGCACCCCCAGGGACAGCTCCAGGCCCTGTTCATGCCGGCTTTTCAGCTGAGAAAACACCCGGCCCAGCAGCGGGACGGAGAAATCCGCCTCCGTCAGATTGCCGGTCTGATCCGCCAGGGCGGGATCCTTCATCAGCAGGCAGATCAGCAGCTCCTCCGCCATGGCGGATTTCATATTGTCATAGCGGATGCTCCGGTCCTTGGGCCGGAGGGTCTGGGCGGGGGCCAGGTCGATCCGCTCCTGGCGCTTCTTCTCCCGGGCCCGGCGGCGGCGCCAGGCCTTCTCCACCTCCAGCTTCATGGCGTCAGCCGTGATGCCGGCGGCCTCCGCCGCCCTGCCCCCGTAGATCTCCCGCTGGACGGCGCTGCCCAGGGTGCTGATCAGCTCCGCCGCCTCTTGGACAAAACGGATCCGCTGGTCGTCCTCCCGCAGGTCGTATTTTTTTGAAATGGCGGTGAGCTGGTACTCGATTCGGTTGGAGGCGCCCTCCAGCAGGACCTGGAAGCGGTCCGCCCCGAATTTCTTCAAAAACTCGTCGGGGTCCTTGGCGTCCTTCACCTTCAGCACCTTCACCCGCAGGCCCGCCCGCTCCAAAATGGGGATGGCCCGCCGGGTGGCGTCCTGCCCGGCCTGGTCGGCGTCGTAGATGAGGACCACTTCCTCGGTGTACCTGGTGAGCAGGGTGGCGTGGTCCTCCGTCAGGGCGGTGCCCAAGGAAGCCACAGCGCAGTCGAAGCCGTACTGGTGCAGGCTCACCGCGTCCATGTACCCCTCCACCAGGATCAAATACCCCAGCTTGCTCTTTTTCGCCAGATTCAGACCGAAAAGGTTCTTCCGTTTATTGAAAATCAGTGTTTCTGGAGAATTGAGATATTTCGGCGTGGAATCGTCCATCACCCGGCCGCCGAAGCCGATGAGATTGCCCCGGACATCGATAATGGGAAACATCAGCCGGTTGCGAAACCGGTCATAAACACGGCCGTTCTTTTCGGACACCAGCCCGGCGTCCCGCAACTCCTGATCGGTATAGCCCTTGGCCCCCATGGCGTCCACCAGGCCGGACCAGGAATCCGGGGCGAAGCCCACCCCGAATTTGGTCAGAATGGACTTGGTCATGCCACGCTTCTGGGCGTAGGCCAGGCCCGCCGCCCCGGCGGGGGCGTAGAGCTGGGCGTGGTAATACCGGGCGGCCTCCTTGCACAGCGCCCAGAGCCGCTCCTGCTGCCGGTAGCGGCTCTGATACTGCTCGTCCTCCGGCACGGTCATCCCCGCCCGCTGGGCCAGAGCCCGGACGGCGTCGGGGTAGCTCAGGTTCTCGATCTCCATCAGGAAATTGATCACCCCGCCGCCCTTGTGGCAGCCGAAGCAGTAGAACATCCCCTTGTCGGGGGACACGGAAAAGGAGGCGGTCTTCTCCCCGTGGAAGGGGCACAGGCCAAAGAGGTTGGCCCCGCTGCGGCGGAGATTCACATACTGACTCACCACTTCTTCAATGGGATTCCGAGCCACCAGCTCGTCCAAAAATGCCGGCGGAAACGCCACAGTTGACCACCTCCCTTGGGAAAAGTCTGATTAAGGACTTAAAATCAAAGTATAATAGCTGCTTCGCAGCTATTATACCATATTATCCCCGGACTTGCCACCCCGAGGGAATAAAAATCTCCGTATATTTGTCCACCGCGTACTTGTCCGTCATGCCGGCGATGTAATCGCACACCGTCCGGGGGATGCCTTCCAATCTCAACTGGGGGGCAAGGTCCTCAGGCAGCCGCTCCGGATGGTCGCAATAGAACTGGTAGAGCCGCTGGAGCATGAGCTTGGCCTTGCTCTCCTCCCCCTTGGCCACGGGGTTGCGGTAGACCCGCTGGAACATGAAGGCCCGCAGCTCCTTGAGTGCCTGGTCCACTGCCGGCGACAGGCCCACCCGCCCGCTCTCCTGGGTGAAAGCAATGGCGTCGCAGACCAGGGTGTTGATCCGTTCCCGGTGGCTGCCGCCCAGTACGGCGGAGATCTCCTTGGGGATGTCCCCGTCGGTCAAGATCCCCGCCCGGATGGCGTCGTCAATATCGTGATTCACATAGGCGATCTGGTCCGACCGGCGAACCACCTGGCCCTCCCAGGTCTCAGGGATCCGGTCCCCCGTGTGGCCCAGAATGCCCATCCGCACCTCGTAGGTCAGATTCAAGCCCTTTCCCCCGTTTTCCAGGGCGTCCACCACCCGGAGGCTCTGCTCGTTGTGGCGGAAGGGGGCCCCCAGCACCTCGGACAGCGCCGCCTCCCCGGCGTGGCCAAAGGGGGTGTGGCCCAGGTCATGGCCCATGGCGATGGCCTCTGTCAGATCTTCATTGAGCCCCAGGCCCCGGGTGATGGTCCGGGCGATCCGGGACACCTCCAGGGTGTGGGTCATCCGGGTGCGGTAGTGGTCCCCCTCGGGCTGGAGGAAGACCTGGGTCTTGTGGGTCAGGCGGCGGAAGGCCTTACTGTGAACGATTCGATCCGTGTCCCGCTGGTAGCAGGTACGCACCTCCCCGGGCTGGGGCGGCTCCGGGCGCACGCGGCCCCGGCTCTGGTCAGAAAAGGCGGCGTGCTCGCTCAAAAACCCATGTTCCCGCCGCTCCAACTCCTCCCGAACGGTCAATCCAAACTCCTTTCTCCCAGGGGAAAGGCACGATACACCTTCCCCGTCTCCAATGCCTCCACCTTTCCAGCCGAGAGGTCGGAGAGCTTCGTCAGAAACGCCGCCGCCCCCGCCTGGGGAAGCAATACCGTCAGCTCCACCTCCGCCCCGAACTGGGCGTCCTGGATGACGCCCCCGGCGGACAGGGCCTCCAGCCGCACCCGCTCGTAGAAGGCGTAAGGGCAGGGCAGATAGTAGACGTTCCAAACCCGCTTGATGGATTTCCCGGCGGCGTCCACGGCGATTTTGGCCCCCTTGGTATAGGCCCGGACCAGGCCGCCGGCCCCCAGGAGGACGCCTCCAAAGTACCGGGTGACCACGCACACCGCGTTAAAAAGATTCTCCCGCTGCAAGACCTGCACCATGGGCATTCCGGCGGTGCCCCCCGGCTCCCCATCGTCGGAAAACCTGGTGGGGCCGTCCTTGATGATATAGGCCCAGCAGTTGTGGGTGGCGTCGTAGCAGCGCTTTTTCATCTCCTGGATCCGCTCCAGGGCCTCCGCCTCGGTTTCCACCGGCCAGAGGCGGCCAATAAAGCGGGACTTTTTCTCCACAAATTCCGCCTCCCCAAAGCCGGAAGGCACCAGATACTCCTCCACCTCACCGCTCCTCCAAAACGTATTCCCGCAGGCGGCCATAGAGAATGGGGTCCACCACCGCCTCCGTCAAAATTCCTTCGCCGGTGTATTCCAGGGAAAGGACCTGGGCCCCGGAGTGGAGGGCGTCTACAAAGCCCGCCTGGGCATAGGGCAGCAGCAGCCGCACCCGGCGCTTCCCCCGGTTCAGGGCCCGCTCCATGGCAAAAAGAAGCGCCTCCATCCCCTGGCCGGTTTTGGCGGAGAGAACGACTGCATCCCGCTCCGCCGGAATGTCGTCGGTCAGGTCGGCCTTGTTGTAGCACCGCAGCACGGGCGTTCCCGGGGCCAGCTCCTCGATGAGCCTGTCCACCACCTGGATCTGGGATGCCCGGTCCGGAGCGGAGGCGTCGATGACGTGGAGCAGCAGATCGGCGTATTCCAGCTCCTCCAGCGTGGCCCGGAAGGCCTCCACCAGATGGTGGGGCAGCTTGGCGATAAAGCCCACGGTGTCGGACAAAATGGCGTCGGTCCCCTCCCCGATCCGAAGGGCCCGGGAGGTGGTGTCCAGGGTGTCGAACAGACGGTTATTGGCGGGAATCCCCGCGCCGGTGAGTAGGTTTAGGATGGTGGACTTGCCCGCGTTGGTGTAGCCCACCAGGGCGATCACCGGCACGGCGTTTTTCTGCCGCCGCTCCCGCTGAACAGCGCGGACCTGGCGCACCTGCTCCAGCTCCCCCTTCAGCCGGTCGATCCGCTCCCGGATGTGCCGCCGGTCCGTTTCCAGCTTGCTCTCGCCGGGTCCCCGGGTGCCGATGCCGCCGCCCTGCCGGGACAGGCTCTCACCCATGCCGGAGAGGCGGGGCAGCAGATACTGGTACTGGGCCAGCTCCACCTGGAGCCGCCCCTCCCGGGTCCGGGCCCGCCGGGCGAAAATATCCAAAATGAGCGCGCTGCGGTCCAGTACCGGCAGGCCCAGCAGATCCTCCAGGGCCCGGATGTGGCCGGGGGACAGCTCGTTGTCAAAAATCACCATGTCCGCCTGGGTAAACTGGGCCAGCATTTTGACCTCCTGGGCCTTGCCCGCCCCGATAAAGCTGTGAGAATCCGGGGCCCGGCGGGACTGAAGCACCTTGCCGGTACAAAAGCCCCCGGCGGTCTCCAAAAGGGCTTCCAGCTCCTCCAGGCTCTCCTCGGTGGCGTTTTCCTCCGGCGGGAAGATATCCGCCGCCAGGCCCACCAGCACCGCCCGCTCCGGGGCGGAAGTGTCCAAATTCATTTGCATAGCTCCTCCTTTTTCCGGCGCGGAGCGCAAAAAGCCCGCACTACGGAAACGCAGTGCGGGCTTTTCCTCATCATTTCAGGCCAAAACGCTTGTTGAACCGATCAACACGTCCACCGGTGTCAACCAGCTTTTGCTTGCCGGTATAGAAAGGGTGGCACTTGGAACAGATCTCAACGCGGATGTCCTTCTTGGTGGAGCCAGTCGTAAAAACATTGCCACAGGCACAGCGAATCGTCGTCTGTTGGTACTTGGGATGGATACCTTCCTTCATGTTGTTCACCTCTTTCTTACCCTAAGGAAAGGGCGCAAGGCCCCGTATTTTTCAATCGCCCGGATATCATAGCACATCTTTCCGGGAAATGCAAGTCTTTTTTTCGATTTTTCCCAATTAAAATGCCCATTCGCCGCCCCGGAAAATGGGAACGGTCTTCCCGTCCCAGGTGGTGGCGTCGATGTCCATGGTGTCGCAGCCGATCATAAAATCGGTGTGGATCATGGAGTCGTTGACGCCCATCTCCCGGCACTCCTCCAGGGTCTTGTTCTGGAAGTCCTGGATGGTGTCGGCAAAGCCGGCCCCCAGGGCCAGGTGGCAGGCGGCGTTCTCGTCAAAGAGGGTGTTGTAAAACAGCAGGCCGCTTTTCGCGATGGGGCTGGACTGGGGCACCAGGGCGCACTCGCCCAGGTAGACTGCGCCGTCGTCCAGAGAGAGCATGGTTTTCAGCAGCTCCTCCCCCTTCTCGGCATGGACCTCCACCACCTTGCCGCCTTCAAAGCGGAAGGAGAAGTTTTCGATCATCTGTCCCTGGTAGCTCAGGGGCTTGGTGGCGTAGACCACGCCCTCGGCCTGGCCCCGCATGGGAGAGATGAAGCATTCCTCCGTGGGAATGTTGGGGTTGAAGAAAACGCCCAGCTTGCTGTTCTCCCCGCCGCCGCAGAACTGGGCCTGGGGGATCATGCCCACAGTCAGATCCGTTCCGTTGTCGGCGGTATAGTGCAGGGAGGCGATGCCCAGGCTGTTGAGATAGGCGCAGCGGTCCAGCAGATCCTGATCGTGGCGCTCCCAGGCCTTCACAGCGTCGCCCTCCACTCGGGAGGCGTCCAAAATGGCCTGCCAGAGCTTTTCAATGGCCTGACCCTTGGAAAGCTCTGGGAAGACCTTCTTGGCCCAGGCCACCCCGGGCACCGCGGCGATGCACCACTGCTGCTTATTTTCCAGCTGGTCCCGGTAGGGCTTGAGGATGGGATAGGACAGCCGCCGGGCCTTGGCCAGCTTGGCGGCGTTCAGGCCCTTGCTGGCGTCGGGGTCCTCGCTGTCCAGGAAGAGGGTGCAGGGCACCACGTCCACATAGTGCTGCTGCCGGGCCTTCTCCCACTCCTTTACCGCGCCAAGGGTCTTGACGGACTGATAGCGGACGTGGACCTTGCCCAGGGGGGCATAGGAGAATTCCACCCGCACCTCCTTGGCCTTGGCTTTATAGGCCTCCTCCACCACCAGCTTTACAAATTCCGGCTGATCCAGCCCCGCCCGGATCAGGACCTCCTGCCCCGGCTGCACATTCATGCCGCTGCGGACGATCAGACGGGCATATTCCTTTAATACAGATTTTTTCATTCTTCGCGCTCCTTTCTAGCTGCTCTATTCTAGCAAATTTTTCCCGCCGCGTCAATAATCGTTGCATTTTTTCCCGGTCTTCGGTATAATGAAAAGAAAAAGGAGGCGATCGGTTTGACCCGGGAGGATTTTAACCGGCTCTGCCAATCGGGGACGGTGCTTCTGGACGGGGCCACCGGCTCCAATTTAATGAAAGCGGGCATGCCCCGGGGCTGCTGCGCCGAGGCGTGGATTTTAGAGCATCCCCAGGCGCTGGCGGAGCTCCAGCGGGCCTATTTTGAAGCGGGGAGCCAGATCCTCTACGCCCCCACCTTCCAGGCTCAGCCCCTGGCCCTGAAAAAAGCGGGTCTGGACGAGAAGACCGAGGAGGTCAACGCCAAGCTGGCGGCCCTGACCCGGTCCGCCGCCCCCGGGGCATTGGTTGCCGGGGACCTGACCACCCTGGCCGCCGACCTGGACAGCTACGACGAGCAGTATACGGACCAAATGGTGGCCCTCTACCGGCGACAGATCCGGGGCCTGCTGGACGGTGGGGTGGATCTGCTGATCGCGGAGACCCTGCTCTATCCTCTGGAGGCGGAGGCGGTGTGTATGGCCGCCGAGCTGGAGGGGGCCGGAGCGGTGATGTACACCTTCACTATGCAGCCCGACGGTTCCTTGTTTTCCGGCCGGGAGGCCGGGCCGGTGCTGCGGGAGCTGGAAATTGCCGGGGCCGCCGCCGTGGGCTTCAACTGCGTGGCCGCCGGGGCCGACACCCCGGGCCTGGTCAGCCGGCTCCGCCGGTATGTCCGGGGACCGCTGATCTGCAAGCCCAACGCCGGGGTCCCAGTGGTGGGACCGTCGGGCCTGGCGGAGTACCCCATGGGGCCGGAGGAATTCGCCGCCATCGGGGCGGACTGTCAAAAAATGGGCGCGGCGCTGCTGGGCGGCTGCTGCGGCACCGACCCCGGATATATCCGGCGGCTGAAAGAGGCGATCGGGTGATGGAGGAGCGGGTCCTACAGCTTCTGACAGAGGCGGAAGGGTATCTGTCCGGCCAGCAGATCGGGCAGGCCCTGGGCGTCTCCCGGGCGGCGGTGTGGAAGGCCGTGGAGCGGCTCCGGGCCCGGGGCTACGTCATTGACTCCGTCACCCGCCAGGGCTACTTGCTCCGGTCCGCCCCCCAAAATATGGACCGGGAGGCCATTTTGGCCTGGCTTCCCCAGGATCACCCCTGGCGGGACCGGATCACGGTGCTACCCGAGGCGGATTCCACCAACACCCGGCTCAAGGTTCTGGCCGCCGGGGACGCCCCCGAGGGCACCGTCCTCATTGCCGAGCGCCAGACTGGGGGCCGGGGGCGAATGGGCCGGGGCTTCGTCTCCCCGCCGGGGATGGGGGTGTATCTGTCGGTGCTGCTGCGGCCCGAGTGCCCGGCGGCAGAGCTGATGCACCTGACCTGCGCCGTGGGGGTCGCCATGTGCGACGCCATCCAGGAAGTCACCGGGTTCCGGCCCGGCATCAAATGGACCAACGACCTGGTGGGGGACA
>CANRHF010000018.1 GCA_947630345.1 uncultured Oscillospiraceae bacterium | reverse complement strand
CCCTGCCGGGCCTCGCTGCGCTCATAGCGGGCCGCCTGGGTTAGCTTCTTCGCCTCTTCCTCCAAAAGCGAATTAAGTGTCTCTTCTACGCTTCCCCGGACCAATTCTTTGATTTGCCCCTTGATTATTTCCTCGTTGAATTGTACAATGTTGTTGGACATGGTTTGCTGTCTCCTTTCGAATGTTTGTGTGGTAACTTCATTCTACCAGAGACCGTAAGCCATGTCTACTTCTTTGCCATCTTCAATTTGCGCAACTTATTGTACCTTATCTGATTTCCGTCGAAAAAAGCTAATGAGCGCGCTATCCAAGAGGGAACCACTCCAGGCATTATAAGTAGGCCAGGGACCGTGAAAGTCCCTGGCCTTTTGTGTTAGATTTACTGGTTGAATGGACCTGGCTCCGTTCCTTACAGGTCCTCTTTTGTCTTTGGGCCCATGGCGCCCAGCGTTCTGACGTGGTATCCGCTGCCTCCCCAAAGCAGAAACGCCGCGTCCAAATTAGCAGGATCCAGCGCTTCCAGTTTTTCACGAAGGCTGGCGGAAGGAATATCCAACTCGCCGCCCCGGGTCATGCACAGGCCCTGGCGGATCGCCCGCTGCCCTTGGTTTGCCAGGGTTTGCAGGAACCGCTCCTCCTCCGCGGCGCGGTCAAAGGTGGAAAGTGGACCGTCTGCCAGG
Source organism: uncultured Oscillospiraceae bacterium (assembly GCA_947630345.1). Lineage (GTDB taxonomy): Bacteria > Bacillota > Clostridia > Oscillospirales > Oscillospiraceae > Faecousia. The sequence continues at coordinate 17,126 of CANRHF010000018.1, read as the reverse complement.
GCGGGAAATCCCAGGACAGAGCCCTGGGCGGTCCTGACAACAACAGCCATCCGGGCCGCTGGGTTCGCCGCGAAAATGTTCCGGGCATATTCCGCCAAAACCAGATATTGTTCAGGAATAGTCGTCATTGATTGTTTACCTCCTTATCCCATCCATTTATTGGGCGCAGTATTGGTCGAAAAATTCGGGTAAACGCGCCGCGCAGTCCTCCGCCGAAGCGCCGTCCACCGCAGCCGCCAGATAGGTATCCTCCCCCTGGAAATCGTCCATCAGCAGATATTTCCCGTCGCCGCTGATGGCGTAATATTTGTACCATCCGAGAAGCATATTAAATTCCCCGTTGGGAAAGGGAAGGTTCTTGTCGAAGTCCGGTTCCCGGTTCGTATTGTACATCCCGCAGTAAGTGGACCACACATAGTCGCTGTTCGCGGGCATGGAAATATCAAAGGTGGACCCGTAAAACAGCACCGTGCCGTCCTTGTCGGTCACCCGGATGTTGACAAACATTGCGTCCTCCGACCAAAGTTTGACGTACTTGGTGCCCTGAAGCTGGATCGTCACCGCTTCCTCCCGCTGGCCATCCCGGACAATATAGCCCTGCATGACCTGGTCCACCTCCCGCTGGAAGGATATAAAGGGGAGGGCGCACACCAGGCAGAACAGGACGATCACCACCAGCGCGATCAACACATAGAGAAGCCCTTTTTTGCTCTTTGGTTTCATCAGTAGTCCTCCAATCCGACGCGGTAGAATAGAAAATTCCCTTTAAGCTGATATCGAATAGAAGCGAGATTCGTTTTTTACAATTTCACCCCTCGATACCAGTATAGCACCTCCATTTTTGAAAATCAAGAGATTTGGCACAAGTGGGGATTTTCCGGCACAACTGGAGAAAAGCGACAAAATGTAACCAGAGCCGGTTCGACTTTCAACCGGAATGTTTTTCCAAATTGAAAATGTTTATTGGGGCCGTGGAATCTCCGCCGCGAACTGGAACCAGCCATCGGTGTATTTGAAGGTGTATTCCGCGTTCCATTGGTCCAGAATGCCGCGAACGGTGGCCAGGCCGTAGCCGTGGTTCAGCTTGTCCGCCTTGGTGGTAGCGATAAACCCGTTGTAGATCGCCACCTTTGGGGAGGTGTTCCGCACGGAGAGGTAAAAGCTGTCCTCTAAGAGCAGGCAGCACGCGATCTCCTTGGTCCCGGCGCATTTTTCCGCCGCCTCGATGGCGTTGTCCAGCAGGTTGGACAGCAGCACCACCGTGGCGTCCTCCGGCAGGGGGAAGGCGGATAGATCGTTCACTTGGACCTGCATGGCGATGCCCTTCTCCTGAGCCGCCTGGTATTTTTCATTCAGCACCACGTCCAGGATGGGATTTTTGGAGTTCACGCTGAACACCCGAACGGTCTGGGTCTGCTGGAGGCTGTCCAGATACGCCTGGGCTTTGGAAAATTGCTGTTCTTCCAGGAGGGTGTGAAGGGCCTGCAAATGATGGCGAAACTCGTGGACGTTTTGCCGCTGGGTCCGGTAGCTCTTTTCCAGGGCGGTGATACTCTCCGATTGGAGAGAGATCTGCTGCCGCATCAGGGCGGCCTCCTGGTCCTTCCGGGTGGTTTTTTCCAGGGAAAAGATGGCGAACTGGATGCCGATATTTGCCAGCGCCAAACCGATACTCAGGATCACCGCGCCCACGGAGAGATCGGGCTGGTCTTGGGACTTAAAGAACAGTGTGCATAGAAATACCATGCTTAAAGTGGGGAAAAAGATGGCCAAGAGCAGCCACTGGCCCCGCATCCGGACACCCTGAAAAGAGGAGAAATGCTTCAAAAGGTAGGCGGCCAGGAGCATAAAAAGCCTTTCCGAAGTAATAACGAAGGTAAACAGCCATTTCCGGGAAACAAACTCTTCAACCGACAATCCAAGAATCGCTGAAGTTCCGTACCCGGCAACCCCGTCCATGACGGTCGAAATCAGGAAGGCATTCACGCACAAAATGAGCTTTGCGGACAATTTGCCGTCGAACAGGTAATAGGAAACAACCAATAGATCGATAAAGGAGGCTATAGAATGGAGGGGGTCCGGGAGCGCGTTTAAAAGAGTGATTTGCGCGACCGTGAAAAATAGATAACCTAGAACGATCTGGGTCCGGTTCCGTTTCACCGGCAAAAACGCGGACAGGAACAGCAGAAGCGCCAAATTATCGATCAGCGCCCAGAGAGCGGTCAGCACATATTCCATACCCATCACCTCGGCTGCTTCCAGAGTAGATACTTTTGCTTGATCTCGTTGTACTGCATTTGGCTGACCCGCAGGACCGTTCCATTGTCCAGGACGACCCCTTTGCTGGACAGCTTCGTGATGAACCGCATATTCACCAGGTAGCTCTTATGGACCCGCAGGAATCCGCACACCTCCAGGTCCTGGGCGATCTCGGAAAGGGTGCCCCGGATCTGATAGCGCTTGCCCGCCGTCTCCGGCGGGATAGGGCGCAGAAAAAACGCGATATTGTGCCCTATGACCTCCAGATACTCCAGATATTTGACTGGCAGCTCTACCTTTTTGCCGTCCACCCAGATGGGATAGACCTCCCGTGTTAACCGAATGCGGTTAAGGGCTTGCCTGAGATAGGTATTGAAGATTCCTTCCAGATCCCGTTTGAGGACATAGCGGAAGGCACTGACCTCGTAGCCGGCGGGGGCAAACTCGATGAAATTGGTGATGAAGATCAGCACCGCGTCCTGGCGGAAAGCGCGGAGCCGCCGGGCCAAGGCAATACCGTCATCCTCCGGGGTGGCCAGGTCCACGTCCAGCAGCGCCAGATCACAAAGGGTCAGCTCCCGGTCGGTGATCAAGGAGGCGTCGGTATACGCCAGAATCTCAAACCCTTCCCCCTGACTGCGCAGAAACGCCTCTACACGGCTTTTCATGCGGTTCAGGAACAATTCGTCATCATCACAGAGAAGAACATGAAGCATGGAATCACCTCCCGCCAGATAGTATTATTTTACAGATAAAGGGGCGAAATTTCAACTATAAATCATCGGGATCGTTGAAAAACAGGGCAGTGGGAACGAAAAGATTGATAAGCTGAACCGCCCCGCGCTTTTCACGCCGGGGCGGTCAAATCCGTTGTTATTTTTAAAGGGGGATCTCCGCGGCAAATTGGAACCAGCCATCCTTGTACTCGAATGCATACTCCGCCTTCCAGCCGTCCAGTATTTTTCGGACAGCTATCAGGCCGTAACCGTGATCCAGCTTGTCCGCCTTGGTGGTGGCGATCTGCCCGTTGAGGATGGTCACTTCTTGGGAGGTATTTCCCACGGAGAGGTAAAGGCTACTCTCCAGGAGCAGCTTACATTCAATTTCCTTTGCGCCCGCGCGTTTTTCCGCCGCCTCGATGGCGTTGTCCAGCAGGTTGGATAGCAGCACCACCAGGGCGTCTGTGGGCAGGGAAAGGGCGGACAGGTCATTGACCTGGATCTGCATAGCGATGCCCTTCTCCTGGGCGGCCTGGTATTTTTCGTTCAGCACCACGTCCAGGATGGGATGCCCGGAGCGGACGCTGAACACCCGGACGGTCTGGGTTTGCTGGATGGTGTCCAGATATTCCTGGGCCTTGGAGATCTGATTTTCCTTCAGAAGCGTTTGGAGGGTCTGCAAATGATGGCGGAACTCGTGGACGTTCTGCCGCTGGGCCCGGTAAATCTTCTCCAGGGCCAGGATGTTTTCTGTCTGTAGATCCATCTGCCGGCGGAGCAGGAGGTCCTCCTGTTCCTTCCGGGTGGCTTTTTCCATGTAATAAATCGTGAACTGCACCCCGATATTCGCCAGCGCCAGCCCGCCGCTCAGGATCACGATACCGATAGAGAGGTCCGCTTCGTTCTTGGACTGGAGGAATAAAGTCGTTAAAAAAACCAGACTGAATAGCGGGAAAAGAAGCGCCAGGAGCATCCACCGGCTTTGAATATGGAACTCTCGAATGGCGCGGAATCGGCACAGATACCAACCAAGGAAAAGAACGAACAGCTTTTCGGCGGTAATGACGGTGGAATATAAAAGCTGCCGGAAGACAAATCCCTCATAGGAAAGCCCCAAAACCGCTATTGCGCCATAAACCGTAACGGTATCCATGATTACAAGGATCAGAAGCCCAAGTACGCATATGATCAGTTTGGGAATCCATTTCCCATCAAACAGGTACTGGCTGACCAGCAGCAGAGTCGTAATAGCAATAAAAGGGTGAAGCTCAGCTGGGGAGATGCTTACAAGAACGGTTTGGAAAACACAATGGGACAGATAGGCAAGACCTATGACTGCCCTGCTTCGTTTTGCGGGGAAAAATGCGGAAAGCAGCATAAGGCAGAACAGGTTTTCAATCGCTACCCATAGAATTGTCAAAATATAATATTCCATCGATCCCACTTCCTTCGCCGCCGGATAGTATTATTTTACAGGCGAAAGGGCGAAATTTCAACCTGAAATAACGGGGAGGGAGGCAAATATTGACAAAGACAGGCCGAAAGTAGTAAAATAGCCTCAAAGCAGGTTTTTTACGACTAAAAAACGAAGGAGGAAATAAAAATGGGGAATCCTGTCAGCAAGGTGATCGCCGTCGCCATGGGGGAGATCGGCTATTTTGAAAAGGAGACCGACTGCGGCCTGGACAGCAAGACCGCCAACGCGGGGGATGGGAATTACACCAAGTACGCCCGGGATTTTGATACCAAGTACCCGAATTGGTACAACGGCAAGAAAAATGGCTATGCCTGGTGCGATATGTTCATCGATTGGTGCTTCCTGACCGCTTATGGCTACGAGGCGGCTCTGAAGCTGCTTTGCCAGCCGGAAAAAAGCAGGGGCGCGGGCTGTACATACTCCTACGGGTATTTCAAGGAGAAGGGGCAGGCTGGAAAGACCCCCAAGGTCGGCGCCCAGATCTTCTTCGGGTACGAGGAAAACAAGCTGACCCATACCGGGCTGGTCTATCAGGTGGACGAGGAAAACGTGTATACCATTGAGGGGAACACCGCCGACCAGGTGGCCAAGCGGGTATATTCCCGGGACGCGGAGCAGATCTGGGGCTATGGGTACCCCGCTTACGACGAAGAACCTTCCGCCGCCGAGGCCGCGCAGGCGGTGTTTTAAAGCATTTGAAGGGATGAGCAGGCGGATAATGGGGCCCGGTTTTCGGGCCGCGCCGTTTGAAAAGGTCAAACAAAATAATGACGCAAGCGCCGCCCCGTCGCGCCTTCCTCGCAGAGGACGCCCCGGGGCGGCGCTGTATTCGCTTATCCCGCCACCCGGCCCCACGGCCCGTAAAAATGTCAAACGGTGTCGAAGCGCATAGAATGAAGGGAGGAACGGGGGCCCCGTTCCCACTTTAAAAATTCGCTCAATGGAGTCAGAATAAGGAGGTAGCGTATGAAATTTCGCCGTATGATGATGCTCGCGTTGTCCGTGATGCTCCTTGGATCCGTGCGGAGCGCTCTTGTCTACGCTGACAGCCGGAGCGGACCAGCAATGGAACAGGCCGAAGTTGCCGGGGAACAGGTGACCGGCAGCTTTGTCTTCCATTTGGAGCACTGCGCTGTCACGGCCGTGGGGAAGACCGTCCTTCCCAGCGACTGGACCGTGGTCTCCGACGATTCGGTCACCACCTTTACCACTCAGCACTTCACAGGCGCCGGGGTGGGCGTCAGCTTCACGGTTACGCCGGAGGAGGGCTGCCTGATCACCAGCGCGTACTATGAGAATCACGCCAACCCCGGCCTGCGGGGCGGGGTCGTTTCCCAAAACGGCAGCGTGGAATTCGCGTACACCATGCACGCCAACCAGAATGTGGACCACTATGTGACGGCCTACCGTCCCAAGCTGGCGGTTTCCATCCTGGAAGAGGGGCTGGATGAGGCGGAGATCGGCCAGACCGTCACATTGGACCTGACCGTTACGCCGGATGACAGCGAGCAGCTGCAAGGCTTTAAGCGGGACCTGCAAGCGGTCACCGTGATCATCGGGGATACGCCCTACACCGTTCCTGTCCACGATCAGGACGGCGTCTGGACCGGTTCCTTTCCCTACACGGTCCGGGGGGAGGACGCGCGGGACGGCGCGGTGACGGCCACGGTTTTCGCCGCCGTCAACTATTATGGCACGGTGAATGTGACCAATAACGGCGAAACCGCCGACAACGGCACGTTTACCACCAGCGCCACCGTTAACAGCACCGATACCGTGGTATTTCCCGTGCGCGGCCCCGCTTTGGAGGTGACCAAGACCGTGGACAAACCGGCTCCGCAGCTTGGCGATACGGTTACTTACACAGTTACGGTCACAAACAGCGGACAAGTAGACCTTTATGGGGTAACGGTGGAGGACCGGATGGAGGGGGTTACACTGCCCGGCGACCAGGATTGGGAAATCGGCGACCTTCCGGCCGGGGAGTCCAGGGAACGGACCGCCTCCTTCACCGTGACGGAGGAACTCATCCGGGCCTTTGGAGGCCAAACCCTGACGGGAACTGCCGCCGCCACCGGCTACAGCCTTTTCGGCATCCAGGTCTCTGCCTCGGATGCCGCCGCTGTGACTGTCCCCAGCCCCGCCCCGGCGCTGACAGTGACGAAAACCGCCGACCAAACCGGCGGCGCGGGTCTATTCGACACGATCACCTACACCGTCACGGTTTCCAACACCGGAAACGTGACGGTCACCGGCATCACCGTGACCGACTCCCTGACCGGGCTGCGGGAAACCATTCCGTCCCTTTTGCCCGGCGAGCGCGGCGCTTTCACCACGGCCTATGTGGTGACGGTGGAGGATGTGCGCGCCGGCGCCATCGAGAACACTGCCTTTGCCGAGGGGACATTTGGCGGCGAAAAGGTCACCGCCTCCGGGGCCGTGGTGACGGCCACCGAAAAAATCCCCCTGACCATCCAGATCACCGGAAACCGGAACGATGCCCAATATGACGGAAAGCCCCATGAAATCGAGGGCTTCACGGTGGAAACGGAGGGCCGTCCGGCGCTGCCGCCCGGCCTGGAGGTGGTCCTTGCCCCCGAAAAAAGGGCCTATGCCTCCGGCACGGATGCCGGCATCTACCAAATGGGCCTGACGGCGGAGGATTTTTCCGTGACCGGCGAAAACGTGGGGTGCTATGACATGACGATTCAGTACACCGACGGCTGCCTGGAGATCAGGGCCGCCGGGGAAAGCGCCTATACCGCCTGGGTCCGGCAAGGCGGCCTGATTTACGGCGAACAGCCGGAGCCGGCGGCAGCGGTGGAAGGCCCCGGCGCTGAGGGGTATGGCCAGCCCGAGATCACCTACTATCGAGTAAACGAAGCCGGGGAAGAGCCCCTCGCTGAAAGGCCGAAGGATGCGGGGACGTACAAGGTGGAGGCGGTTTGGCCCGCCACGAAGAACCTGCCCCAGGCGCGGGCCAGCGCCGTTTTTGTGATCGCGCGGCGGGCGCTATTCCTGGGCAGAGAGGAGACCCGCCCTTATACCGGCGACCCCGTAACCTTGGAGATCACCCCGTGGGACCTACAGGAGGGCGAACTTGTGTATGGCGACAGCCTGACACTGCGCGCCCGGATCACCGGCACGGACCCGGGAATTTACACGGAGGTGGAGGGTTTGGAGAGCCTGTGCGTATTAAACGGGGATGAGGACGTGAGCGGCAACTATGTTGTCCAAGTCGCCGGCAAGCTGACCATCGCCGCCCCCCAGGCCCCGCCGGACCCGCCAGAGCCAACCGGCGGGTCGGATGCTTCCACCGTTCCGGATGTCCCCGATGTGCCGGATGCCCCCGATGTGCCGGATGTCCCCGATGTTCCGGATGTCCCCGATATTCCGGATGTCCCCGATGTGCCGGATGTCCCCGACGTTCCCGACGTTCCCGACATTCCCGATGTGCCAGACATCCCCCATGTTCCGGATATTCCCAATGTGCCGGGGATTCCCCATGTGCCGGATGTGACCGTGCCGGACGTGGAGGAGGGGCCGCCTCTGACGGGCCTTCCCTTTACCGTGGAAAAATGCTGCATTTTGCACCTGCTGATCTTGCTGCCGGCCCTGGCGGCGGCGGTGTACGATGCCTACGACGACCACCGCTGCCAGACACGGGAATTAAAACTTTTCAAGAGTTTACCCGAAAGGAAAGAAGATTCTTAAAATAGGCAAGGCCGCCGGGAAAACCGGCGGCCCTTTCCGTGGGACGGGAAACGTCTAAAACTCAATCGGAGTCCTCCATCAGCGTCCGCAGATAGGTCCCTACAATGTGGGCAAAGCTGAGGATGCTGCGGCTGTAGATGAATTCCTTGCCGAAGATCTTTCTCTCGGCGGCCAGATCCTCCTCGCCGCCCACAAAGATCCCCAGCACCCCAATGCCCTGGCTCCGAGTCTTTCGCACTTCCAGGGCTGTGTCCCTGACGGCCTCCTCCCCCACATAGGCCGGGGGATGGCGGCTGCCGGGACGCCGGACGCCCAGATTGTTGGGCCTGCCGTCGGACAGGAGGATCAGGATTTTCTTCTCCTCCGGGCGGGCAAGCATTCCCTCCCGAATGGCCCGGATGGCCAGCGCGTCCCGGTTTTCCCCGAAAGCCCGGAACTGCAAAATGTTCCTGTTGGCCTCGATGGGGTCGTCATAGTCCCGGTACCGGTGGATCATGGTGTAGTCCCAGTAGGAGCAGAAGCCGCAGACCCGGTGAGGGATGCCCGCCAGGCTCAGAGCCTGGCTGACGATGTAGCCCTGGGCGGCGATCTGGGGCTGGCGCAGGGTCTGGGAGCTGCTGCTGTCCAGGAGGATGTCCACCAGGAAACCGGCCTGATCCCGCCTTTTTTCCCGGTCGAAGAGCTTGGGATCCCGGATTCTGCCCACCTCCCACAGCCGCCCGGGGACGATCTGCCCCTGCTCTGAGGGGACGGTGTCCTCGTCCATGCGCTGGATCTGGGCCTGCTTCAGCATGGCGGAGAGCAGCGTGACGCTCCGCTGGATGTTCTGCCGCTTCATCTGGAAGTACATTTCGTTTTTCATGCTCTGCATCTGGGTGCGCAGGTACTGGGTGTTTTTCACCACGGGGTTTTGCAGCACCCCCTGGGTAAAGTGGAGGGAGCAGCCCCGATGGATGCCGGTACACAGCCAACGGTTTCGCTTTTCCCGCTCCGCCGGCGGCAGATTGCTTTTCCCAAACTGCCGCTCTATGAAGGCGTAGACCTTCTCCGCCTCCGCTGGGTTCGGCGGCGCGGCCTCCTCCAGGCCGTCATCCGGGCGGATCGGCTCCCGGCGGGCGGGACGGACCTGGCCGGTTTTCAGCAGCTCCTCCCGGGCGGCGGACAGGTATTCTTCCAGAACCTGCTGGATCTGCCGGTCGGAAAGGGCCTGATTGCGGAAAAAGGCCGCCAGCTCCGCCCCGGTCACCCGGCGTACCGCCTTGAGATCCCCATGCAGAGCTTCAAAGGCCGGGTCCGCCAGGCTGTTATAGAGCCGGTCGATGGCGGCGATGATGGCCTCCGTATCCCGGGCACCTGAAAGGCTGTCGATAATTTCCACCGCGGGCAGCAGCTCTTCCGGGATTTGTACCGGCTGGCCCAAGAACCGGAGGATCAGGCATTTTCGCAGCTGCCCCGGGCGGCCCCGGAAGAAGCCTCCCTCCAGCAGCTCCCGGAAGGCCCGGGCCCGCATTTCCTCCACGCCCCGCCGCTCCCGGCTGGCCAGGGGATAGGCCGCCGCGTCCACACACAGCTGGGTCAGGGTGGTGAGGGCCTGTTCATCGGCTCCCATCGCCCGTTTTTGCAGGGTGTAAATGGCCAGAGCCCGGGGGTCAAAATGGCTGACGAAGGCCCCCTGCTTCACGGCGTCGTAGAGCGCCAAGGCCGGATTGCGCAGAAAGGTATCCGCGTCGGGCCGGATGTCCAGGGAGTAGTCTCCGCTGACGGTCCAGAACAGATTGCGGAGCCGGTTTTCGATCTCCAGACGGCGGTCTTCCGAAGCGGGGAGATTATCCGCCGCCCGGCCTCTACCCTCCAAAGACGTCCTCCCGGCCCCAGCCGGCGGGGATGCGGGTGTTGGCCGCGTCTTCCAAAATTTCCTTTTCAAAGCTGTCGAAGCTCTTGTTCAGCACCCCCATGCGGATGGCGAGGCTGGGCCGGAGGCCGGAGCGGATGGCGCGGATCCCGCCGATCATGCCCCGCAGATCCAGGGCCTTGGTGGAGATTTCCCCGTTTCCGGCTTTCCGCTGGAGGTCCAGAAACAGCCCGGAAAACTGCTCTAGCGCCGGATCCTTCATATCCGGGAAGTACCGCCGCAGCAGGTCCTCCAGCGTTTCTTTTTGGAGCGGGGGCATGTCCACCACCAGGAACCGGGACACCAGGGCCTCGTTCAGCTCCCGGGTGCCGGCATAGCCCAGGTTCATGGTGGCCAGGAACCGGGCGGCAGGGTGCAGGGGGATTCGCTGATAGCCGGGCACGTCGATCCGCCGCCGGTGGTCCAGGGCGGCGTGGAGAACGGAAACGGCGTCGTTTTTCGCCATGTTGATCTCGTCCAGCACCCCGAAACCCCCAACCTGGGCGCAGAGCGTCACCGGGCCCTTCCGAAATTCCACCTGATTGTCCCGGAAGGTGTCGGTGCCGATGAGGGAGGCGCTGTCCGTATGGATGTGGCAGGAAATGTCGAAGGCCGGCCGGCCGAAGACCCAGGACAGGGTCTGGCACAGCACGTTCTTTCCCGTGGCCTTCCCGCCGCACAGCAGCAGATTCTCCCCCTGGAGTAGCCCTGCCATGGCCATTTCCAGGGTGTCCTTTCCTAAAAAGGGCATGGCGGGGACCTCCACCCGCCCGGCAAACTCCGGCTCCACCGGATACCGTTCCCGGAAGGCCGCCGCCTCCCGGATCAGCTCCTCCGAGACGCCTTGGTCGGTCAAATAGGCGTGAATTTCCTGTTTCATCCCGTTCACCTCACCATTCGTCGGATTCTTGGAGCCGGAGCCGCTCCCGCCGCCAGGCATCCCGGGCGGCGGACATCTGCTCGTAGGCCTTTTCTCCCAGGCATTCCCGGGCTTTGGGGCACCGCTGGGCGCAGTCCATGAGATCGCTGTAAACCGTCTCTCCGCAGTTGCCGCATGAAACGGACAGATCGGTGGAGAGCAGCTCCACCGTTTCCCCGCACCGGGGGCAGGTCTTTTCCAGGATTTGGGGGCCCTTTTTCCCCTGACAGCCTTCCAAAATCATCTCGTTCACCTCTTGCCCTATTGTAGCAGAAAAACGGGGCGGACTCAAGCCCCCATTTTCTTGTATGAAAGCAGGAATGCTTGCACATTTGAGTATTTTATCTAAAACGGGCTTGCATATTCCGGGAAAATCCGTTATAATGGTGAAAAATAAAAAGGGAGGACTCTCTTTGGCAAAGCTCTATTTCAAATACGGGGCCATGGGCTCCAGCAAAACCGCCCAGGCCCTGATCACCAAATACAACTACGAGGAAAACGAGCTGAAGGTCTGGCTCATCAAGCCCAGCGCCGACGTGCGGGACGGGGCCAGCCGCCTGCGCAGCCGGATCGGACTGGAGGCGGAGGTGGAGATCCTGCCCCCGGAGGGGGACGTGTACGCCCGGTTCCAGGCCGATCAGCTGGGCCGCTGCGACGTGATCATTGTGGACGAGTGCCAGTTTTTGATGGAGGATCAGGTGGACCAGCTCCGGGCCATTGTGGACGATTTCAACGTGCCGGTGATGTGCTTCGGCCTGCGGACGGACTTCCAGTGCCATCTTTTTGCCGGGAGCCGGCGGCTGATGGAGGTGGCGGACACCATCCAGGAGATCAAGACCATCTGCGACTGCGGGGCTAAGGCCACGGTCAACGCCCGGATCGGCGCCGACGGTAAGATCGTCACGGAAGGGGCCCAGCTCCTGCTGGGGGGCAACGACAGCTATATCGCCATGTGCCACAAGTGCTGGGTCCGAGGCATCCGGGAGGGCAAGCGAATCAAGCTCCACGGCATGGGGGAGCCGATCCCTCTTTGACCAACAAAAGCGTTATAAAAGAAATACGAATAAAGGAGAATGAAAATGGAACTGTCTGAAATTCTGTCCAAATGCGACCACACCCTGCTGTCCCAGACCGCGACCTGGGAGGAGATCCGGGCATTGTGCGACGACGGCATGACCTATCACACCGCCTCGGTGTGCATCCCGGCGTCCTATGTTGCCCAGGCCAAGGCCTATGTGGGGGAGAAGCTGCCCATCTGCACCGTCATCGGCTTCCCCAACGGCTACGCCACCACCAAGGCCAAGTGCTTCATGGCCGCCGACGCCGTGGAAAACGGAGCCGACGAGGTGGACATGGTCATCAACCTGGGCTGGGTGAAGGACCGGAAGTACGACGCGGTCCGGGACGAGATCGCCGCCGTGAAGAGGGCCTGCGGAGGAAAGCTCCTGAAGGTCATCATCGAGACGTGCCTGCTTACCGACGAGGAGAAGATCGCCCTGTGCCAGGCGGTTACCGAGTCCGGCGCGGACTACATCAAGACCTCCACCGGCTTTTCCAAGGCCGGGGCCACCTTCCACGACGTGGAGCTGTTTGCCAAGCACATCGGCCCCAATGTGAAGATCAAGGCCGCCGGAGGCATCTCCAGCCTGGACGACGCGGAAAAATTCATCCAGCTGGGGGCCTCCCGCCTGGGGACTTCCCGGATCGTGAAAATTGCCAAGGGCCTGAAAAACGACGGAAGCTACTAAAATTCGGAAAATTGAAGGAGGAAATATTATGTTAACTACCCCCACGCCCCATATCGAAGCCAAGCCCGGGGACTTCGGCAAGACCGTCCTCATGCCCGGCGACCCCCTCCGGGCCAAAACCATTGCGGAAACTTTCCTGGAAAACCCGGTGCTGGTGAACAACGTCCGGGGCGTCCAGGGCCACACGGGGTACTATAAGGGCGTCAAGGTGTCCGTCATGGCCTCCGGCATGGGCATCCCCGCCATCGGCATCTATTCCCACGAGCTGTACAACGGCTACGGCGTGGAGAACATCATCCGGGTGGGCTCCGCCGGGGCCATCCAGGAGAATATCCACCTGTATGATCTGGTGCTGGCCATGGGCGCCTGCACCGACTCCAATTTTGCCAGCCAGTTCCATCTGCCCGGCACCTTCGCCCCCATCGCCTCCTACGAGCTGCTGTCCGCCGCCGTGAAGGCCGCCGAGGGAAATGGGGCTACTTACCATGTGGGCAACGTCAACTCCTCCGACGTGTTCTACGGCGATCACGAGGGGGTCCCGGCGGGGCTGGACAGCGTGTATGGCCTTAAAAAAATGGGCGTCATGGCCCTGGAGATGGAGGCTGCCGCTCTGTACATGAACGCCGCCCGGTACGGCAAGCGGGCGCTGTGCATCTGCACCATTTCGGACCACGTCCTCACCGGGGAGGAGACCACCTCCGCCGAGCGGCAGAACGCCTTCACCACCATGATGAAGGTGGCCCTGGACGTGGCGGCGGCCATGGAGGGGAAATAAGAAATGAAGCGGCTATTCCTGATCGTGCTGGACTCCTGCGGCGCGGGGGCCATGCCGGACGCCCCGGCTTTTGGGGACGTGGGGGTGAACACCCTCCGCTCCTGCGCCACGTCCAAGGAGCTGAATATTCCCAATCTCCAGGCCGCCGGCCTGGGGAATGTGGACGGCCTGGACTTTTTGGGCCGGACGGAAGCGCCTGCCGCCGCCGTGGCCCGGCTGACGGAGGCCTCCATGGGCAAGGACACCACCATCGGCCACTGGGAGATCGCCGGGGTGGTGTCCCCGGAGCCCCTGCCCACCTATCCCAAGGGCTTTCCTGAGGAGGTACTGGCCCCCTTCCGGGCGGCCACCCACCGGGGCACCCTGGCCAACGCCCCCTGGTCCGGCACCGAGGTGATCAACGCCTACGGCGACGAGCACGTTCGCACCGGGGATCTGATCGTGTACACCTCCGCCGACTCCGTGTTCCAGATCGCCGCCCATGAGCAGGTGGTGCCTCTGGAGGAGCTCTACGAGGACTGCCGCATCGCCCGGAAAATTCTCACCGGCAAGCACGGGGTGGGGCGGGTGATCGCCCGGCCCTTCCTGGGGGAAAACGGGCAGTATTACCGCACCACCAACCGCCACGACTTCTCCCTGGAGCCGCCGAAGGCCACCCTGCTGGACGCGGTGAAGGGAGCGGGGATGGACTCCATCGCCGTGGGGAAGATTTTCGACATTTTCGCCGGGGCGGGGATCACCGAGCATGTCTACACCAAGGGCAATACCGACGGACTGGAAAAGACCCTAGCCTACGCGGACCGGGATTTTCATGGGCTGTGCTTTGTGAATCTGGTGGACTTTGATATGCTCTACGGCCACCGGCGGGACATCGACGGATACGCCAAGGCCCTGACGGAATTCGACCGGTGGCTGCCCAAATTCCTGGCCAAGCTGGGGCCGGAGGACGCGGTGATGATCACGGCGGACCACGGCTGCGACCCGGCCTACACCGCCACCACGGACCACACCCGGGAGTATGTGCCCCTGCTGGTCCTGGGGCAAAAGGTCCGGCCGGTCAACCTGGGCACCCTGCCCACCTTTGCCGCCATCGCCGCCACGGCGGCGGAGCTGCTGGGGATCAAGCTGGACACGCCGGGGGTCAGCTTCGCCGGGCAAATTCTCTAAAGGAGGGAGCGCCATGTCGCCGGAGGAGCTGATCCGCCTGGCCCGGGAGGCCATGACCCACGCCTACGCCCCCTACTCCCACTATCAGGTGGGGGCGGCGCTGCTGTGCGCCGACGGGACGGTGTACCAGGGCTGCAATATTGAAAACGCCACCTATACCCCCACGGTCTGCGCCGAGCGCGCCGCCTTTTTTAAGGCGGTGTACGACGGGAAGCGGGCGTTTACCGCCATCGCCGTCTGCGGCGGGAAGGACGGGGCGCTTACCGGCTTCTTCCCGCCCTGCGGGGTGTGCCGCCAGGTGATGCGGGAATTTTGCGGGGACGATTTTGTCATTTACCTGGACGGAGGCCCGGAGGGCTGGCAAAAAAAGACCCTTGCCGAGCTGCTGCCCGGGGGCTTCCAGGCGGAAAAGTATATGCGCTAAAGTGAAATATTGGCGGCAAAATGGCCAGTTTTTCCCGATAGAGTTGTGCGTTTCTACAAAAGATGCGCAAACCGGTTGATTTTTTTCCAAAAATATGTCACAATAGGCTCGGCATTGGAACCAATGCCTAAAAATCAAATTAAAACAGGAGGAAAAAGAATGAAAAAGATCATCGCACTGATCCTGGCGGCGATCATGGTCATGGGCCTGCTGGCCGCTTGCGGCCCTGCCGGCGGCACCGAGTCCACCGGCGGCGCTCAGGGCTCCAACCCGCCTGAGGGCTCCAAGGCCCCCGAAGGCACCCAGGGCGGCGAGCCCGCGGGCACCCAGGGCGGCGAGCCCCAGGGTGGCGAACCCCAGGGCGAGGCGCCCTACGACTATGACGCTATCGACGACACCATGACGTCCGATGACGGCAAGTACGCCATCGCCTTTGTTACCGACGTGGGCCAGCTGAAGGACAAGTCCTTCAACCAGGGCACTTGGGAAGGCGTGAAGCGCTACGCCACCGAGCACAACAAGTCCTACAAGTACTACCAGCCCGCCAACGGCTCTGAGGCCACCGACGACGATCGGTTCACCGCTATGAAGGCCGCTGTGGACGGCGGCGCCGAGATCGTGATCTGCGCCGGCTTCCTGCAGGAGACCGCTCTTCGCCGGGCCGCTCTGGAGTATCCGGAGACCAAGTTCGTCTTCATCGACGGCTACCCCATCCAGGAAGAGCCCTCCGTTGAAGGTCAGGAGAATACCTCTCCCATTCTCACCAACATCGCCCCCATCTCCTTCCAGGAGGAGCAGGCCGGCTATCTGGTGGGCTACGCTGCCGTGAAGGAAGGCTTCACCAAGCTGGGCTTCTCCGGTGGTGGCGGCGGCACCAACCCTGCCTGCTGCCGTTACGGCTACGGCTTTGTCCAGGGCGCCCAGGCGGCTGCCGCTGAAATGGGCGTGAACGTGGAGATGCGGTACTCTTGGCAGTACGGCGCCAGCTTCGGCGCTTCCGGCGAGCTGCAGACCATGCTCAACGGCTGGTACACCGCCGGTACTGAGGTGGTCTACTCCTGCGGCGGTCAGATGTGCCAGTCCGCATTTGCCGCTGCCGCTGCCAATGACGGCTACGTCATCGGCGTGGACGTGGACCAGGCCGGCGACTCCGACACCGTGATCACCTCCGCCATGAAGGGCCTGCGGGAGTCCGTTATGTTCGCCTGCGACAAGTTCTACGCCGGCGAGTGGGACGCTCTGGGCGGTGTCAGCACCGTGCTGGGCGCCAAGGACGACGCGGTTGGGATGCCCACCTCCGCCGATTCCTGGAGGATGCAGAACTACACCGTGGCCGAGTACGAGACCCTGATGGCCAAGCTGAAAGACGGCTCCCTGGTTGTGGACGCCGATTACGAGGCTGGTCTGAAGGACGAGAACTTCCCCAACGTGAGCCTGAGCATCGAGTAATTTCCATAGCACCCGGCAGGGGAAGGCGTTTGCCTTCCCCTGCTCAGCTTGTCAAAAAACTTTTCAAATCTTCAAAAGTATGCTATAATAGAGGCAACAGGGGGTGCTGGAATGGAGCAGTGGAGGAAAGATTCCCGGCGGGAGCCGGTTATTACGGATTTAGAGGCATTAGTGCCCAAAGACCATCTTCTACGGAAGATTGAGAAGGTCATGGATTATGAGTGGCTGTATGAGCGGCTGGATCCGTATTACCGTCACGACGTCGGCAGACCCGGCACCGACCCAGTTGTGCTTATCAAGATGGTGCTGCTCCAGCATTTGTATGGGATTCCGTCTCTGCGGCAGACCCACCGGGATATACAGGTGAATGTGGCATACCGCTGGTTTTTGGGATATGGGCTGTTGGATAACATTCCCCATTTTGCCACGGTAAGCTACGCGTTCTGCAAACGGTTCCCGGAGGAGCTGACCAGCGAGATATTTGAGCATATCCTCAACAAGGCGCTTAACAATAAGCTACTGGACACCAACGCGGTGTTCATCGACGGCACCCATATCAAAGCCAGCGCCAACAAGAAGAAATT
>CANRHF010000017.1 GCA_947630345.1 uncultured Oscillospiraceae bacterium | reverse complement strand
GCGCTGGGCTTCCTCTCCGCCCACACCCAGGCCGGAGAGGAAGCCCAGCGCCGCGCCCACCGGCACCCCTATATACCAGGCGCTCAGCATAGGTACCGCGCCCCGCCCCAGAGAATCAGCAGCCCCAGGCCCCGGTGAAGCCAGAGCGTGGGGATCTTTTTCCCCAGCAGGCCGGTAAGGATCCCGCCTAAAACGCTGCCAACCAGATAGGGCAGGGCCTGTCCCCAGGGGAGGGGGCCATTCATGGCCATAGAGCCCAGGGAGACCAGGCAGACCGGCAGGATCACGGATACCGAGGCGGGGAAGACCTCCTCCTCCTTTAAATCGGTGAGCAGAGTCAGCAATGGCACCAGCACCATCCCGCCCCCGGCGCCAAAAAGGCCGTTGACCGCCCCCGCCGCCGCGCCGGCCAGAATCGGGCCTAAGGTTTGTTTCTTGTCCATAAAAATCGCCTCCCAGGGGATTTTTAGCCCTGGGAGGCGATTTTATACCTGTTTTGGATCACTGACCGCTGGAAAGGACCATGCCGCGGCTTAAGCGGGAGGTGTCCCCATCGGTGACGGTGACATTCTCCACAATGCCGCTGAGCCACTCGTTCATATCGGTGCTGCGCAGGGTTTCAATGATCATGTAGTCCCGGTAGTCGTTCTCCCCGGCGGCCACATAGTACATCACATGGTAGCCGTATTCGGATTCCACGATCCCGTTGTCCCCCGGCTGCCGGCTCTCGTCAAAGAGCCAGTCGTTGAAGGGCTCCACAGTCATGCCTTCATAGATGTCGGTGATCAGGCCGCCGTTGGAGGCGGAGCTGTCGCTGGATTCCGTGGCTGCCAGCGCCGCGAAGCTGTCTTCTGTGGCTTCGCCGTCCTTCCACTGCTGATAGACCTCCTCGGCCTTTTCCTTAGCTGCCTGCTTCTCCTCGTCGCTAAAGGTGTCGCTGGTATCGGAGCTGTCCTCGTGGGCAAAGGGAATCAGGATGTGCCGCACGTCGGCCATGCGGATCCGGTTGTCGGAGCGCTCCTGGAACAGCACGACGGTGTAGCCGGTGGTGGTGGTCACTTCCTCCCCGTCCTGAGTGGAGGTAGAGGTGACGGGAAATACCTCCATGTCCCCGGGCTGGCGGCTGTCGTCCAGCACCCAGTCGTGATAGACGGCGGAGGCGCTGATCTGAGTGGAGAAGTACCGGTTGGCCTTGGTGGAGGCGGCGTTTTCGTTGTCCTTGTTGATGTCCATGGCGGCAATGGCCTTGTCAAACAAAGAATCCTTGTTCGAGTCCAGCAGCTTCCGGGCTGCCTCCTCGGCGGCAGCCTCAGCTTCGGCCCGCTGCTCGTCGGTAATCTCAGCCTCGCCGCCGTTCTCCGAATCCTCCCCGGTATCGGGCAGGAAGCTGGAAACGGGGACGGTATAATAGGCATAGGTGTAGGAGTTGAAGGCCTGGCTGTTCTCCTCGTCGTAGGCGGCGATCCGCTCGGCGTCAAAGGTCAGGCTTTCATTGTAATGCGCCTGATAGGCGCTTGCCAGCGCCATGTCCTCCAGATAAGCACGGAAGGATTCCAAATTCGCGCCGGGGCCGTAGGAGCTCTTCAGGTAGGCCTGAGCGTTGGAGAAGCCCAGGTAGGTGGCGTAAGAACCCAAATTATTCATCTGGCTGTCGATGGTGGCGATGTTTTCCTCCGTCAGGGTGAAGCCCTGAGCCTTCGCCTCCTTGCAGATGGCGTAGGTCTGCTTGGCGTTGTTGACGGCCAAATTGGCATAGTGATCCGCCCAGGTCTCATTCCCCGTGATGTAGTCCTGCTGGTCCAGAGGCTTGGTGGTGTCCAGACCCAGATACGCCATGTAAGCGTCGGCATACCCGCCGCTGTTGCTGTAGGCATCGTTGTAGTCCCCAACCACGGCGTCAATAAAATAGTAGTTCAGATCGGCGGCGGAGAGCTTCTTTCCGTCGTCAAAGGTCACGGCTACGGTATTCCGCTCCAGGATGCCGGAGCTCTGGAACCACCGGTTGATCAGCACGCCGGCGGCGACCACCACCGCCAGGATCACCACCGTTACAAAGATCCAGGTGTAGATCTTGACGGTCGTGGCCTCCTTGCGAGCCTGCTTCTGCCGATCGGTCATCCCGGCAGCCTGCTCTTTCCGCAGTTTTTTCTTATCGGATGCGCTCATGTGAATCAAACCCTCTCATTGAATTGGCGGCCAAAATCCGCGCCGCCGGACATAGTCTTGGATATTATAACGGATTTTTCACCAGGTTTCAAGAGGCCTGACCCAGTTTCTGAAAAAAATTTACCGAAAAAGAAAACATGGGGAGCCGAAGCTCCCCATGCCTGATCCCGCTGTGGCCGTGTGCATCCAATTATGACCTGCACAGAAAGGCAGGTGGGTCGCCGCTCACAACCTTCTCTGCTCCCAACGTCCACCTATCGTCAAAGCGTAGGCGGGAGGTCTGCAATCCGGCAGGGAAGTCTAGCGTCCCGTATAAATGTTGTGGGTCCAAAAGGACACAGCACGCACCCAGCAGGAGATACGCGGAAGGAATCAGGACTCCTCCGGGTCCTCCTCGTCGTAAAGCTGCTCCATGATCAAATCGTACACGGTTTGGAGCTCCTGTTCGTCCTCGATGGCGCACAGGATCGGCTCCCCGTCCTCCTCCACGGATTTGAGGATGCTCACCTCCACGTCCTGCTCCTCGTCACTGTCGGCGGGGGTCACAGCCAGGTAGGTAAAGCCGTTGTATTCAATGCTGGACAGCACCTCCAGCTCATACTCCGTTCCGTCCTCGTCCACGATGGTCATATAATCGGAACCATATTCCTCCGCCATGGAAGCGCCTCCTTCTTGCCTTGGGTTATGCTTATTGTAACCGTTTCCAAAGATAAAATCAAGTGGAAAACGGTAATTTGGTGATTTTGACAGGAATTTGGGAATTATGACAAAAAATCTTCCAAGATTCTGGTCAGCTCGCTGGAATTTTCAATGGCAATGCCTTCCTCCAGAGCCTTCCGGTCCGCCTCGGGCAGCATTTTCGCCTGAATGGGAAATACCTCTACCGGCTGGGCCTGCCCATCTTTCCACAGGGCGATCCGCCCGTCCTGGATTCCCAGAAGAAACCCCAGAACGAGGACCAGCGCGCGAAGATGCGTTGTTTTCATGTCCGTTCCTCCCTTCCGGGATAGTATTTCCCGGACTTGGTCATTATATTTTTAATCTTTCTTCATAATTTGGGGGTTTCGTTTCTTGACTGGGTATGCTATAATCATAAAAGCGCCGGATTCCGGCGAATTATTCCAAAACCATTCGACCTGCCGCCAAACGGCAAGGAGGTATGAGATATGAGCGAGAAAATCCCCCGCAAGGCCAAACCGCCCCGCCAGGACTGGCAGCCCGCCTGGCCCCTACAGGTGGCCTACCGGATCTGGATGTTTGTGTTCGGCACGTTCAAGCTGGCCTTGGGAGCGGCCTTCACGGTGCTGATCATCGTGGGCATTTGCGGGCTGGTTCTGCTGGGCGCTATGGCGGACTATGTGGCGGACGATATTTTGCCCACCGCCAACGACGTGATCCTGGAAGACGAGGCCATCGATCAGCCCTCTACCTTTTATTATGTGGACAGCGACGGGGAAATTCAAATCTTGCAGGAGCTGTACGCCGAGTCCAGCCAGAAATCCGTCGCTCTGGAGGATGTGCCGGAGGATCTGATCCATGCCGCCGTCGCCATTGAGGACAAGCGGTTTTTCGAGCACCAGGGGGTGGATTGGTTCCGTACCGTCAAATCCTTTATCCAAATTTTTATGGGGGACGCCTCCGAGGGCGGCTCCACCATTACCCAGCAGCTGGTGAAGAACAACACCGGGGACGACAGCGCTACGGTCCAGCGGAAGCTCCTGGAGATCTGCCGGGCATCCCTGCTGGAGCGGCGCTACCACAAGGACGTGATCCTGGAACACTATCTAAACATCATTTATCTGAGTCAGGGCTGCAAGGGCGTTGGCAGCGCGGCGAAGACCTACTTTGGCAAAGAAGTGCAGAAGCTGACCCTGGCGGAGTGCGCGACGCTGATCTCCATTACCAATAACCCCTGGCAGTACGATCCCTACGAGAACCCTCGGGACAATCGGGAGCGGCGGAATCTGGTCCTGAGCGAAATGCTGGACCAGGGCTGGATCACCCAGGAGGAGTATGACCAGGCGGCCGCGGAGGAGATCGTCTCCAAAACCGTGCTGGACCGGCTGTTCAACGACGACGAGATCACCCCTGAGGAGGCGGAGTCCATCCGCAACCGGGGCCTGATCTATGAGACCGTGCTGGACGACATCCTGGAGGACTTCGTGGTGACCCAGGAGGAGTACGACCGGGTCCTAAAGGACAACTTGGTTCTGAAAAGCAAAATTGAATTGGAAGACCGCTGGGCCAGATGCCCCAACCCGGACTGCGGCTATCAGGAGGTGGTTGGCACCCTCCGGGAGGAGAACGGCCGTTACTACTGCCCCAACTGCGGCACGGAGATCCAGGTGATCACCGACGCCTCTGAGGATGTTTATTCCTGGTTTACCGACACGGTCCTGGAGGACGTGGCCCACGCTCTGGCGGACCGGGCGGGCCGTACCTGGAACGACGCCACCCGGGACGAGTATGTGGCCTTTCTGGGCCGGGCGGGCTACAGCATCTACACGACCATCGATATGGACGTGCAGCGGGCAATCGACGCGGTATATGAGGACCTGAGCCAGATCCCTACCACCCGGAGCGGTCAGCAGCTCCAGTCCGGTATGGTGGTGATCGACAATGAGACAGGCGATATCGTGGGCATTGCCGGCGGCGTAGGCCAGAAGCTGGAATTTGACGCCTGGAACCGGGCGGTGGACGCCAGCCTGCAGACCGGTTCCGCCATCAAGCCTCTGACCGTCTATTCTCCCGGTTTTGAACAGGGGACATTGTCCCCGGCCACGGTTTTGCGGGACCTGCCCCAGACCTACGGGGAGGACGGCAGCGATCCCTTCCCGCTGAACGACGTCATGTGGTACGGCAAATCCCGAACGGTCTATGAGGCTGTCCAGGAATCCGTCAACGCCTGCGCCGTGAACGCGGTGGAGCTCATCGGCCTGCGGTACAGCTTTGATTTCGGCAGGGACCGGTTCGGCCTGTCCGGCCTGCTGGAATTTGAGGACTACGGCGACGGCAGCGGCCGAGGCAGCTCCGACATCGGCTACGCCCCCTTGGGTCTGGGCGCGCTGACCTACGGCCTGTCCGTCCGGGAGATGGCCACCGCCTACGCCACCTTTGCCAACAACGGCGTCTACCGCCAGAGCAGGACCTTCACCAAGGTCTACGATCGAGACGGCAATCTGATCCTGGACAATACGCAGGAGGCCCGGCAGATCCTCAGCGCAAAGACCGTCAATTATATGAATTACTGCCTGCGCAGCGTGGTGGTCAACGGCACCGGCTCCCTGGCGGCGTGGCCCGGTATGGAGCTCTACGGCAAGACCGGTTCCTCCGCCGCATTTAAGGACCGGTGGTTCTGCGGCTTTACCTCTCACTATTCCGCCGCGGTTTGGAGCGGCTACGATTGGCCTGAGACCATCAGCGTCACCGGAAACGGCTCCTCCAATCCCTCCTGCGATTTGTTCCGGAAGGTGATGGAGCCGATCCACGAGGGGCTGGAATCGGAGAGCCTTTACTCGACCTCCGGGATGCAGTGGGTCACAGTGTGCCTGGATTCCGGCAAGCTGGCCACCGACGCCTGCGAGAACGACGTCCGCTCGGAGGAGCACAGCCGGGTGGCCACGGTGCTGTGCTATCCCGAGGATGTGCCCACCGAGTCCTGTGACCTGCATGTGATGGTGGACTGGTGTACCGTGGGCGGCGGCGTCGCCAACGCCGGGTGCCGCTCCGCTGGACATGTGGAACGGCGGGGGTTGCTGAAAATGACCCTGGAGGAAATGGACGAGCTCCGGGCCGCCAAGGACTATAACCTGCGGGATTGGTTCCTGGAGGATGACTACGTCTACCTGGTGGACGAAAACGGCCAGCCCGGCCACTATGAGGGCTTCTACGGCCAGGCCAACCGGGGCGTGGACGCGCCCTATCTCATGTGCCCGATCCATGGGAACGGATACACGCCCTCTAATCCGCAGAATCCTTCCGATCCCAGTTTCCCCTGGTGGGGAGGCGCGCAGAATCCCTCCTCTCCGGCTGAATCCAATCCCACGCCCAATCCGGCGCCGTCCAGCCCGGCGCCCTCCGCGCCGGAGAACCCGACGCCCGCTCCCAGCAGCCTTCCGGCGCCGTCTGAGAGCCGCCCGGCTCCCTCCGGTACCGTGCCGCCTTGGGCGGGAGAGTGAGGAAGCGGTATGGCCTTTGTTTCGGACCAATGGAAGGACTACGCCCTGCTGGACGCCTCCGATGGGGAGCGCCTGGAGCGCTGGGGCGGCAAGATCCTGGTGCGCCCGGATCCCCAGGTGATCTGGCAGACGCCCAAGCGCCATCCCGGCTGGAGGAGCTATGACGCGAAATATTTCCGCTCCTCCGCCGGCGGAGGCCGCTGGTCGGAGAACAGTCTGCCGGAGCGGTGGCTGATCCGATACCGGGACTATCTGGTTTTCAATGTCAAGCCCATGAATTTCAAGCACACCGGGGTGTTCCCCGAGCAGGCCGCCAACTGGGATTTTATCCGGGAGAAGGTGGCCGCCGCCGGCCGGAGCGTGCGGGTGCTGAACCTGTTCGCCTACTCCGGCGGGGCGACCCTGGCCGCCGCCGCCGGCGGGGCGGAGGTGTACCATGTGGACGCGGCGAAGGGCATGGTGGCCTGGGCCAAGGAAAATGCCCAGTCCTCCGGCCTGGGGGACCGGCCCATCCACTATATCGTGGACGACTGCGGAAAATTCGTGCAGCGGGAGCTGCGCCGGGGGCGGAAATATGACGGCATTGTCATGGACCCGCCCAGCTACGGCCGGGGCCCCAGCGGCGAGATCTGGAAAATGGAAAGCAGCTTCTATCCCTTCCTCCAGGAGACCGCCAAGCTGCTGTCGGACCGGCCCCTTTTTGTGATTATCAATTCCTATACCACCGGCCTGGCGCCCTCCGCCGTGGGATACGCGGCGGACACGGTGCTGGTCCCCAGGTTTGGGGGCCGCACCCATGTGGGAGAGCTGGGACTACCCGTGGAGTCCTCCGGCCTGGTGCTGCCCTGCGGGGCGACTGGCCGCTGGACCCCCTGACAGGAGGATCGCTTTGGAATCAGCAGTAGAGGTAAAGAACCTCTGTTTTACCTATCCGGGCGTGGAGGACACGCCCGGCGTTGCCGTATTTAACGGACTGGACCTGACCGTAGAGGAAGGGGATTTCGTGGCGGTGCTGGGCGGCAACGGCAGCGGAAAATCCACCCTTGCCAAGCACTTCAACGCCATATTGCTCCCCTCCGGCGGCACAGTCTGGGTCTGCGGCCTGGACACCGCTAAGGAGGAGAATCTGATCCCCATCCGCCGCCGGGTGGGCATGGTGTTCCAAAACCCGGACAACCAGATCGTCGCCAACGTGGTGGAGGAGGACGTGGCCTTCGGCCCGGAGAATTTGGGAATTCCCAGCGGCGAAATTCGACAGCGGGTGGATTCCGCTCTGGAAAATGTGGGCATGTACGCTTACCGGCTCCATGCGCCCCACCTGCTCTCCGGTGGGCAGAAGCAGCGGGTCGCCATCGCCGGGATCTTGGCCATGGCGCCCCGGTGCGTGGTGTTGGACGAGCCCACCGCCATGCTGGACCCAAAGGGCCGCCGGGAGGTGCTGGACACGGTGCTCCGGCTGAACCGGGAGCAGGGGATCACCGTCATCCTTATCACCCACCACATGGACGAGGCCGCGAAGGCGAAGCGGGTGGTGGTCCTGGACCACGGTCAAATCGCCGCCCAGGGAACGCCTAAAGAGGTGTTTTGCCAGGTGGAGCTGCTCCACAGCCTGGGGTTGGCCGCGCCGGAAACCGTGGAGCTGTGCAGCGCCCTGAACCGGCAGGGCTTTTCCCTGCCGCTGGACCGGCTGGACGCCCAGAGCTGCGCCCAGGCCATTTTCGACGCCATTTCCGGGGAGGAAAAAACGTGACGCCACTGTTGGAAGTAAATCATATCAGCTATACTTACAGCGCCGGGACGCCCTTTGCCCACAAGGCCCTGGACGACGTGTCTTTCCAGATCCACGCGGGGGAGTTCATCGGCGTTATCGGACATACCGGCTCGGGGAAATCCACCCTGATGCAGCATCTCAACGGCCTGCTGAAGCCCGACGAGGGCCAGATCCTTCTGGGGGGCCAGGATATCTGGTCGGATAAAAAATTCACCCGGGCGTGCCGCTTCCGGGTGGGCCTGGTGTTCCAGTACCCGGAGTACCAGCTCTTTGAGGAGACGGTCTACGCCGATATCGCTTTCGGCCCCAAAAACATGGGCTTGGACGAAAAGGAGGTGGACCGCCGGGTCCGGGAGGCAGCGGGCTTCGTGGGCATCACCGAGCAGCAGCTGAAGGCCTCGCCCTTTGACCTGTCTGGGGGCCAGAAGCGCCGGGCGGCCATTGCCGGCATCGTGGCCATGGAGCCGGAGCTGCTGATTCTGGACGAGCCCACCGCCGGTCTGGACCCCCGGGGCAGGGAGGAGATTCTGGACAATATCCAGGCCTACCGCCAGGCCAAAAACGCCACCATTATGATGGTGACCCACTCCATGAACGACGTGGCCCGTTTGGCGGACCGGCTGCTGGTCATGAGCGGCTCCCGGCTGGTGCTGGACGGCACCCCGGCGGAGATTTTCGCCAGCGCCCAGTCCTTGGTGGATATGGGCCTGGACGTGCCGGAGGTCACCCGGGTATTTCTGGCCTTGGAAAAGATGGGCCTGAAATATCCCGGGGTCTATACCATGGAGCAGGCGGTCCGCGCCCTGACCCAGCGGAGGGGAGGCGGCGGCCATGCTTAAAGACATCACCCTGGGCCAGTATTTCCCGGGCAATTCCGTGATCCACCGGCTAGACCCCAGAACCAAGCTGATCCTGCTGGTTGCCTATATCGCGGCGCTGTTCATTGCCTCTAATTTCCTGTCCTACGCCCTCACGCTGGGCTTTTTGGTCATCTGTATTGCCGTTTCCGGGATCCAGCCCAGGGCCTTTTTCAAGGGCCTGAAGCCTTTGATCTTCCTGATGTGCTTCACCGGCATCATGAACCTGTTTTTCTCCAGCGGGGAGACGCTCCTGGTCCACTTTTGGATCATCAATATCTATCTGGAGGGCCTGGTGCGGGCGGTCTTCATGATCCTGCGGCTTTTGGCCCTGATCTGCGCCACCTTTTTGCTCACCTACACCACCTCGCCCATTGCCCTGACGGACGCGCTGGAATCCCTGCTGCGGCCCCTGGGTAGAATCGGCCTGCCGGTCCATGAGCTGGCCATGATCATGTGCATCGCCCTGCGGTTCATCCCCACGCTATTGGAGGAGACGGACAAGATCATCTCCGCACAGAAGGCTCGGGGCGCGGATTTTGAGACCGGGAGCCTGATCCAGCGGGTGAAGGCTCTGATCCCCATTCTGGTGCCGCTGTTTATCAGCGCCTTCCGCCGGGCGGACGAACTGGCCACCGCCATGGAGTGTCGCTGCTACCAGGGCGGGGAGGGCCGCACCAAAATGAAGCAGCTTCACTATGTTCCGCTGGACTACTGGGCCTTCGGCGTTCTGGCGCTGTTGCTGGCGGCCACCATCACTTTGACTGTGTTCGGACTGTGAGGCGGCCATGCGGAACATTGCCTTGCTGCTGATGTATGAGGGCACCGCCTACCACGGCTGGCAGTGCCAGCAGGGGCTTTCCACGGTCCAGGAGACCCTGGAAAAGGCGGTGGCCATGGTCACCGGCGCACCCACCCACGTCCGGGGCTGCGGCCGGACCGACGCCGGGGTCCACGCCAAATGCTACCTGGCCAATTTCCACACAGCATCCACTATTCCCGTGGACCGGCTGCCCTACGCCCTGAACACCCATCTACCGGTGGACATCGTGGTCACCCGGGCCTTTGAAGTTCACGAGGACTTCAACGCCATTGGCTCCTGTGAGAAAAAGGAGTACACCTACCTGATTTACAATTCCCGAGTCCGGGACCCATTTTATGTAAACCGAGCTTGGTTTTACCCCCGGCATTTAGACGAGGAGGTCCTCACCCAGGCGGCCCAGGAATTTGTAGGCACCCACGATTTCGCCGCGGTCCGCTCCGTGGGAACGGACGTCAAATCCACGGTGCGCACGGTGTACCACTATCAGGTGGAGCGCCGGGGTCAGCTGATTTATCTCCGGGTCTGCGCTAACGGCTTTCTGTACAACATGGCCCGGGCCATGGCGGGCACCGTGGTTTACGCGGCGGAGGGGAAGATCCGGCCCCATCAAATCGGAGAAATTCTAGCCCATGGGGACCGCACCGCCGCGGGTCCCACCGTTCCCGCCGGGGGACTCTATATGACGAGGCTCTGGTATGACGACGGGATCTGCCGCTTTTCCTGCGGGGAGCCCATGGGCCAGCCATAAAAAAGGATTCCCTTTTCTCCCCTTATGTGGTATAATGAAAAGAGAAGCGTTTCCCTCAAAGGAGGAAAAAAGTATGCAGCCTAAAATGTGCAGCAAATGCAGAAAGAACATCGCCGTGGTTTTCGTCACCAAGGTGGAGAACGGCGTGACCATGAACGAAGGGTATTGCCTCAAGTGCGCCCGGAGCCTGGGGATCCCCCAGATCGACGCGGCGGTGAAGCAGATGGGCATTTCCGACGAGGATCTGGACACTCTCAGCGATGAGATGAGCAGTATGTTCGGCCAGAAGGAGGATCAGGAGGAGGACGACGATGTGGCCGAAAGCCAGACCGCCACATTCCCCCTGCTCAATCAGCTCTTCGGCGGTCCCGGCGGCAAGGAGCAGCCCGGCAAGCCGGTCCCCAGGAAGGACCCGCCGCCCCAGGAGGAGTCCAAGCGCTCCAAGCGCCATAAATTTCTGGACACCTACTGCATGGATCTGACGGGCCGGGCCAAGGCCGGGAAGCTGGACCGGGTCATTGGCCGGGAGGTGGAGACCGAGCGGGTCATCCAGATCCTCAACCGCCGGCAGAAAAACAACCCCTGCCTCATCGGTGAGCCCGGCGTGGGCAAGACCGCCATCGCCGAGGGCCTGGCCCAGCGGATTGCCGCCGGGGACGTGCCCTACAAGCTGCGGGACAAGGAGGTTTTCCTCCTGGACCTGACCGCCCTGGTGGCGGGCACCCAGTTCCGGGGCCAGTTTGAGAGCCGGATGAAGAGCCTGATCGGGGAGATCAAGGAGTGCGGCAACATCATCCTGGTCATTGACGAGGTCCACAATCTGGTGGGTGCCGGGGACGCCGAGGGCTCCATGAACGCCGCCAATATTTTGAAGCCCGCCCTCTCCCGGGGGGAGATCCAGGTCATTGGCGCCACGACCTTCAACGAGTACCGCCGGTATATCGAGAAGGACGCCGCCCTGGAGCGCCGGTTCCAGCCGGTCACCGTGGCGGAGCCCACCATCGAGGAGGCCTGCCAGATCATGCAGGGCATCGCCAAGAGCTACGCCGAGTTCCACGGGGTCTCCATCTCCCCGGAGATCGCCCGGCAGTGCGTCATTCTCTCCGAGCGGTATATCACCGACCGGTTTTTACCGGACAAGGCCATCGACCTGCTGGACGAGGCCTGCTCCGATGTGAACCTCCGTTCCAAGGAGCTGTCCCAGCTGGCGGAGCTGAAAAAGGAGCGGGACGACTATGAGTTGGAGCTGAAAATGCTCAGCGAGGACACCCAGAACCAGCAGTATGAGCGGCTGGCCACCATCCGCAGCCGGCTCTACCAGCTTTCCGATCAGATCGAAAAGCTGTCCCAGGTGCCGCCGCCCCCTGTTACCATGGAGAACCTGGCCCGGATCATCGAGCTGTGGACCAAAATTCCCGCCAGCAAGATCAAGGCCCAGGAATATGAGCAGCTCCAGGGGCTGGCAGACCGGTTGAAGGAGCATATCGTGGGCCAGGATCAGGCGGTGGAGGCGGTGGCCCGGGCCATTCGCCGGAACCGGGTGGGCATTTCCCCGAAGAAGAAGCCGGTGTCCTTCATTTTTGTGGGCCCCACCGGCGTGGGCAAGACCGAGCTGGTGAAGTGCCTGGCCAGCGACCTGTTCGACTCTGTGGATTCCCTGATTCGGCTGGATATGTCGGAATATATGGAAAAGCACACCGTCTCTAAGCTCATCGGCTCCCCGCCGGGCTATGTGGGCTATGACGAGGCTGGGCAGCTCACGGAGAAGATCCGCCGCCGGCCCTACAGTGTGGTGCTTTTTGATGAGATCGAAAAGGCCCATCCTGACGTGCTGAACATCCTTCTGCAGGTGCTGGACGACGGCCGGATCACCGACGCCCAGGGCCGGGTGGTGAACTTTGAGAACACCATCATCGTCATGACCTCCAACGCCGGCTCCGAGGGCAGGGTAGGGGGCCTGGGCTTTGGCCGGACCGATCGGGAGCAGACCCAGGAGAAGACCATGCAGGCCCTGCGGGACTTCCTTCGGCCGGAGTTTCTGAACCGGGTGGACGAGATCGTGACCTTCAACCACCTGTCGGAGGAGCATTTCCTGGGCATTGCCGACATCATGCTCCGGGAGCTGAAGGAGAGTCTGGAAAACCGGGGCCTGGAGCTGACCTGGGACGATTCCGTGCCCGCCGCCCTGGTGAAGAAGGCCTACTCCGTCACCTACGGCGCCCGGAATCTGCGGCGGACCATCCAGCGGGAGCTGGAGGACCCCATTTCCCAGAAAATTATCGACTCCTTCCAGACACCCATCCAGACAATCACCGCCAAGGCCGAAAACGGCGAGATCACCATCACGGCGGCGTAAAAGGCAAAAAAATAAGGGGCTTTCGAGGTCAAGCGCGACTTCGGAAGCCCTTTTTTGTTGGAAGGTACGGGAAAATACACGGCTGTACGCCGGCGAGGGTTCTTACGCCTTCGGCCGGTAGGTTATGGCAAGATATTTGCTTGCCCACCGATCGTCCCAGGCGCCGTATTCGGTGATCCGGCCGCCGTGGTGAAGATCTTCCGCGATCTCCAGGATCACATCCTTTAATTCCAGCTGACTCGTGAATTTTCGCGGAATGGCGTCCAGGCCGAGAGCGGCGCCTAAGATATTTCCCGCCACCGCGCCGGTGGAGTCGCTGTCGCCGTCGTGGTTCACGGCGGCGATGATGCCCCGCTCAAAGTCATTTGCGTATTTCAGCGCGCAGTACACGGCAATCGCCAGAGTCTCCTCCGCCACCCAGCCTTCTCCCAGCTGCCGGATCGCGTCCAGATCGTCAAGATTTTCCGCCGAAAGATCGATGGCTTTCTGAATGAGGGCCAAAAGCGCTTCCATATGCTCCGCCTTTGGAAAGAGGGTCGGCATGGCGAGCATGGCGTCTTTGACGGCGGACAGGATGCTGTCGCCGTTTTCGGCAATTTTCAAAATGATATGGGTGAGCATGGCGGCCGGAATATACCCAAGCTCATGCCCGTGGGTCAGCGCCGCGGCAGCGGCCCCGATTTGGTCGATCTCTTCCGGCTTGTGCCGTGTATCGCAAAAATACAGGCCCACCGGCGCGACCCGCATGATCCCGCCGCAGCCCTTGCTGTGATTCAGCGGGTTTTCCATGGTTCCGTTCCCGCCGTGCCCCAGGGCGGACATGCAGGTGATCCCCGGCGCTCTGCAGCTGAACATCTCCGGGAGATTGACAAGCCAGGAATAGTGCCCATCCTCCGGCAGCGGATACGTTTCGGTCTGCGTCCGATACCAATCCCGGTAGCTGTAGGCGATATAGCCGGCGTAGTCGCCATTGATGCCCCGGGTCATCCCCCTGGTGGTCCCAAGCAACAGTCCGGTGGCGGTGAAAAGCGTCATCTGCGTATCGTCGGATATTTCGGCGACGCCGTGATTCAAGTCATATTCCGTGATGCCGTTTTCACCATACTTTTGGAATATGGATGAAGCGAGCGAAAATTCGACTGCGTATCCAAGGGCGTCTCCGGCCGCGCCGCCGATCAGGCATCCTTTAAATTTATTGATGTCCCGCATGACCATGCTCCTCTCTGTATCAGCGGTTTAGGAACCAGTCCTCCACAATGTCCCGGTGGGTGATCACAATGTCCAGCGCCCGTGCCTCCTCCCGGGTAAAAAAGGCCAGCTGCCGGGACTCCCGGCTGATGGTAAGGGCGGGCTCCGCCTCCAACTCCAGTCCGAAGGCTACCACCACCATCCGCCAAACGCTGCCGTCCCGGTAGGCAGCGATCCGCCCCGGCTCGCCGTAGACCTTCAGCCGCTTTAGGCTTTGAGGCCGGACCCGCAGGCCCAGCTCCTCGTAGAGCTCCCGGATCATGGCCTCCTCCTCGGTCTCATGGGCCTTGACGCCGCCGCCGGGCAGGCCCCAGGCGCCGCAGTCCCACCGCTTTTCCAGCAGAATGCGGTCATCCCAGGTGATGACGGCGTTGGCCCCCAGATGGGCGCCCCGGGTGGGCTTGGGCGCGTTGGGGTCCCCCCGATAGAATTGGACGATCTGCATGGCTGCGCCTCCTTTGGCAATGGAAGGATTTTCTACCATTATAGGCTCCGGGGGCGGCGTTGTCAAACCGAAAATTCCTGGGGCACCGGTTTGGTGACGCCGGTGCGGCGCTCCCGGCTCAATCCGCCGGCCATATGACCGGCGGCGTTCCCAGTAAACTGGGCCCGGCGGATGATATCCTCCCCGTACCGGTCTCGGAGGGCGTCGATGGCCTCGTCCAGCCGCAGCCGCTTCTCCTGCTGGGCAGGGGAGAGGCCGGAGAACAGGTCGAACTGCTGATAGGGTTCGTCAGACAGCCGGGTGACCTGCACCCCCAGCTGCCGGAGAGGGGTGAACGTGTCCCAGGCTTCGTCGAGCACCTGACAGGCGGCCCGGTAGAGGGCCTGGGTGCCGTTGGTGGCGCTTTCCATTTGGGCCTGATGGGAAAAGTGGCCAAAATCCGCCGTCCGCAGGTGAACGGCGATACACCGCCCGTTCTTTCCGTCCCGGCGCAGGCGCATGGCCACGGTCTCGCACAGACTCAGCAGTACCCGGTGGGCCTCCTCCCGGGTTGTCACATCCCGGGGCGTGGTGACGGAGTTGCCGTAGCCCTTGTTTTCCGGGGCAACGGGGGTCAGGGACTCGGCACCCCGGCCGTTGGCAAAGTGCCAGAGGGTCTCGCCGGGCTTGCCCAGATGGCGGCGCAGCATACTGGGGTCGGCGGCTGCCAGGTCCCCAATGGTCCGAATGCCGATCCTTTGGAGCTTCCGCTCTGTGGCGCTGCCCACCAAAAACAGCTTTCGCACCTCCAGCGGCCAGAATTTTTCCGGGATCTCCTCGGGGAACAGGGTGTGGACCCGGTTGGGCTTTTCAAAATCCCCGGCAATTTTTGCCAGCAGTTTGTTGGAGGAGACGCCCACGTTCACGGTAAAGCCCAGCTCCTCCCATACCCGGCGGCGCAGGATCTCCGCCGCCGTCCGGGGCGGCCCAAAGAGCCGCTGGGTGCCGGTCATGTCCACCCAGGCCTCGTCGATGGAGTACTGCTCCACTACCGGCGAAAACGTCCGCAGCAGGGCGACAAAATGGCGGGAAGCCTGGACGTACAGATGATAGTCCGGCGGAACCACCTTTAAATGGGGGCACTTTTCCAGGGCCTGAAAAAGAGGCTCCCCGGTCTGAATGCCGAATTTTTTCGCCGGGACGCTTTTGGCCAGAATGATGCTGTGGCGGGAGGCCTTGTCTCCCGCCACCACCGATGGGACCTCCCGCAGATCCTCCTTCTCGCCCAGGATCTTCACCCGATAGGCGGCGGTCCAGCTTAAAAACGCCGAGTTGGCGTCCACATGAAAAATGACCCGCTCCATTTTTTCCTCCTAGCAGATCCACCGGAGCAGCTGCCAGGCGTGGGAACGGATAAGATAGCGCAGCTCAAAGAGCTGCTCCCGCCCCTCCCGGAAGGCCCGGCAGAGAAAGATCTGGGCCTCAATGCCCACATACTGCACCGGCTTGACGCTGACGATCTCCTGAATATCCACCCGCCGCAGATTGTGCTGCCCATCCTCCAGCTGGAGCCGGAGGGGGCGGAGGGTCCCGTCGGCGGCGCACAGGCAGATCACATCCACGGGGCAAACGGCACTGTCCATGCTCTTCGCCTCCTGACGGGAATATTATAGCGCATTTGTTCGATATCGTCAAGCAGAAAATTTTGGTTGTTCTCCCGGCGTCGATCTGCTATAATAAGAAAAACGTGCCAAGAGAAAGAGGGCGCTGCTATGCTGAAATATCCCTGCCTGGTGCTGGATTACGACGATACGGTGGTCCAGAGCGAGGCCACGGTCAACTATCCCTATTTCTGCTACATTTTGGACCAGTTCCGCCCCGGGGCGTCTATCACCCTGGCGGAGTACACCCAGGGCTGTTTTTCCCCGGGATTTTCCGGGATGTGCCGGGAGCGTTTCGGCTTTACCGACGAGGAGCTGGCCGAGGAATTTCGGGGCTGGCAGGAATATGTCCGCACCCATATGCCGGAGCCCTTTCCCGGGATCGACCGAGTCATCCGGCGGCAGAAGGAGGCTGGAGGACTGGTGTGCGTGGTGTCCCACTCCTCCAGCGACAACATTCTCCGACTCTATCAAAGCCGCTTCGGGATTACCCCCGACGCCATCTACGGCTGGGACGTTCCGCCGGAGCAGCGGAAGCCCAGCCCCTTCCCGCTGGAAGACCTCATGCGGCGCTTTACGCTGCCCCCTGAGGCGCTGCTGGTGGTGGACGATCTGCTGCCCGGCTGCCAGATGGCCCGGGCCGCAGGAGTAGAGATCGCCTTCGCCGCCTGGGGCCGGCTGGACTGCCAGGAAATTCTCCGGCAGATGGAGGGATCCTGCGATTTTTCCTTCCGCAGTACGGAGGCCTTGGAAAAATTCCTGTTTGACGGCCTTGACAGTCGTGGTATAATACAAAATAGCTAGGCAAACGCAAAGGGGGTGCCGCAGACGGAAAAGGAACGCGTCAAGGTCATGGCCCGGAACCGGGAGGCCTACCACGAGTATTTTGTGGAGGAGGAGCTGGAGGCGGGCATCGAGTTATGCGGCACCGAGGTCAAGTCCATCCGCCATGGGGCGCTGAATCTGAAGGACGCCTGGTGCGGCGTGAAAAACGGGGAAATGCTGGTCAACCAGATGCACATCTCCCCCTATGAGCAGGGGAACATCTTCAACCGGGACCCCACCCGTCCCCGCCGTCTGCTGCTCCACAAGCGGGAAATTATGCGGCTCTACGGCAAGGTCAAGCAGGAGGGCTACGCCCTGATCCCCCTGTCCGTGTATTTCAAGGGCAGCCGGGTGAAGGTCAACCTGGGGCTGTGCAAGGGCAAAAAACTCTATGACAAGAGACAGGCCGCCGCGGAAAAGGACGCCCAGCGCCAGATCCAGCGGGCCATGAAGGAGCGATATTGATATGAATCCCACATTCACCATTACCATGGAAAACGGCGGCGTCATCACAGGCGAGCTGTACCCGGACAAGGCGCCCCAGAGCGTTTACAATTTTATTTCCCTGGCAAACAAGGGCTTTTACAACGGCCTGATCTTCCACCGGGTGATCCCCGGCTTCATGATCCAGGGCGGCTGCCCCGAGGGCACCGGCATGGGCGGCCCAGGGTACTGCATCAAGGGCGAATTTTTCTACAACGGGGTCAAAAATGACCTGCGGCACAAGCGGGGCGTGCTGTCTATGGCCAGGAGCCAGTCCATGAACTCGGCGGGGAGCCAGTTCTTCATCATGCACGACGACGCCAAGCACTTGGACGGCCAGTATGCCGCCTTCGGCAAGGTGACCGGCGGCATGGAGGTGGTGGACGCCATCGCCTCGGTTCGGACGGACCGTTCCGACCGCCCTCTGGAGCCCCAGAAGATTGCTTCCGTTACCGTGGACACCCATGGCGAAGACTATCCCGAGCCCAATAAGCTGCCGGATCCCTACGGCCGCTTTTGAGGAATAGGGGGGCGTACTGGTTTCGACGGGGGTAGGA
>CANRHF010000016.1 GCA_947630345.1 uncultured Oscillospiraceae bacterium | reverse complement strand
GCCAGCCCCTGATCCGGGTGAAGTCCATCACTGTGGGCGGCAGATAAGGAGGAATCGCTATGACGTACCATGAATTTCAACAAATCGTTGTGGACCGGGCCCAGGTCGAGGGCCTGACCGAGTACGAGCTGTACTACCGGGCTTCGGAGAGCACCTCCATCGGCACCTTCCAGCGGGAGATCAACGAGTTCTCCTCCTCCACCGACGGCGGAGTCTGCTTCCGCTGCATCGTGGACGGGAAGATGGGCTACGCCTCCACCGAGGCGCTCAGCGCCGAGGAGGCCAACGCCCTGGTCCGCCGGGCCATGGAGAATGCCCAGAGCCTGGAATCCGAGGAGCCGGTGTTCCTCTGCGAGGGGGGCAAGGAGTATGCCCAGGTGAAGGCGCCGGAGTACCCCCTGCCGGAGACGGAGGAGATGGTCTCCACTGCCCTGGCGGTGGTGGATAAGCTCTACGCCGCCAATGAAAAGGTTATTGACGGCAGCTCCGCCGAAGTCTACCGGGAGAAAATGACCATCGCCATCCGCAATTCCAAGGGTCTGGACCTGACCTACGCCCATTCCGGCGCCGGCATCGCCGCGGCGGCGGTGGTGAAGGAGAACGGGGAAATGTCCGACGCCTTTGAAATGAAGCACGGGCAGCTTTCCACCATCGACACCGATGAAATGGTTGCCAAGGCCGTGTCCGACGCCATCGACGAGCTGGGCGGGGAGCCCGCCCCCACCGGAGCCTATCCCGTGGTCTTTGCCCCCCAGGCCATGGCGAGCCTGCTGGCGGCCTTTTCCTCCGTCTTCTCCTCCGAGAGCGCTCTGCGGGGCCTGACCCGGATGAAGGACCAGGAGGGCCAGACGGTGGCCGCCCCCCTGGTGACGCTGGTAGACGACCCGTTCTACCCGGACAGCGCCATGCCCATGCCCTTCGATGCCGAGGGCTGCCCCACCCGCACCAAGAACATTATTGAAAAGGGCGTTCTGAAAACCCTGCTCTACAATCTGAAGACCGCCCACCAGGCGGGGAAGGAGACCACCGGCAACGCCTTCAAGGGCGGCTACGCCGCCTCCATGGACATCCGGCCCTTCACTATGTATCTCGCCCCCGGGGATCTGACCGAGGAGCAGCTGCTGGAAAAGGCGGGCACTGGCGTGTATATCAATTCCCTTGGGGGCCTCCACGCCGGGGCCAACGCCGTGTCCGGTGACTTCTCCCTCCAGAGCGCGGGCTTTTTGATCGAGGGCGGGAAGAAGACCAGCCATGTCAAGAGCTTTACCGTGGCCGGGAACTTCTACGACCTGCTGAAAAACATTACCGCCCTGTCCGACACCGTCAAGCCCCCCAGAGGCATGGGCATGACCGCTTTCTGTGCCCCCGCCGTTCTGGTGGAGGGCCTCACGGTCAGCGGAAAATAAAATACTTTCTTTTATAAGGATGATTCGGCTGGAAAGCGTTTGCTTTCCAGCCGAAATTTTAAATGTCATGATTCGTCCCTCCGGTTTTCAGGGGGACTTGTTCAATCTGCGGAGGAACCGGGTCGGAGCGGGAAAAGAGATTGGAGATTTTGCTATATTTTTCGTTGAAAAGTGTAGGGAATTTTGTTATTTTGTCTTGCTTTTCCCCAGATGGTGCTGTATAATAAGGACAGCCATTTGCAATCAATAAGAGGAAGGGAGGGCTTTTTCGATGGAATCGGAATACATCATCGAAATGCTCAACATCAGAAAAGAGTTTCCCGGTATCGTCGCCAACGACGATATCACCCTCCAGCTCCGCCGGGGGGAGATCCATGCGCTGCTGGGGGAAAACGGCGCGGGGAAATCCACCTTGATGAGCGTTCTATTTGGCCTTTACCAGCCGGAGAAGGGCGTTATCAAGAAAAACGGCGAAGTAGTCAAGATCAACAATCCCAACGACGCCACCGCGTTGAAGATCGGCATGGTCCATCAGCACTTCAAGCTGGTGGAGGTGTTCACGGTGCTGGACAATATCATCCTAGGCGCCGAGGATACCAAGCTGGGCTTCCTTCAGAAGAAAGCCGCCCGGGCCAAGGTGGAGGCCCTGTCCCAAAAGTACGGCCTGAACGTGGACCTGGACGCCAAGGTGGAGGACATCTCCGTTGGTATGCAGCAGCGCACTGAGATTCTGAAAATGCTCTACCGGGACAACGAGATCCTCATCTTCGACGAGCCCACCGCCGTGCTGACCCCTCAGGAGATCGACGAGCTGATGGAGATCATGCGGGGCTTCGCCAAGGAGGGCAAGTCCATCCTCTTCATCACCCACAAGCTCAACGAGATCATGGCCGTGTCCGACCGGGTGACGGTGCTGCGGAAGGGCCGCTATGTGGGCACCGTGAACACCAAGGACACCAATAAGCAGGAGCTGTCCAACATGATGGTGGGCCGCCCGGTGCAGCTCCAGGTCCAGAAGGGGGAGGCCCATCCCGGCGAGACTGTTCTGGATGTGCAGGGCCTGGTGGTCCCCTCCAAGGTCCATAAGAACAACGCTGTGAAGGGCGTCTCCTTCCAAGCCCACGCCGGGGAGATTCTGTGTATCGCGGGCATCGACGGCAACGGCCAGAGCGAGCTGGTCTACGGCATCACGGGCCTGGAAAAGGCCAGCGCCGGGAAAGTCTCCCTCTGCGGGGTGGACATTTCCAAGGCCACCATCCGCCGCCGCAGCGACGCCGGTATGAGCCACATTCCCGAGGACCGGCACAAGCACGGCCTGGTGCTGGACGACACCCTGGAAAACAACCTGGTACTCCAGACCTTCCGGCAGGACCGGTTCCAGACCATGGGCTTTATCAAGCGGGACGCGGTCCGCTCCTACGCGGAGAAAATCATTGATCAGTACGACGTCCGCTCTGGCCAGGGGCCCATTACCATTGCCCGGAGTATGTCCGGCGGCAACCAGCAGAAGGCTATTATCGGCCGGGAGATCGACCGGGAGAATCCCCTGATTATCGCGGTCCAGCCCACCCGGGGCCTGGACGTGGGCGCCATCGAGTACATCCATGCCCAGCTGGTGGCCCAGCGGGACGCAGGAAAGGCGGTACTCCTGGTGAGCCTGGAACTGGACGAGGTCATGAACCTGTCCGACCGGATCCTGGTGATGTACGAGGGCGAGATTGTGGGCGAGTTGGATCCCAAGAAGACCACCGTGGCGGAGCTGGGCCTGTATATGGCCGGCGCCAAGCGGGATAAGTAAGGAGGCGGCGAAAAATGAAACAAAAATCCCCTCTGCTCCAGCGGGAGGGCGCCAAGACGGTGCTTTCCTCCATCCTTTCCATTCTGATCGGCCTGGTCTTTGGCTCCATTTTGGTGCTGATCGTGGCCTTTTCCAGTGAGAGCATCTCGCCAAAGGGCGGACTGGAAGGCGTGTCGCTGGTGTTCCTGGGCCTGTTCAGCACCGGCCGGGACGCCGCAGGTGAATTGGCCTTCGGCTTTAACCCCACCAGCATCGGCAATATGCTCTTCCGGGCCATCCCCCTGCTGATGACGGGCCTTTCCGTGGCGGTTGCCAACAAGACGGGCCTGTTCAACATCGGCGCCCCGGGGCAGTACCTGATGGGCACCTGGGCCTCCCTGACCGTGGCCCTTTCCATTCCCACCAGCGTGGTCCCCTCCTGGATCGTCTGGACCCTGGCGCTGCTGGCCGGCATGCTGGCGGGCGCCATCTGGGGCGCGATCCCCGGCTTCCTGAAGGCCACCCGGAACATCAACGAGGTTTTGGCCTGCATCATGACCAACTGGATTGCCGCCAACCTGGTCACCTTCCTCTTTGATATCAGCGATCTGAAAAACGGCGCCGAGGCCGGCAAGGTCGGCTACATCAAGCCCACCGCCGCCAACGGCGTGGCCACCGCCAAGCTGGGCCTGGACAAGCTGCTGCCCCAGTCCCAGGTCAACGCCGGCATCCTGGTGGCCATCCTCATCGCCATCGGTATCTACATCCTGATGAATAAGACCACCCTGGGCTATGAGCTCAAGGCCTGCGGCAGCAACCGCCACGCCGCCCGGTACGCCGGCATCAACGACAAGCGGAACATCGTGCTGTCCATGGCCATCGCCGGCTCCATGGCCGGCGCCGGCGCGGCGCTGTACTGGCTCTCCGGCAACACCGAGTTCTTTTGGTCCACCTATCAGTCCCTGCCGGCAGTGGGCTTCAACGGCATTCCCGTGGCGCTGCTGGCGGCCAACAGTCCCATCGGCGTGATCTTCACCGCCATCTTCATGTCCCTGCTGAACATTTGCGGTACCCAGCTGAAAAACCTGACGGCCTTCAACGAGTACATCACGGACATCATTATCGCGGCAATCGTCTACCTCAGCTCCTTCAGCCTGATCATTAAAATGTGGCTGAGCAGCCGGGGCAAGAAAAAGACCGCCGAACCCGCCCCCGCTCCCGCTGCCGCCGGGGAGAAGACCGGAAAGGAGAATGGAAAATGACATTCTTATTGCAGCAGACTTTGATCTACACCATTCCGCTGCTTATTGTAGCTCTGGCGGGCATCTTCGCGGAGCGCAGCGGCGTCATTAACCTGGCTCTGGAAGGCATTATGATCATGGGCGCTTTTGTGGGCGTGCTGACGGTCTATCTGCTCCAGGAGGCGGGGATCTTTACCAAGGACAGCGGCCAGCTGGTTATGCTCCTGGCCCTGGGAGCCGCAGCCCTGATGGGGGCGGTGTTCTCCCTGCTGCTGTCCTTCGCGGCCATCAACCTCCGGGCGGACCAGACCATCGGTGGCACGGCCCTGAACCTGCTGGCCCCGGCCTTGACGCTGTTCTTCATCAATATCCTCACCAGCCAGAACGTGCTGGGAATGTTCACCGGCGACTCTGCCTCCTGGTTCATGATCAAAAAGACCGATCTGGGCTTTGAGCGGGGCGCGGAGCTGGGTGTCCTGGGCGGCACCTTCCTGGACAAGTTCTACCTGACCACCTACATCTGCATCGTGCTGTATGTGGTGCTATCCATCATCCTGTATAAGACCAAGTTTGGCCTCCGGCTCCGGGCCTGCGGTGAGAATCCTCAGGCGGCGGATTCCCTGGGTATCAACGTCTACGTCATGCGTTATGCCGGCGTCACCATTTCCGGCGCCCTGGCGGGCATCGGCGGCTTTGCCTTCGCCCTGACCACCGCCAACTGCTCCGCCAACGGCGACGTGGCCGGCTTCGGCTTCCTGGCGCTGGCGGTGATGATCTTCGGCAACTGGAAACCCCTGAACACCGCCTTGGCGGCCTTCCTCTTCGGCTTCTGCAAGTGTATTGCCGCCGCCTACTCCACCATCGACATCAACGGCGATGGGGTGTACCTCCTCCGGGAGATCGGCATCAACCCCAATATCTATCGGATGCTGCCCTTCGTCATCACCCTTGTGGTTCTGGCCTTCACCTCCAAGAAGTCCCGCGCCCCCAAGGCCGAGGGCGTCCCCTACGACAAGAGTACCCGTTAAACCCCGCGTTTTCAACCGTACCCATGGCCCCCGCCGCCCGGCGGGGGCCATAATAAGGAGATTTTTCATGACAACGCTTTATTTTGTCCGCCACTGCCAGCCCAATTACCACAACCTGGACGATATGAACCGGGAGCTGACGGCCAAGGGCCTGGCCGACCGGCCCAAGGTGACGGCTTTTTTTGATGACAAATCCATCGATCTGGTGCTGTCCAGCCCCTATAAGCGGGCGGTGGACACGGTGGCGGAATTTGCCGAGAAAAAGGGCCTGCCCATTGGGCTTGTCCCGGACTTCCGGGAGCGGAAGGTCACCGACGGATGGCTCCAGATGGATTTCACCACCTACTCCCACAATCAGTGGATGGACTTTGGCTATCGCCTGCCCGGCGGGGAGTGCCTCCGGGAGGTCCAGGCCCGGAATGTGGCGGCCATCGACCGGGTTTTGGACCAATATCCGGGGAAGAATATCCTTATCGGCAGCCACGGCACCGCCATGTGTACAATATATAATTATTATGACCCGAGCTTTGGCTATGACCAATTCCTGATCGTCAAGGTCCATACGCCCTGGGTCATGCGCTTCACCTTCGACGGCAAAACCTGCGTGGATATCCAGTCCTATGATCCCTTGGCATAATACGCCGCCCCCAGGGGCAGTTCGCCGCAAACAGTATAGAAAAACCGCCCACGCACCGGGGAACCGGCGCGCGGGCGGTCAATCTTGCGATAAGCAACGGGAATTGACTACTCAATCTGTTGTGGTAAAGGAATTGGAAACAATGCCGTCCGTAAAATCAAGAATCAGCCATTCGCAGTCGAGGCCAAACGCCCGATCCGGCCCCATGTAATACACATAACGGTCATCCGCGTTAAAACATCCGCGGTCGTTATTGTTCTTTCCCAACAGCGCGACGACCTCTTCCTCGGTCATTCCAACAAGTTCGTGCTTTTTGAGTAGATCATCGACGATTGCCGCGCGATTTTCCGGATCGTTCAGCCATTTGGACGTGCTGAATGTGTGATTCTGGACATAAGCAGTACAAAAACGGTCATAAGCAGAAATTGCATTAGTGCTTGCCATGATGATCCCGAGGACCACAACGATCGCAATGCCGAAAGCGATATAATTGACGCGCTTTGCTTTTCGCATCTCTTTTTCATCCATCATTTTCCACGCCTCCACATGCTGAGATTTATCGAACAGCCACCCACTCAATATAAGCAATTATACCACCAAAATGTGAAGAAATCAACTGCCCGTTCAGACGGTTTATGGTATTTTTCACGACATTTGCCCGCCCCAAGCGCGGGCGTTTTATACGCCCTTCACCAGGCCCCGGAGCCAGGCCGCGTCCTCCCGGCTCACCACCCCAAAGAGGACCAGGCAGCTGCCCCAGACCGCCAGATAGGCCAGCAGCCGCAGCGCTGGGGCTGTCACCCGGGTCCCCGCCAGGACGGCCAAGGCCGTGGCGGCGGCGGTAAAGGCGGGAATGTGAAAGGCGATCCGGCACCGGCTGATTTTCAGCAGCAGCCGAAGACTGAGAATGAAATTCAGAAGATGGGTAACTAGAAAGCTGAAAAAGTAGCCGGCCATGCCGTATTTCGGCAGCAGCAGGAACAGCAGCGCCACGTCCATGGAATTGGTGAGGATGTTGTAGCGCACGCAGGCGCGCTGCTGGCCAAGGCCCTTGGTCATGGCGTCGGTGATGGCGTCGCAGTAGAGCATGGGCCCCAGGGGCGCGAACCACCGCAGATATTGCCCCGCCTGGGCGCTGCCATAGAGGGCCTGGCACAGCTCGGGGGCCAGCAGGAACAGGACCCCGGCGAAAAAGGAGCCGTAGAGCATGGCGGCCCGGAGACTTCGGCCCACCAGATACCGGATCCTGCGCCGGCTGTCCGCCGCCGCGCACCGGGCCAGCTCCGGCAGCAGCAGCTCCGCCAGGCCGAACAGGATCGCCGCCGGGAACATAAGCACAGGAAAGACCATGCCGCTGACCATGCCGAAGGCCGCCAGCGGGGACGCCTCCCCGGGATAGAGGGCCAGCCGCTTGGGGACCATCAAATTCTCGGCGGTGGAGATGCCGGATTTCAGATCATCCGCCAGGGCCAGGGGCACCGCCGTTCGCAGCAGGGGCCTTGCCACTCTGATCGGCGCTCCCGGACGGCGGCCCTCCCGGAGCCGCAGGGTCAGCAGGGCCAGGAAGGTCAGCACCGACCCGGCGCCGCTGCCCAGCACCACCGCCTGGCAGGAAAGGCCCGGGTCCCCTCTGGCCCAGATGGTCAGGACAGTCATGGTCACCGCCATGGAGCAGAGCTGCTCCGCCACCTCTACCGCCGCCAGGGAGGCGATCCGGTTGGCGGCGGTAAAGTACCCCGTCAGGCACCCGCACAGACAGATCACCGGCAGGAAGCTGGCGTACAGCCGCAGGGCGCCCAGGGCCGCCGGGTCCCCGATCCATCGACTTGCCAGCGCCGGCGCGGCAAAGAAAAGGCCCAGGGACACCGCTCCTCCGCAGCACAGGGCATAGAAAAAGCACCCCCGCAGCACCCAGGTGACGTTTTCCGGCTTTTTTCGGCCCAGCTCCCCAGCGGTGAGATACATGGCGGCGGTGCGCACCCCCGCCATACCGGCGGTGGTGGCCATCATCCCAACGGACAGCACCAGCTGCAGCAGTCCGATTCCCGCCGCGCCGATCTGCCCGGAGAGGTAGACCTGAAACGAGGTGGACACCATCCGCAGCAGCAGATTTACTCCTGTCAGCGCCAGAGCGCTGTAAAAGATCGGCATTCTGCGGCCCATGCGACCACCTCCCGTTCTACAGAGTATGTCCGGGGGGCGGCAGTTAGAAGAGACAAAATTAGAGTTGTTCTATCCCCACTTTTCAGATAAAAAGGCTATTGCCTTTTTCCCCATTATGTGCTAAAATGCAAAAAGTTGCAAATGGGATAGTTGCGATTACCACTAATTTTCAGAAGGAGGGCGGAGTATGATCTTTGGCAAGCATATCAACCGCTATTACTTAAAATATGCCCTCTGGCTCCTGGTTGGCCTGACGGCCCTGTGGCTGGTGGACTATTTCCAGCTGATCATTCCCGAGATGTACCGCATGGTCATCAACGGCATGAACGAGGGCCAGGTGGAGGTCAACGGCGCCATGATGCCCTTTGACATCGACTTCCTCCTGGACCGGGTGTGTATGCCCCTGGTGGGGGTGATTCTCTCCCTGGTGCTGGGGCGGT
Organism: uncultured Oscillospiraceae bacterium; assembly: GCA_947630345.1. Classification (GTDB taxonomy): domain Bacteria; phylum Bacillota; class Clostridia; order Oscillospirales; family Oscillospiraceae; genus Faecousia. Next base: position 9,409 of record CANRHF010000016.1, on the reverse strand, counting down.
TTACCTGGCGGGTGTGCATTTTCGGCTCCGCCATCAAGGTGGAGGCGGACCTGCGCAACGAGATGTTCGACCACGCCAAGGACCTGTCCTGCCAGTACTACCAGGTCAACAAGGTGGGCAACCTGATGAGCCTGTTCACCAACGATCTGGAGACGGTGCAGGACTGCTACGGCTCCGGCTTTATGATGTTTTTCGACGCCCTGTTTCTGGGCATCATGTCCATCGGCAAAATGCTGAGGATGGACCCGCTGCTGACCTTCCTCTCCCTGATCCCCATGCTGCTGCTGTTGGCCAGCGCCACGCTGATCGGCCGGTACATGACGACCAAGTGGGAGAAGCGCCAGGAGGCGTTTTCCGCCCTGTCCGATTTCTCCCAGGAGAGCTTTTCCGGCATCGCCGTCATCAAGGCCTTCGTCAAGGAGGCCAAGGAGCTGATGGCCTTCAAAAAGCTAAACAAGGAGAACGAGGACGCCAACGTGGACTACACCCGGATCTCCGTGATGCTGCGGATCCTGGTGACGCTGTTTGTGGAGAGCGTGATCTGCGTGATCCTGGGCTACGGCGGCTACCTGGTGTATAAGGGCAACTTCAACGCCGGCCAGCTGGTGGAGTACATCGGCTACTTCAACTCCGTGGTCTGGCCCATCATGGCCGTGTCCGAGCTGATCGACATGACCAGCCGGGGCAGGGCCTCCCTGAACCGGATCAGCGAGCTGCTGGACACCAAGCAGGATGTGGTGGACCGGGCGGATGTCACTGACCTGGGCCCCGTGAAGGGCGGCATTGAGTTTAAGCACCTGACCTTCCGCTATCCCGACGGGGAGTACGACGTGCTGAAGGACGTGACCTTTACCATTCAGCCCGGTCAAAACGTGGGCCTGGTGGGCCGCACCGGGGCGGGGAAGACCACCCTGGTGGACCTGATCCTGCGGACCTACAACGTGCCGGACGGCACCATCTTTATCGACGGCCGGGACGTGAACACCGTTCCCATCCGTCAGGTGCGGGATGGCTGCGCCTATGTGCCCCAGGACAACTTCCTGTTCTCCGACACCATTGCCAACAACATTGCCTTCGGCGTGGACCAGGCCCAGGAGTCCGAGATCGAGAACGCCGCCAAAATGGCCGACGTGGACGACAACATCCGGGAGTTTGCCAAGGGCTACGAAACGGTCCTGGGGGAGCGGGGCGTCACCGTCTCCGGCGGGCAGAAGCAGCGGATCTCCATCGCCCGGGCGCTGATGCGGCAGGCCCCCATCCTGATCCTGGACGACTCGGTCTCCGCCGTGGACACCAGCACCGAAAAGACCATTCTGGAAAACCTCCGGGCCACCCGGGCGGGCAAGACCACCATCCTCATTGCCCACCGAATCTCCACCATCGAGGGAATGGACCAGATCCTGTTCCTGGACGATGGCAATCTGGTGGCCGTCGGGACCCACGCCCAGCTCTACGCCCAGTGCGATTCCTACCGGAAAATGGTGGATTTGCAGCGGCTGGAGGAGGAAGGAGGAGAATACGCCAATGCGTGAATACTTGCCGATCCTCATCGTCGGCGCCATCATCGGCGCCTTTGCCGCCGCCTTCTGCCTGGCCTACGCCGCCATCAAGAACAAGAAGGAGACTATGGGCTTCGACCGCCACATGGAGGACGGGGAGCTGGCCCTGCGGCTGCTGAAGTACGCCAAGCCCTACTGGAAGGACTTCGTGCTGGTGCTGGTCATCATGCTGTTCTCCATCGTCTACGATCTTTTGTCCCCCATTCTGGTGGGCCGGATCGAGAAGATCGTGGCGGGGGAGTTTGAGCTGAGCTACCTGTTCACCCTGGTGGCGGTCTACGCCGGCATTTTGGTGGTGAGCCTGGTGTGTACCTATTTCCAGGCCATCATCCTCCAGAAAACGGGGCAGAAGATCCTCTCCCAGCTCCGGCTGGACGTGTTCACCCACATTGAAAAGCTGTCCCACGAGCAGCTCAACAACATCCCCGTGGGCAAGCTGGTGACCCGTGTCTGCAACGACACCAACGCCATCTCCATGATGTTCACCAACATCTTAGTGACCATGGTGAAGAACTGCATGGTGGTGGTGGGCGTCCTGGGGGCCATGCTGATCCTCAACTACGCTCTGACGCTGATGGTGCTGTGCTTTGTGCCCTTTGTGCTGCTCTTTACCGTCATTTTCCGGAAATTCTCCCGCCGGGTCTACCGGGTGGTGAAGGACCGGACCACGGATATCAATACCTATCTGTCCGAAAACCTCTCCGGCATCAAGGTCACCCAGATCTTCAACCGGGAGGAGAAAAAGAACCGGGACTTCCTGGAAAAGAGCGAGGCTCTGAAAAAGGCCAAGCAGAACCAGATCTTTGTCTTCGGTATTTTCCGGCCCATGGTGTATATGCTCTACATCAGCTCCGTGCTGTGCCTTCTGTACATGGGCGGTCGGGGCGCCATCGGCAACTGGGTTCTCTTCGGTCAGCCCATCACCAGCGACATCATTGTGACCTTCTACCTCTATGTTTCCCGGTTCTTTAACCCCATCCAGGCCCTGGCGGAGCAGTTCAACTTCCTGCAAAGCGCCTTCGCCTCGGCGGAGAAGATCTTCACGGTGCTGGACATGGTGCCGGAGATCGTGGACGAGCCGGACGCCATCGAGCTGGAGCATATCGAGGGCGAGATCGAATTTAAGGACGTGTGGTTCTCCTATAAGCCCGGTGAATGGGTCCTGAAGGGCGTGTCCTTCCACGTCATGCCCAAGCAGACCGTGGCCTTTGTAGGGGCCACCGGCGCGGGCAAGACCACCATCCTCTCCCTGATCTGCCGGAATTACGACATTCAGAAGGGCCAGATCCTCATCGACGGCATCGACATCCGCCACATCAAGATCTCCTCCCTGCGCAAGCACTTCGGCCAGATGCTCCAGGACGTGTTCCTGTTCTCCGGCACCATCCGGAGCAACATCCTCCTCCGGGAGGAGGGCGTCACCGACGAGCAGGTGGAACAGGCCTGCCGCTATGTCAACGCCGACTCCTTCATCCACAAGCTGGAAAACGGCCTGGACGAGGTGGTGCGGGAGCGGGGCAACAACTTCTCCGCCGGTCAGCGGCAGCTGCTCAGCTTTGCCCGAACCATCATCCACCGCCCCGAGGTGATGATCCTGGACGAGGCTACCGCCAACATCGATACCGAGACGGAAGTGCTGATTCAGGACTCCCTGGAGCGGATGAAGAACATCGGCACCATGCTGATCGTGGCCCACCGGCTCTCCACCATTCAGCACGCGGACAACATCATTTTGCTGTCCCATGGCCGGATCATGGAGCAGGGCACCCATCAGGAGCTGCTCCACCTTCATGGTCGGTACTATCAGCTCTACACCCTGCAATACAACAAAGAACAGCTCCAAGCCGGCGCGCGGAGCTGAAAGACGCAATAGAAAATCCGGCGCTTCCCGAGGGGAGCGCCGGATTTTCAATTTTTCTATTTAGCCGGAGCGGCCCGGGACCGGTCAAAAGGACCGGGTCAGTCACCTTCCTCCTCCTGCTGCTGTTGCTGCTGGTCCAGAGCGGCGTCGGCGGCGGAGATGGGCCGCAGCACTCCGTAGTCATTGTACCGGGTGTCGTTGGTCTCGGTGATGAACACCAGGTTTACAGCGGTGTCCGCTACCCCGGAGAGCTGGGCCTGGGTGGCCACGTCCGCCGCCGCCACATTTTCCAGGTACAGCCTTGCCCGCCCCTGGGGCAGCGTAAAGACGCCGGGGGTGGTGACAAAGGAGACGGCGAAGGTGGTCGTGGAGCAGGAGGAGACCAGGTTGGCCGCCGCCTCCGCCAGGGCCTGGTTCCGCTCTCCGTCGAAGATGACGTCGTCGGTGTCGGGGAAGCGGAACTCGGAGAAGACCACCTCATCAAAGCCCAGATTTTTCAGCTCGGACACGATCTGCATCAGATAGGTAATGGTGCCGCTCTTGGAGGGGTCAAAATAGTAGCAGCCGTCGTCGTCGGACCAGAGGTAGGCTCCGCTGGATACAGGCAGGCCAACTTCGGTGTGCTCGATCAGATAGGCCCGGTCCCGGAAGGCGGGGATTCGGGCGATGAGGTACATATCCCGCTCCTTCAGATACTGGATCAGGTCCTCCACCGCGGAGGGGCTTACATCCGAGGATGTTTGGCCCAGCCGGGAGGTGTAGTAGAAGTAGCCCCAGCTGCTCTTCATGTCCAGCATCACCGGGGTTCCCGTGGGGAAGGTCTCCACCTGCCGCCGGATCTCGCTCAGATCGGAAGACAGGGCCTCGCCGTCGGCGTAAAATCCCATCAGCTGCACCAGCTCCGTGCTGGTATTGATGGCATTCTCTCCTTCATTATAGTAAATAGAAACGGTTTCCAGCGGCTCCGGCGGCACGGCAAGCTCCCCCTGGACATTGTTCCAGGACAGGGAAAAGTCCAGCTTTGCCCCCTCGTCGGAGTAGACCACATACCGTTCCAGCCAGACCAGCCACACCAGCCAGGCTACGGCGGCTACCAGGACCAGAATCAGCCCCGCGTAGCACAGTCCCCGTAGAAATCGCCGCATACGGTAGGGGATATTCATTCGCTCCTCCTTCCGGCGGTAAGGCAGCGCCATTCCTCCTTGGCCCGGCGCTCCGTAATGCCCAGACCCGCCTGGGCCAGCGCCGCCTCCACCTGGTCAAGCCGGCTGTCCAGGATACCGGAGCAGATCACGTCCGCCGCCTCCGCCAGAAGCTCCGGCAGGAGCGGCGCCAGGGCAATGATCACATCCGCCACAATATTTACCAGTACCAGATCCCACTTTTTCCCGGCAAGCATCTGCCTGAGGGCGGCGTCCTCCACCACGTTTCCGGTGAAAAATTCCAGGCGGGGGATTGTAAACCCGTTCCGCTCACCGTTTTCCCGGCCGGCGTCCCGGGCCTTGGGGTCGATGTCCACGCCCAAGGCGTGGCTTGCGCCCAGGGCCAGCGCCGTGATGGAGAGGATTCCGCTGCCGCTGCCCAGGTCCAGGCAGTCCGCCCCGGTCAGGTTCCGGGCCTCCATGGCCTCCATTACCATCTGGGTGGAGGGGTGGGCCCCGGTGCCGAAGGTCAGCCCCGGATCCAGGATCACGGGGATCCGCCCGGCGGGTGCTTTCTCCGAGAGCCAGTAGGGCAGGACGATGAGCCTGCTGCCCACCTCCAGCGGCGGGTAGCTGTCCTGCCAGCCGGTCTCCCAGTCCGCGTCCCCCAGGGCCTTCACCGTCAGAGGCAGTCCCTGCGTCCGGGCCAGCCGCTCCAGCCGGTCCCGGGCGGCGGCGTCGGCGTCCTCCAGGTACAGCCGGACCTGACAGAGCCCCTCCAGCTGCTTGGCAAGACGGGGGTCGATATAGTCCCAGCAGGCCCGGTTCTCCTCCAGAAAGCCCTCCAGCTCCGCCTGATCCTCAATGATCAGCTCCTCGAAGCCGGCGGCGGTCAGGAGCGCCGCCACATCCTCCACCGTATCCGGTTTCGCGCCCACGGCAAATTCCAACCAAGCCATGCTAGGTCCTCCGAAAAAACACAGTTTCCGGCTTTTCCGCCGGTTAGCACCATTGTAGCGCAAAACCGGGGAAATGACAACCAAGAAACTGTGAATTTTTTTCCGGGCATCTAGCATTTTCCCGGGAGATAGAGTATAATAGTGTCAATTCGGTCAAAATGCTTGCCGCGGCCCTGTCCGGCCGCCAAAGGAGGCAGTGCTATGAACCCTTGGAACTATACCACAATCTTTTTTCCCCTTTTCGGGCTGGAACTGGATCCCCCCAGGAGCATTTCCCTGGGACCGTTGACCCTGCATTTTTACGGCATCATCATCGCCACAGGCCTGGTGCTGGCGGTACTCTACTGCTGCCGCCGGTGCCCGGAATTCGGCATCGACGCGGATACGCTGACGGACGGGGTCCTCTACGTCACCCCCTTTGCGCTGATCTGCGCCCGGATCTACTACTGCGTCTTCGCCTGGGATGAATTTGCCGGCGACCCCATCAGCGTTCTGTATATCTGGCAGGGCGGCATCGCCATCTATGGCGGCGTGCTGGGCGCGGTCTTGGGCACGGCGGTGTTCTGCCGGTGGCGGAAGATCTCCTATCCGGCGACCTTGGATCTGGTGTCATTGGGCCTGCTCATCGGCCAGGCCATGGGCCGCTGGGGCAACTTCTTCAACCGGGAGGCCTTCGGAGCCGCCACGGAGTTGCCCTGGCGGATGGGCCTATTTAATCAGGTGACCGGGGCGTATGAATACTACCACCCTACCTTCCTCTATGAGTCCCTTTGGAACATCGCCGGTTTCGTGCTGCTCCACTTCCTGTCCAAGCGCCGGAAGTACGATGGCCAGATCGCCCTGGGCTACGTCGCCTGGTACGGTCTGGGCCGGGCCTTTATCGAGGGCCTGCGGATGGACAGCCTCTACTGGGGCCCCTTCCGGGTCAGCCAGGTGCTGGCGGCGGTGAGCTGCCTAGCTGCCACGGCGGTGCTGCTCTACCAGGCCTTCCGCGCTCATGACCCGGAGAAGATGTTCGTAGCACGGGTGAAGGCGGCAAAAGCAGCTACCGAAGGGGCGGAGGAAGAGACTGTAGAAGAATCAACGGAAGAAGCAGTGGAAAAACCGGCGGAAGAGGCTGCCGAAGAGCCGGCGGAAGCCTCTTTGGAGGCGGCCCCGGAGGGGGACACCCCGGAACCGGAGGAGGATTCCTCCTCCGGCCAGGACTAGCGCCTCACTTTTCCCAATTTCCAAGCACGGACAGCACCTGCCGGCAGTGTTCCTGCTCCTGTTGCGCCAGCCGCGCGAAAACCGGGCCGTACTCCGGGTCTCCGGAGAGCTTTTCATAAGCGGCGGCGGCCTTTAGGCTTTCGGCATACCGCCTGCGCAGTCCCGCCTCCGGGGTCTCCCGAAGCGGCGGCGGGGTCCGCAGGGCAGGGCGGCTGCCGTTGATCAGCAGATGCAGTCCCCGCAGGGCGTCGGCGGTGGTCTGTTCCTCCCGGGCTAAGCGCCGCAAGGTTGCCGCCGCCTGGGGTCCCACCTGCCGCGCCAGGGAAAGATAGGCCGCGGCGGCGGCCCAGGAATCCGTCAGCAGGGGCAGTAGCTCCTGCCGAGGCGGCTGGGGCTCCTGCTGGCCCCGGACCCGCTGCCATACCCGGGCGGCCAGCGCCGGATCGTAAGCGTCCATCAAATCACCTCCCCAATGGGCTTCACTACCAGTATAATCGGGAAGGGAAAAATATTTTCTCCAAAATTGTCGGCGGAGCCGGAAAAAGTGCTTTTCTTTTTCGCTCATTTGTGCTATAATGGAAAAAAGAAAGGGAGGTGCGCCCCATGTCAAAGGGAACCGACCGTGCCGAGCAGATCCTTCGCTACGTCAATGATTTTATCCAGGAAAACGGCTACGCCCCCTCCGTCCGGGAGATCGGGGCCGGAGTGGGCCTCCGTTCCACCGCCACGGTGAGCTATCACTTGCAGAAGCTCCAGCAGCAGGGCTATCTCCAGCCTCCTGCGGCCAAGGGCCGGAAGCGGTCCATCGTGACCGCCCAGCGTCCCGGGCAGATCCCGGTGGTGGGCGTGGTAACGGCGGGCCAGCCCATTCTGGCGGTGGAGAATCTGGAGGGGTACATGACCTATGACGCCGGGCCGGACTGCTTTGCCCTCCGGGTGCGGGGGGACAGCATGGTGGGCGCCGGGATCCTCAGCGGGGACATGGTGGTGGTACGGCCCCAGCAGACCGCCGAGGACGGGCAGATCGTGGTGGCCCGCATCGGGGACGAGGCCACGGTGAAGCGCCTCCGCCGCCGGGATGGGCAGATCTGGCTGATGCCGGAAAACGACGCCTATGCCCCCATTGACGGCTCCGAGGCGGAGATGATCGGGCTTGTCAAGGCCGTGATTCGGGAATATCGATGAATAGGACGTTTTCGCCGGCAGGGGAGGGGCTTGATCCTTCCCCAGCCGGCGTTTTTTTGGAAAAAATTTCAGAATTTTTGGAAAAGGATTTGCAATTTCTCCCGGAACATGGTATAATGGCCACAACGTGGCTATTATACTTTAATTTTAGGTCCTTTTTCTCCCGCCCGGGGGGCGGAACCGAAAAAGATGACGCAATATACCATTCCGCCGCGCGTCATGGTATATTATTTTGGCGAAACCAACAAGCGGAAATACTGGGCGATAAGCCCATTCAAAACGAAAGGGGAAACAATCGAATGTCTCATAAGTACGTTTATCTGTTTACCGAAGGAAACGGCAAAATGCGGGAGCTGCTGGGCGGCAAGGGCGCCAATCTGGCGGAGATGACCAACCTGGGCCTGCCCGTGCCCCAGGGCTTCACCATTTCCACCGAGGCCTGCACCAAGTATTACGAGGACGGCCGCCACATCAACGACGAGATCCGGGAGCAGATCATGGAGTATGTGGTGAAGATGGAAGCCATCACCGGCAAGAAGTTCGGCGACCTGGAGAACCCGCTGCTGGTCTCCGTCCGTTCCGGCGCCCGGGCCTCCATGCCCGGCATGATGGACACCATTCTGAACCTGGGTCTCAACGAGCAGGTGGTGGAGGTCATTGCCCGGAAGTCCGGCAACCCCCGCTGGGCTTGGGACTGCTACCGCCGCTTCATCCAGATGTTCTCCGACGTGGTCATGGAGGTGGGCAAGAAGTACTTTGAGAAGCTCATCGACGCCATGAAGGAAGCCAAGGGCGTCACCTACGATACCGAGCTGACCGCCGAGGATCTCCATGCCCTGGCCGACCAGTTCAAGGCGGAATACAAGAAGCAGCTGGGCGCCGACTTCCCCACCGACCCCAAGGAGCAGCTGTTCAAGGCCATCGAGGCCGTGTTCCGCTCCTGGGACAACCCCCGGGCCAACGTCTACCGGATGGACCACGACATCCCCTACTCCTGGGGCACCGCCGTCAACGTGCAGATGATGGCCTTCGGCAACATGGGCGACACCTCCGGCACCGGCGTGGCCTTCACCCGGAACCCCGCCACCGGCGAAAAGGGCCTGATGGGTGAGTTCCTGATGAACGCCCAGGGCGAGGACGTGGTGGCCGGCGTGCGGACCCCCATGCCCATCCAGCAGATGAAGGAAGTTCTGCCCGAGGTCTACGACCAGTTCCTGGAGGTGTGCAACACCCTGGAGACCCACTACCGGGATATGCAGGACATGGAGTTCACCATCGAGGATCGGAAGCTGTATATGCTCCAGACCCGTAACGGCAAGCGCACCGCCGCCGCCGCCATCAAGATCGCCTGCGACCTGATCGACGAGGGCATGATCTCCGAGGAGGAGGCGCTGATGCAGATCGACGCCAAGTCCCTGGATATGCTGCTGCATCCCCAGTTTGACCCCGACGCCCTGAAGAAGGCCCAGGCCGTGTCCAAGGGCATCGCCGCCT
>CANRHF010000015.1 GCA_947630345.1 uncultured Oscillospiraceae bacterium | reverse complement strand
CGGCTACAGCCTGGTGGAGTCGCTGTCCAGCCAGTACGGCGAGCACAACTACAGCGCCCGGCAGGGCAACCCGCCCTTCGCCCTCACCAGCGAGCTGCTGGGCAAGATCATCAACTCGGAGGACCTGAACCGCAGCATCAAGGAGAAGTTCCGCCTGTCCCTGGAGCTGGACCCCCGGTATCTCATGCTGGCCCGGTGCGTGGCGCTGCTGTATCTGTACGAGGACGACGGCGCCGCGGTGTGGAAGGGCTTCACGGTGCAGCAGATCAGCGAGATCGCCCAGATGGAGCAGATCCTCTGCCTCGAGGACGCGTCCCTGGAGGAGTATGCCGCGCTGCTGTCCGAGATGGTGGACATGGGCATCCTCAGCGTGCCCCAGGAGGGGCGGTACCGGCTGCGGCGCCATTCCTTCCTCAATATCATCGGCTCTGACCTCGATCAGCTGGACGAGGACATCCGTCAGGACAACAAGGAGGCGGCGGTATGTCGTTGAAGACAGACGGGGACTATTGGTGGAGCTCCATCGCCGGGCCCAACAGCGTGGTCACCCAGGTGGCCAGGGCGCTGCAGGAGAAGTCCACCGTGCTGCTGAAGGTCCCGGCGGATCTTCCCTGGCGCTATCCCATGCGCCAGCAGGTGGAGCAGACGCTGCGTGGCCCCGCGGGCCTGGATGACATACTCATCGAGACGGTGGACGCCGACGAGCTGGTGGAAAAATTGGCCGGAATGCCCATCCCCGGCATTTTTGAGCAGGAGGGCGAGGCCGGGTTCCGGGCCTGGGAGACCAAAGCGCTGGAAATTCTCGGCAAGGAACGTGGTAGAATCCTCGCCACCGGCGGCGGCTGCGTCACCCGGCCGGAAAACCGGGCATTGCTGCGGCAAAACGGGCGGGTATTCTGGATCCGGCGGGACGTGGGCAGCCTGCCGAAAGCGGGACGGCCACTATCCCTGGCCGGAGATCTGGCGGAAATGGAGGCCCGGCGGCGGCCCATGTATCAGGCCTTCGCGGACTTTTGGATTGACAACAACGGCTCCCTGGAGGATTCGGTTGCCCAAATTCTAAGCATCTGGGAGGGAGAACATTGAAAATTTTAGTGCTGAACGGCCCCAATCTCAATATGCTGGGAATCCGGGAGCCGAAGATCTACGGAAAAAGCAGTTTTGCCAACCTTCTGGACCTTCTGGACCAAACGGCCCGGGAAGCGGGGGTGGAAATTCGCCAATACCAGTCCAACCACGAAGGGTCCCTGGTGGACGCCATTCAGGACGCCTATGGAAAGTATGATGGCATCGTCATCAACCCCGGGGCCTATACCCACACCTCCGTGGCCATTCTGGACGCGCTGAAGGCCGTGTCCATCCCGGCGGTGGAGGTCCATATCTCCGACGTGGACGCCCGGGAGCCCTTCCGGCAGATCTCCTACGCCGGGATGGCCTGCGTCAAGACCATCAAAGGTCAGGGGCTGGAGGGCTACCGCCAGGCCATTTTGTTTTTGAAGGACTATATCGGCAAGTAAAGAATAGGAAACCGCCGCCGGAAGATCCGGCGGCGGGATTTTATTTACTCCACGGATTTCAGGGCCTCGGCCATGTTGATCCGCTCCAGCTTGAAATAGAAGATGAAATCCACTACGCAGGCGGAGAGCATGGTCAGCACCACGGACCAGACATAGCTCATAGGCGACACCCGGGACAGGAACCACACCATCTCCACCTTGATCTGGCTCATGACAAAATCCAGCAGCAGCTTGCCGCCAAACAGTCCCAGCACCGCTCCCATAGCGGACAGGAGCAGATTCTCTTTGAACACATAGGCTGCGGACTCGATCTCCGTAAAGCCCAGGACCTTGATGGTGGCAATCTCCCGGATCCGCTCGGCAATGTTGATGTTGGTCAGATTGTAAAGCACCGTGATGGCCAGCAGGGCGGCGCAGATCACCACCGTCACCACCACAAGATCCAGAGCGCTGAGCATATCCGTCACCTGGTCCGCCAGGTCCTGGCTCACCGTCACCTGCATCACCCCGTCGAAATTGGTGACCCGGGTACCGGCGTAGTGGGCGTCCTGATCCTCCCGGACGGTGATGCACGCCATCTGCACCTCCGGCGCAGAACCCCACTGGGCCTCCACGGTCTCGGGATTGGTAATAATGTAGTTGTACACATGGTTGTCGAAAATCCCCGAAATCCGGAGCTCCAAGGTCTCCATGTCGGCGTTGCGGACGGTGACGGTGTCCCCCACCTTTACCCCCATGTCCTCCGCCGCGCCGACGGAGAGCAGGGCCTCCCCGGTTCCCGGCATGGACAGCGGATCGTCCCCGGCGTGGAAGTTCATAAAGTCCGCCAGCTGGTCCCCGGAGACCAGCAGGTTGATATCCTTGGTGCGGTCGTCAAAGTCCAGCTCCACGCTGCTTTGATGGAAGAAGCCGATCTCGTCCACATACCTCGCCATTTCCGACTGGAAGCGGCGCTGCTCATCCGGGGAGAGTCCCCCGTCGAAGCGCACCTCCAGATCGTAGACCGTGACCTGCTCATACTGGAAGGCCACGATATCCACGATGGAGTCCCGGATGCCGAAGCCCGTCACCAGCAGCGCCGTGCATCCGCCGATCCCCGCCAGCATCATTAGCAGCCGCTGCCGGTAGCGGAAAATATTGCGGAACATGACCTTGTTGAGAAAACGGATCTTATCCCAGAAGGGCAAATACTCCAGGAAAATCTTCTTGCCGGTGGTAGGGGCCCGGGGGCGCATCAGCTCCGCCGGCACCTCCCGCAGGGCCATCCGGCAGCAGTACCAGGTCACCGCCAGAGACACGGCGGTATAGGCGATCACGATGGCCAGGCACAGCGGCACGTCCAGGTGCAGGTCGATCTGCTCCGGCATATTGAGGATCAGCTGGTAGGCCTGCCAGAGAATATTGGGGAAGGCCACGCTGCCCGCCAGCACACCCAGGCCGCAGCCCAGGACCGCCGCGCTGCCGGCGTAGGCCAAATATTTTCCGATAATGGCGGCGTTACTGTACCCCAGGGCTTTCATGGTGCCGATCTGGGTCCGCTCCTCCTCCACCATGCGGGTCATGGTGGTGATGCACACCAGCGCCGCCACCAGCAGGAAGAAGGCCGGAAAGACCCGGGAAACGCCGGCCACGATATCGGAGTTGCTGTCCAGGGCCAGATAGCCAACGTTGGTGTTCCGGCCCAGGGCATAGACCGTGGGGTCAGTCAGTTCGTCAATGGTCTTTCGGGCCTCACGAAGGGAATTGGCGGCGTCCAGCAGTTCCATCCGGGCGTCGCTCAGCTCACGGTTGGCGTCCATCTCCCCGTCCCGGTAGTCCTGCCAGCCTTGAGCCAGGTCCGCCTCGGCCTGCTCCAGCTCCCGCTTGCCGTCCTCCAGCTCCCGGTAGCCGTTGTCAATGTCCCGCTGGGCATTCTCCAGCCGCACCTCTCCGGCGACGATCTGGGCCTCTAAATCCGCAAATTGACTGTCCGCTTCCCGCTTGGCGGCGTCCAGCTCCAGCCGGCCGGATTCAATGGCCGTCCGGGCCGCTTCCAGCTGGGCAAGGCCGGCCACCACCTCCGCCCGCTGGGTCTGCACTTCGTCCCGCTGGGCCACCAGCTGCGCCCGGGTCTCGGTATATTCCTGCCGAATTTCCTCGATACGGGTATTATCCAGGGACCCGGTCTCCGAAATACGGCGCAGTTCGTCCAGATAAGCCTCCATCTGGGCAAGGGTCTCCTCGTCCACACCATTCTCCCGGGCCTGCTCCAGCACTGTCTCCCCGGCGGCAATGAGACCATTCAGGTCGGCATCCTCCAGGGCGGTGCCGGCGGTATCCAGCAGCTCCAAAGCGCCGTCGATCTGGGAAATGCCGTCGTTGAGCTGCTGCAGGCCATCATCGATCTGGGCAAGGCCGCTTTCCGCCGCCTGCAAATTGCTCATCACGGTCTCGTAATTGTCCAGCAGCTCCAGACTGGTCTGGGCCAGCTCCGCATAGGCGTCGGATTTTGCGTCCGCCAAGGCCTGCCGGGATTCTCCCAGCTCGATGAGGCCCTGATCCACCTCCGCCTGGCCGTCGATCAGCTCCTGCTCCGAGTCCGCCAGGGTCTGGCGGCCCTCGTCGATCTCCCGCTGGCCATCCTCCAGCTTCCGCCGGGCCTGGGCCAGCTCCCGCCGGGCCTCGGCCTGGGCGTCCAGAAATTCGGCGTAGCCGTCCTGGTACTCCTCCAGGCCCTCGGCGTAATCCTCCTCCGCGTCCTGGCGGACCTGCCGGTAACGGTCCTGGGCCATGGGCTCCAGGCGGGGCTTGATCGTATCCGCCGCCGCCTCCATGGCGTCGTTAAACTCGTCGGTGTAAACATTGTACTTCTGGGGCAGGGTGATGACGATCTCCGAAAAATAATCCACGTCAAAAGCATCCTCCGGCAGGCACACAAAGCCGGAGACGGAGCCGTTGCCCAAGGAGGTGGTGCCCCGGGAAAGGTCTAAGTACAGCGGGCTGTTTACCAGCCCCACCACCGTGTAGCGGTCCGCGCGAAGGCTGTCCAGCACATTGTCCTCGTTTTCCGGGGAGATGGTCAGCACCGTGCCGATCACGCTCTCCGGCACATGGGCCGCGTCCAAGACGCACTCCTCCGGTCCCTCCGGAAGTCTGCCCGCCACCAGATAGACTTGGTCAATGGTCTGGGGGATCGAGTAGAGCTTGTAGACCAGCCCGTCCCCCTCCCCCAGTCGAACGATGGCGTCCAGCGAGATCACGCCCTCCGCCTGGGCTACCTCCTCCATGGCGGAGATCTGATCCACATGCTCCTGGGTCCAGCCGTAGGTATTCAGAAGACGCAGATCAAAGAAATTCTGCTGGTCAAAATACCGCTGGCCGGTGGCGATCATGTCGGATTTGGTCGTCCGCAGGCCGACAAACATCGCTGCCCCCAACGCAATGATGGTGACAATGGCTATATACCGCCCCAGAGACTTGAGAATCGACTGGGTCAGATTTTTCGCCATGATGTTTTTTCTCATTACCACTCGATCTCCGAAACATTCTGGGGGTTGGCATTGGTAGTGATGGACTCCACCGTGCCGTTTTTCACCCGGATCACCCGGTCCGCCATAGCGGTCAGGGCGCTGTTATGGGTGATGATCAGCACGGTCATGCCCGTGCGGCGGCCCGTGTCCTGCAAAAGCTTTAAAATAGCCTTGCCGGTCTGGTAGTCCAAGGCGCCGGTGGGCTCGTCGCAGAGCAGTACCTTGGGATTTTTCGCCAGAGCCCGAGCGATAGCCACCCGCTGCTGCTCGCCGCCGGAAAGCTGGCTGGGAAAATTCTTCATCCGGGCCTCCAGGCCTACTTCCTTCAAGACCTCGGCGGCGTCCAGGGGATTCTGGCAGATCTGGTTCGCCAGCTCCACGTTTTCCAGGGCGGTGAGATTGCCGATCAGGTTGTAAAACTGGAACACAAAGCCCACCTCCTGCCGCCGGTAGCGGGTGAGCTCCTTCCGGGTCAGCTTGGATACGTCCTGGGAGTCCAGGATCACGGTGCCTGTGGTCAGGGTGTCCATGCCGCCCAGAATGTTCAGCAGGGTGGTCTTGCCCGCGCCGGAGGGGCCAACGATGACCACCAGCTCCCCCTTCTCCACGGTAAAGGTCGCGTCATGGAGGGCGTTGATCTCCACCTCGCCCATTCGGTAGGTCTTGCCTACGTTTTTCAGCTCAATAAAGGCCATAACGGTCCCTCCCTTTTTCGATACAGTATAGCACATCCCGGCGGAGAATTGGCTAACAAACTATGAATTTCAGCGGCTCTTGAAAACCCAAAACTTGGAACCGAAGTAATTGACAAATACTACCAGCATACTGGTGATCAGCTTCATCCAGTTCCCGTCCCAGGCCAGGATGTCCACCGTCAGCATCAGGATCAGCACCTCGATCACGCCGGAGACCACACGGCAGCCTAAAAAGCTCGCCAGCTCCTTCGCCACTACCTTGGCGGACCAGTCCGGGCTGTGGAATACATAGGCCTTGTTCGTCACATAAGCAAAAACCACCGACACGCCCCAGGCAATGATGTCGCTGACTGTGGCGGAGAGATGAAGCCAGTTGTACAACGGCAGATAGACCGCGTAATTGACCACGGTGGTCAATGTCCCGAAGATCACATAAATCACCAGATGCCGGTACTTCTGCCAGAGCTTGCGGACCGCTTCCATAGCGGCAGGCCTCCTTTGCATTTCTTTCATTTCTTATATCATACCACGCATGGGCGGTTTTCGCAAGGTTTTTTGCATTCCAGTAAAAAACCTGGGCAAAATAGCAAGGAAAACCGTCTTATGCGCCGCAGATTTGTATATAATTGGAATTGACATTCAAAGACTATTCGATATAATAATATCGATATCAACAAAGGAGTGGTTTCCTTGAAAGTAGCCTTTTACGACGCCAAGCCCTACGACCGCCCCGGCTTTGACCGGTACGCCCAGGACGCCGGGCTGGAGATCAAATACTTCGACACCCATCTCAACGAGGACACCGTTTCCCTGGCCGCCGGCGCCGAGTGCGTGTGCGTGTTCGTCAACGACGTGGTCAGCGCCCGGGTGGTGGACGCTCTGTATGATCTGGGGGTGCGGATGGTGGCCCTGCGGTGCGCCGGGTTCAACAACGTGGACACCCGGGCCTGCTATGGCAAGCTCCATGTGTTCCGGGTACCCGCCTACTCCCCCTACGCCGTGGCGGAGCACGCCATGGCCATGCTGCTGACCATCAACCGCCGAATCCACAAGGCCTACAACCGGACCAGGGAGTTCAACTTCAGCCTCAACGGCTTCGCCGGGTTCGATCTCCACGGCAAGACCGTGGGGGTGATCGGCACCGGCAAGATCGGCAAGGTCTTCGCTAATATCTGCAAGGGCTTTGAAATGCGGGTGCTGGCATATGATAAATTTCCCGACCCAAGCACCGGGCTGGAATATGTGAGCCTGGAGGAGCTGTTCTCCGCCTCCGACGTGATCTCCCTCCACTGCCCCCTCACCGACGAGACCCACCACATCATTGACGAGGAGGCCATCCGTCGGATGAAAAAGGGCGTGACCATCCTCAACACCTCCCGGGGCGCCCTCATCGACACCGAGGCGCTGATCGAAGGCATCAAGGAGAAAAAGGTGGGCGCCGCCTGCCTGGACGTGTACGAGGAGGAGGCGGACCTGTTCTACGAGGATTTCTCCGGCCATATCGTCCAGGACGACAAGCTGGTGCGGCTCATCGCCATGCCCAACGTCATCGTCACCTCCCATCAGGCGTTTTTGACCAACGAGGCCCTGGACAGCATCGCCCACACAACCGTGGAAAACATCCGCAAGTTCTTTGCCGGCATCCCCAGCCCGGAGACCGAGGTGTGCTACCACTGCGGAAATCAGGACGCCTGCCGGAAGGACCGGGACGAAAAATGTTTCTGATGTTATGTAAACTTTAGAGGGTTTCCTCAGCCCCGGCACAAGCCGGGGCTGGTCTTTTATCCCCTTGGCCTGCCCGCCGGGGAAGGCCCGGCGGGCAGGCCGCATTTCTTCCGCGAAAAGGCGTTATTTTCCCTTTTTGGAAAACCACTTGTCCAGCAGCTGCCGGAGCCGGCCGGAGCCGGCCTTCTCCCGCAGCCTGGATCGCAGCTCCGGAGGCTGGTCCTGGAGCTTCTCCTCGGGGATCTGGCGCTTCTTCAGGCGGCTGTCCGTGATCTCCCGGAGCAGGGCGTACAGCACCGACACCAGGGGAATCATCAGCAGCATCCCGCCCACGCCCATCAGCTCGCCGCCGACGGTCACCGCCAGCAGCACCCACATCCCGGGCAGGCCGATGGAGGTCCCCACCACCCGCGGGTAGATCATGTTGTTCTCGATCTGCTGCAAAACCAGGAATAGGACCACAAACCAAATGGCCAGAATGGGATCGTCCACAAGGATGAAGAACGCGCCCACAATGCAGCCCACAAAGGCGCCCACCACGGGGACCAGGGCCGTCACCGCTACCAGCACGCTGACCAGCGGGATGTAGGGCATCCGGAAAATGGCCATGGACACGGCGAACAGGCAGCCCAGAATACAGGCTTCCAGGCACTGTCCGGACAGAAAATTGGAGAAGGTGGCGTTGGTCATCCGCAGAATCCGCACCGTTCCGTCACAGAACGCCTCCGGGAAGAAGGCGTACAGGAGCCGCCGGCCCTGGCGGGCCAGAATCTCCTTCCGAAACAGGCAGTAGACGGAAAAGACCAGGCTGATAAACAGATTCACCACCACGCCGGTCACCGTTCCTACGGCGGTAAACGCCTGGCTGAACAGCTTGGTAAGGCTGTCCCCGGCGAAGCTGGCCGCCTGCTGGACCAGGGCGGCCCAGTTCACATTTTCCAGATCTGTGTTCTGCTGGAGCCACTGAGTCAAATTGGGATTGTCCCGGAGGAAGCTCTGGACATATTCCGATACCCGCCGGAAAAAGCCCGGCAATTTAGCGACCAGCGCGGAAACGGTGGCGGTGATCTGGGGCAGCAGCAGCTGCACCACCGCGAAAATCACCAGCAAGACGGCAAGGATCGTCAGCAGCAGCGCCAGCATCCGGCGCAATCCGGGCTTTTTCACCCGGCGCAGCAGGTTTTCAAATCCCCGCAGGGGCACGTTCAGCACAAAGGCGATGGCCGCGCCCACAATAAAAGGGGAAAAGAGCCGCCCCACCCCGGTGACAAAGGCGGTGAGCCGCTCCGTCTCGTGGAGCAGCCAGTACAACACCACGCACCCCGCCGCGCCGAGAAAAATCCGCCAAAGGGTCTTTTTTTCGATTTCCATGGCCTTCCCTCCCCCACCGTCAGATTTTTTCCAGCGCCCGGCACAGGGCTTCCACCGCTTCCTCCGTAGTCGCCCAGCTGGTGCAGATGCGGACCGCCTGACGCTTCTCGTCCACCCGGCCCCAGGGGCTCAACACAAATTCCTTGCCCAGCTCCGCCAGGGCCTCGTCCGGCAGAATGGGAAAAATCTGATTGGTTGTGCTTTCCACCAGGCAGGGGATCCCCTTTTCCGCCAGCACGGTCCGGATCCGGTCCGCCTGGCGGTTGGCCTTCTGGCAAATGGTGAAGTACCGATTTTCCTGGAACAGCTCGTCAAACTGGATGCCCAGCAGCCGGCCCTTGGCCAGCATCCCGCCCCGCTGCTTGATGAGGTAGCGGAAATCCCGGGCGATCTCAGGATTGGAGATCACCACCGCCTCCCCGAAGAGGGCCCCGCACTTGGTCCCGCCAATGTAAAACACGTCGCAAAGCTGTGCCAGGTCCGGCAGCGTCACGTCGTTTCCCCGGGCGGTGAGGCCATAGCCCAGCCGGGCCCCGTCCACAAACAGATACATTCCAAATTCCCGGCAGACCTGGGACAGGGCCCGCAGCTCCTCCCGGGTATACAGGGTCCCCAGCTCCGTGGGATGGGAGATGTACACCAGCTTGGGCTGGGCCATGTGCTCCCCGTCCGGATCCGCCAGGTGGCTCTCCGCCGTCCGGCGGACCTGCTCGGCGGTGATCTTCCCGTCCGCCGACGGCAGAGGCAGCACCTTATGCCCCGTAGCCTCCACGGCGCCAGTCTCATGGACGTTGATATGGGCGCTGACCGCGCCGACAGCGGCCTGATGAGGCCGGAGGGCGGCGGCGATTACCGTCAGATTGGCCTGGGTGCCGCCTACCAGAAAATGGACCGCCAGATCCTCCCGGCCGCAGGCCCGACGGATCCGGTCCGCCGCGCTTTGACAAATGGCATCCGTGCCATAGCCGGGGGTCTGATTCAGATTCGTGGCAGCCAGCCGGGCCAGAATGCTGTCGTGACAGCCCTCGGAATAGTCGTTTTGAAAATAGAACATGGGCCTTCTTTCCTTTCCGCTTCCAAATTCCCCTTTATTGTATCACGGTTCGGGAAAGTGTCAAGCGTTCATATTTTTCCGGGGAACGGCATATGGTTTTTTCAGCAGCACACAGCTTAGGAGGAAATCATATGGCTGATACCATCTCAGAGCGGGCCTGCGAACTGGCTGTGTACATGATCGAAACCGGCGCCACCGTCCGGGTGGCGGCCCAGCATTTTGGCATTTCTAAATCCACAGTACACAAGGATCTGTCCCAGCGGCTTCCCCGGATCAACCGGGGGCTCTACGCCCAGGTGCGGCAGATCCTGGACGAAAACAAAGCCCAGCGGCACATCCGAGGCGGGATGGCGACACGAAAAAAATATCTGGGCAAATAAACGCCATCCCGGGGAAAGCTCCCCGGGATGTGTGCTTTTATAAGCTTATAAATCGTCAGCGTCCTGCACCGGTACCTCGGCAAGATTCTCCGGCCGGCCGGTCCAGCTGCCCTGGGGATCGGTACGGATCATCGGGGTCCCGGTGAGGGGCCACATGGAATCGTCCAGCGGAATCACCGGGAACGGGGGCTTCCCCGGCGCCATGGGCACCTCCAAGGGAATCTTGGGCTCTTCCTCTTTCTTTTTCACGGTTTTTCACCTCCTTGCGGTTATTTTTCCGCGGGGCGGCGGATTCATGCGGAAAATCTCATTTTTGGTTGCTTTTTCTCAAAAATCTGCTAAAATAGAAAGAAAGTGGAAGTGCGGCGGAGGATAGGACTGTGATTGTAATCGGGCAAATCGATATAGAAAAATACCGGTGCATTTCCGGCAGCATCCGGACGAGCGAAGTCATTATCACCGAGGAACGGATTCAGCACATTCAAGACCGCCATCCCAACGATTTTGAGCGATATTTCCCATACATCAAGGATATGGTTGAAGATCCCCAGTACATTTTGGAAGCGAACCGGCCAAATACAGCATTCATCGTAAATCAATATCACCGTGAAACGGAAACATTCCGGCTGGTCCTTCGATTGGCCGTGGAAGGAGGCCCGCCTGAATATAAAAACGCGGTGATCACCTTTCTGAAAATCAGCGCGCGAACCTGGGAAAAATATTTACGAAACAAGAAAATCCTTTACAAATCAGAATAAAGCGGCTATAATAGTAGTAGAATAGCTTGGTATTTTGAGGTGGAAATTTTGTGTCGCCACGCACCTCCGCTAGGGGGTTAAAAGAGATGCAGGGCCAGGCACGCCTGCCAAAATGCCGCTTTCTATTGGGGGACCGCGGAAACGCGGTCCCTTGTGCAATTTTTAAGTGGGAGGAATCCGATGTTCGAGATCACGCTTTGCGCCATGGGGCGGCTGAAGGAGCCGTTCTACCTCTCCGCCGCGGCGGAATACGAAAAACGGCTTTCCGGCTTCTGCCGCTTCCGTATTTTGGAGCTGCCGGAGGAACGGCTGCCCCAGGACCCCACCCCGGCCCAAATCGCCGGGGCTCTGGAAAAAGAGGCGGCGGCCTTGTTCTCCCGGCTGCCGGCGGGGGCATGGCTGTGCGTCCTGACCTCCGAGGGCAAGGAGCTGACCTCCCAGGGCCTGGCCCAAACCATGGCAAAGGTCAAGCTCTCCGGGAAAAGCGGCGCCTGGTTTTTCATCGGCTCGTCCTACGGCATGGCCCCCCGGGTCAAGGACCGGGCAGATCTGCTGCTGTCCATGGGGAAAATGACCTTCCCCCACCACCTGGCCCGGATTATGGCGCTGGAGCAGCTCTACCGGGCGGAGGCCATCCAGGCAGGGACCAAATACCACAAATAAAGGTGACGGGAGTCGAACCGACGCCGCTTTGCGGGGGCTCTTTTCGGCGCTTTTCCCCTTATCGTCGTCGCCTTGCGACAGCAAGGCTTCCTCCTCTGCGGGCAAAATCATCCAAAAATTGCTCCCCGCAAAGTGCTACGCAGTTTCCGGCGAGGTAATTATCGTTCAGGCAAGCAAAAGACCGCAGGGAATACTGGCTATGTATTTCCAAGGGCTTTTGTGAAGACTGGGCGGAAATAACCCGGCGGAAACCGACGTGGGTTCGATTTCCGTCACCTAAGACGGCGGGACCTGTGTCACGCCGTCTTTATTTGTGGTAAAATTTTCTTGCGAAGTACCTTGACAGGCGAGGTACTTTATGATACAATGGGCCCATGAAAGGAGGGGTCGCCCATGTCCATCGCCGGAGATCTGATCCGGGGCCATACCGACGCGGTAATTTTGGCCCGTCTGCTCCAGGGGGACAGCTACGGATACGAGATCAACAAGGTCATCTCCACCCTCTCCTCCGGCCGCTTTGAACTGAAGGAGGCCACGCTGTACACCGCCTTCAAGCGCCTGGAGGAGCTGGGCCACATTGCCTCCTACTGGGGCGGCAGCGGGCCGGGGGCCCGCCGGAGATACTACACCATCACCCCCTCCGGCCGGGAGGCCTGCTACCGCCTCCTGAGCGAGTGGAGGGAGACCAAAGAGATCATGGATAAATTGTTGGAAACGGAGGGAAACGCATGAGAGCGCAATTGGAGCAATATGTGAACCTGCTCTTCGCCGGGGCCCCGGAGGCCGCCGAGGTCAAGCAGGAGATCCTTCAGAACACCCTGGACCGGTACGACGACCTGATTTCCCAAGGCAAATCCCCGGAGGCCGCCTACCGGCTGGCCATCAGCGGAATCGGGGACATCAACGAAATATTGGGTCAGCCCGCCGCACCCGCCTCCCCGGCGGTACCGGCGGAGCCGGTTTCGGAATCGGGAAAGCGGATGAATCCAGCTTCGGCGGCGGTCCTGCGGGCCTTGGGCGTGGCGGCGTTCATTCTGTGCCCCGTGCCGGTGCTGGCGGAGCAGGATGTGGAGGGGGTCATCGCCCTGCTGATCATGGTGGCCGGCGGGGTAGCGCTGATGATCCTGGCGGCCTCTGTCGCGGGCAAGCAGGAGAAGGACGCCCCCCGCACCCCCCAGGAAAAGCTGCGGAAAAGCCTGAACAGTTTGATATGGACGTTCGCCGCGGTGTTGTATCTGATCGTCAGCTTCCTGACCCAGGCCTGGGCCGTCACCTGGCTGATCTTCCCCATGACCGTAGCGGTCAACAGCCTTTTAGAGGCCATTTTGGATTTGAAGGAGGCGACAAAACATGAGTGAAAAAACCAGCGCGATCCTGCGCATCGTCCTGCTGAGCATCGTGATCCTCCTGCTGGCGGCGATTTTGGTGGTGGGCATCATCACCAATCGGAGCGGCTTCCTGTGGTCTTGGCGGGGGCTCTCCTTTGATGAAGAGGGCTTCCAGCCCGCCGCCCACGGCACCCTCCCCGATTCCATGCGCCAGCCCGCCAGTACGGAGCCTCCCTCCAGCGGCCCCGCCGGTACGGAGCCCGGAACCGCCACCACAACGCCCAACGCTTCCACGCCTCCCTCTCAGCCCCCTGCCGGCGGCAGCGATGGCAACGCTGTCACCGTGGAGGCGGTGAATAAAATCGAGATCGACTGGGCTTCCGGGTCCATCCAGATCTATGTGGGCAGCGGCGATCAGATCGGCTTCTCCGAGACCGGCAGCACGGCGGACCAGTATCCGATGACCTACCAGGTGAAAAACGGGGAGCTGGAGATCCACTTCTGCCGCCCCGGCTTCAATCAAACGGTCCAGTCCAAGGACCTGGTGCTGGTCCTCCCCGCCGGATGGAGCGGCCGGGAGCTGGAGATCAACGCCGCCCTGTCGGACCTCGCCGTCACCGGCGTCACCTGCTCCGAGGTCTCCGTTTCCCTGGCCGCCGGGTCCGCCGATTTCCGGGACTGCGTCCTGGGGGAGCTGGAGTTGGACGCCGCCGCCAGTTCCTTGGCGTATACCGGGCAGCTGACCGAGTTTTCCATGGACTCCGCCTCCGGCAGCGCGAATCTGGTCCTGACCAATGTTCCCAGAAGCATTGAGATGGACACCGCCTCCGGCGATTTGAACCTGACCCTCCCCGCCGGCGCGTCCTTTGACGCCAAGCTGGATACCCTGTCCGGCGACTTTACCTCCGATTTTTCCTTCACCGTCTCCGGCCGGGGCCGCTACCAAGCCGGCACCGGCGGCTGCCGGATCGATATGGACTCCATGAGCGGCGATTTGAACATCTATCAGGGCTAAACAAAAGGATTGGACCCCGTGGAGAAAATCCGGCCGGAGGCAGGCAGCGCCTGTTCCCCGGCCGGATTTTTCAATGATTAAATGAGGCTTTTTTGGTTTTGCGTGAACCTTTTGGCCCGGGCGAAAGTATATCTTGGCAAAGGGCGGTGGACCGCCTTGCCCTTCATGGGGTCTCCTTTGCCTATCCCAATGGGAAGCAGGTCCTTCGGAATTTGGATTTTTCTATGGAAAAGGGCGAAAATTGCCGAATCGCCGGCACTAACGGCTGTGGAAAGTCCACCCTTCTTCTGATCCTGTCCGGCCTGCTGGTTCCGCAGGTGGGCTCCCTCCCCACCCCGGCCCAGCTGCGGGGAAGCACCGCGCTGCTGGAGCAGGATGGCGCTCTGTTTTCCGGCACAATTTGGGAGAACCTCTTTGCCCCGGAAGCGCGGCGGCCGGAGGCTCGGGACCTACTGACCCGGCTGGGGCTGGAGCGAGAGCTGGACCGGGTCGTTACCGCCCAGGGCGGCGACCTGTCCCCCGGGGAGCGGAAGAAGGTGCTTTTGGCCCGGGCCCTGCTGCGGGACGCGCCATTTTTGCTGCTGGACGAGCCGGGAAACCACTTAGACGAGGCTGGGAAAAGGGCCCTTCTGGCCCTGCTTGCCGGGCGGACGGGGGTGCTGATCGTGTCCCACACGGCGTTTCCCCTGCCGGGGCAGGCCATTTTTCCTCTGGATGCGCAGAAAGAGGCGGAAAAATAAAAAATTCCGGCCGGTACAGAGGCTTTTGCCCCTGTACCGGCCGGATGTTCTTTTCTAAAACTCCCCCGCCGCGAACATAACGGCGGACAGGGCGCACAGCGGGGCGGTCTCACAGCGGAGGATGCGCCTGCCCAGGGTGCAGATCTCCAGCCCGGCCTCCCGGGCCTGGACCACCTCCGCCTCCGTCAGCCCTCCTTCCGGGCCTGTCAGCAGGCTGACGGTACGCCAGGATCCCTCCAGCGCTGCCCGGAGGGTCCGGGCTCGCTCGTTTTCGTAAAAGAGAATGGCCTTATCCGCTTGGGCGGCCCGTGTCAATGCGTCCGCATAGCTTGAAAGCGTTACAATTTCCGGGATGACGCCCCTGCCCGACTGCTCCGCCGCCGAGGCGGCGATTTTCTGCCAGCGCTCTCGCTTCTTCTCCAGGCCCTTCCCATCGGGCCGGGAGACACAACGGGACGTGGGAAATGCCACAATCTCCGCCGCGCCCAGCTCCGTAGCCTTCTGAATGACATGCTCCAATTTATCGGCCTTGGGGTAGGCCATGTAGACAGCGGCCCGGACCTTTGCCTCAGCCTCCGAGGCGGAACGGGCACGGACCACCAGGCTCACCCGGTCCGGGGCCAGATCGGTGACGGCGCAGAAGCACTCCATTCCCCGCCCGTCGCAGACGGTGACCTCCTCCCCCAGCCGCAGCCGCAGGACCTTGGCATGGGCGGCGGCTTCGCCAGTGAGGGTCAGGAAGGGGGCGGAGATGTCGGGAAGGAAAAATCGAGGCATATAGGTCTTATTGATGATGGCGTCGCCTTTATACCGTTCGTTGGAGAGGATGGAGCGGATTGTGGTTTCGCTCCATTTGGATTTTCCGCCCGGCGAAAGAATGCCGTTGCTTTCCAGCATCCGGGCAATCACCGTGTAACTGTCGCCTGCGAGGAAGCGGCTGTAGATCAGCCGCACGGTTTCCGCTTCTTCAGGAACGATTTCCGGCCCGCCGTCCGCGCCTTTGCGATAGCCAAGAAAAGTTTCATAGTGGAACGCCACACGCCCTTCCTTGGCGCTCTGTGCCTTGCCCCAGCGGACGTTGGCGCTGATGTTCTCCGATTCGCTCTGGGCCACGCTCCCATAGATGGTGATGTAAAATTCCGCGCCCGGCTGGATGCTGTGGATGCCCTGTTCCTCGAAGAAGACGTCCACGCCCAAGTCTTTGAGCAGGCGGGTGTGCTGTAAGCAGTCCACGGTATTTCGAGAAAACCGGGCGATGGACTTGGTGATGATCATATCGATCTTTCTATGCAGCATAATATCCCCTTTTGGGGACAGTATGACAAATTTATTTAACTCTCCCCATTAGAATATGTCGATAGGGAAAGTATACTGTATGAAACAGTAGAATAGCAGTAGAAAAACAGTAAAAACGCCGCAATCGTTCGTCAAATTCCAACAAGAAATAGCGCTGTACTTTCGGATTTCGTCGCTTTTGGAGGAAATCTGTTGAAGCTGCTTGATATATATCACTGGAGCCGCGAAGAGGCGGCCTGATCTTCAGGCCGCCTCTTCGCGATCAGAATCATTGAGAAGGCAATTTGCTCGCGTCTACATCTAAGCAATAGCCAACCTCTCGGACACAACGAATAGTGAATACGGAGTCGGGGGATGCCGCATGCAGTTTTTCTCTCAAATTGCGTATATGGCAACCCACAGCATTGCTCTCGTTGCCGAGTCCTTCTACACCCCATACCTTTTCATAGATTTGCTCATAGGTAAGGACTGTCCCCTTATTTGCTACCAGTAGATTGAGAAGATCGAATTCCTTTGCCGTCAAATTGATTTCCTGGCGGCCTCGGAACACCTTTCTGCGATCTGGATAGATCTCTATACCTGGCAATTCTAATACCGCGTCGCTTGTGGCATTGCTGCTTACCCGCAGTCGTTCAAAAGCGGGATGGCACCGCAACACACTCAAAATTTCATCAAAAGCAGTTTCGTCTTGCTCATCAAATTCAACTACTAAGATACGCCCCATATGATCACCTAAATAAATCTATACACATCTTATGCACTAATTAGCATTATCTCACCGCTTTATACTTTCCAAATGAGCTATTGTGCAAGAAGTTCAAGGCCATATTTATATATGTTCCCATTCACGGCCTCATAGATCCATTCGCATACGCTCTTTTCATTGCCGAGTTTGTCGAATACATTGGACGAGATGATGGTGTGTTGGGTGTTGTGGGTTTCTGCATCCTCATTGTAACTCCAAATGTAAATGCCCACGCTGGGGATGTTTTCTTGCAGACCGCGAACCATTTCCGCCAAATTCTCTTGGAACTGATCACCGAGTTCTTTCGTCTTATCCATCTTTCCGCTCTCAATATAGGACTGATACTGTTGCAGGGTATCATCCCGGTAGGAGCAGTCAAACAGTATTTTCACACTGTCCCCACGCTTATTATAAAGTGCTGTCAGGCTGTCCAGCACAATATTATTCGTCGTCAGCCGGTCAGAAATCTCCTTTGGCGACTGCCAGAGATCCGTAGCGGAGTCGTGCCAGCTGTCATAAAGGAGCAAGGAGCTGTCCACACACACCGTAACATTTTGGGCCGAGGGAAAACGGCTGATCACGTCATCCGCCAGAAGCGATGTGGCAAACCCGCCTGCGGAGAACCCGGTCACAAGCAGAGTGTCCGGCTCGCCCACATACTTCATGATTTCATTCAGATACGCGGAATAATTGTTGTAGCCATTGTGGTAGACGACAGTATCTTTACCGTTTTTTGTGTAGTGGTATTCACCCGTCCCGGTATGGAAATCCCCGGAGGCATAGGGAATAACGATAAAAGTCCAGTCTTTAAACGGATTGTCATCAGCCGTACTTCCGATGCCGCCTTGCGCGACGAAATCCTGACCAAGCATGGTGGTGGCAAAGAACTGTGTGCCGCCTTCGCTTGTCTCGCCCGTGATGCTCACACCGCCGCCGAAGAAATAGACAACGACCTTGTTCGCTGTGCCCTTCCGGAAGATTCCGTGCCACTCGCTGCCGTCCGACGACTTTGCTGCCGATATGGGGACACTGTACCATTTCCCGATTTCAGGCTCTCCCTTTAATTCGGGGAAAGACTTGAGAAATGTCATCTTTAAGAAAATGAAAATGGCTGCCGCAAGAACAATTATGACGATTGCAAGGATCATAAGTATTCTGAGCCACAAGCGTTTCTTTTTTGGTGCCGTATGATTCGCATTCATTATGAATCCTCCTGGAAGTAAATTGAGAATCGATACAAGTTTCTTGATAGATGCAAAGTACTGACGTGTCAGAACAGCCTTTTACCCCATAATGACACACACAGCCGCACACGATTTTCCCGCTAACAGGTCTGGAGTTATGATGTTCCGGTTTATCTCCGCCCCGTCAATCGTAAT
>CANRHF010000014.1 GCA_947630345.1 uncultured Oscillospiraceae bacterium | reverse complement strand
CCCGGGAGTTGCAGAAGATCACGAAGCAGGGGGGCTTGACGCCGGTCTGGGTCATATAGTAGATCTTCAGGCGGCGGCCCTTGTCCGTGGGCGGCTGCACCCGGGCGGTGGCCTCCGCCAGCACCGTGTTCAGGGCGCCGGTGGTGACCCGGCTGTTATTCTGGGCATACACAGACTGGATCAGGGGAAACAGCTTTTCCACCCGCTGGCCCGTCAGAGCGGAGAGAAACAGCACCGGGGCATAGGTCATATAGCTCAGGCCCTGGCGCACCGCCGCCTCCTGATCCCGCATGGTGTTGGTCTGCTTGTCCTCCACCGCGTCCCACTTGTTGACCACGATGATGGCGGCCTTCCCCGCCTCGTGGACCAGGCCGGCGATTTTAGTGTCCTGCTCCGTGACGCCATCCCCGGCGTCGATGAGAATCAGGCACACGTCCGCCCGGTCGATGGCGCTGATGGCCCGCATATTGGAGTAGCGCTCGATGGCGTCGTCGATCTTGCTCTTCCGGCGCATGCCGGCCGTATCAATAAAGCGGTAGCGGCCCGTTTCGTTTTCAAATTCGCTGTCGATAGCGTCCCGGGTGGTACCCGCCACATTGGAAACGATCACCCGCTCCTCCCCCAGGATCCGGTTCAGGAGGCTGGACTTTCCCACGTTGGGCTTGCCCACGATAGCCACCTGGATCACCGGAGATGCCTCCTCCGGTTCCTCCTCCCGAGGAAACTGCTCCAGGCACCAGTCCAGCAAATCGCCGGTCCCGTGGCCGTGGAGGGCGGAGATCTCAAACAGGTCTCCGAATCCCAGGTCGTAGAACTCATACACCGCCGGGTCCGTAGGGCCAACGGCGTCGCATTTATTCACCGCCACTGCCACCGGCTTTCCCGCGCGGCGGAGCAGCGCCGCCACGTCCCGGTCGGCGGCGGTGACCCCCGCCCGCACGTCCGTGACCAGCACCACGCAGTCCGCCAGCTCAATGCCGATCTCCGCCTGGCGGCGCATAAATTTCAGCATCTCGCTGTCCGTTCCCGGCTCTATTCCCCCGGTGTCCACCAGAGCAAAGGTCCTTCCGCACCACTCGCAGTCGGCGTAGATCCGGTCTCGGGTGACGCCCGGGGTATCCTCCACAATGGACACCCGGCAGCCGGTGAGCTTGTTAAACAGCATGGATTTTCCCACATTGGGCCGGCCGACAATGGCGACCAACGGTTTTGCCATGAAGATCCTCCTATTTATTCAGCGTGTTCGTATCGTCCCTTGAAGGACTTGGGACGGTATCGCAAAAATACCGCTCCCAGGAAAATCGCGGCGCACAGGGCGCTGATCTTCCAGCCCAGGGAGAAAGCGTCGTTGCGGTAGGTGAAGACCACCGTGTGATCTCCCTCCGTGAGAGGCACGCCGCACATGGCGCCGCCCACCAGCACCGTGGAGACCTCCGCGCCGTCCACGGTCACATGCCAGTTCCCGTCCTGGGGGATCGAGGTGTAGAGCAGCCCGTCCCGGTCACAGCGGATGGAGCCGGCCAGCCGGGTGGTCTGGAAGGAAGTGAGCTCCAGGGGGCAGGCGGAGAGTACCTCGTAGGCCTGCCGGAAATTATACTCATTCAGGATCCCCGCCCGGACAGTGATGGTACCGTTCTCCTGTGCCTCGCAGTTGAACCGCACCTGGACCGTGTCCCCAGGCGACACCTGGCTGACCGCCAACATCTGGGGAAGACTGTAGGATTCGTCGTACAGCTCCGTTCCGTTCAGCCAGATGGAGAAGCTTTTGCTCTTGGAAAGATCCAAAAAGACGCAGAGCAGCCCGTCCCGGTCCACCTGATACTCATAAGTAACGGTGGCAGGGAATTCTCCCGTTTCATAGGAGCAGTAATCACCGGACTGGTTGGTGATGGTGGCGGTGTCCGAAAAAAGCAGCTGGGTATTGGTGCCCGGCCGGTCCCAGACATCCCCGTTAATCCCCGCGGCGGCCCGCAGCAGCTCGTTTTGCAGGGTAAATTTATCCGCCTGGGTGGAAAACTGGACGTTGGACAGCTGGGTGTCCGCCAGGAAGCCCAGGGGCAGATAGGCGTTGTTTTCCAGCAGATAGACGTTGCCGTAGTGGTGGATCTCGTCAAAATAGTTGTTTTCCTCCACCCGGCCGTCCCGCTCCAGCATATATTTGAGCCCCAAAAACAGGTTCGCCACTGGAGAGGACTCCTCAAAGCAGTACCGGTTATAGGTGTTCCTTGCCCCGTAACCCAGGGCCTGCATGAACAGCGTCACCTTGACGTTGGCGGAGCTGGTGAAGGTGGAAATGCCATTGTACCCGTTGATGGCCCCGTCGTTGAGCGTCTGGGTGTGGGTAACCTCGGCCCGGTAAAAGAGGTTGTCCTCCTCCCGCTCCTTCATGTAGCGGATCATAGAAGCGGCTTGCTCCGTCCCTTTGGGGTAGTTGGAAACGCCGACGCCCGGAAAATAAACCCCAAAATTCACCAGATTGGCCACCAGCTCCAGGGCAAACAGGCCCAGCAGCAGCTGCCCGGACAGCTCCCGGCGGCGGATCCGGTCCGCCAGATGTGCCTGACGCTCCTCCGGCTCGGCGTCCCGGCGGATGGGGGTATTGTGATTCCCGTAAACAACGATGGCCATATACAAAAACAGGAACGCCAGATTGTAGATCAGGAACACCGGGTCGCTCCGCTGGTCGGAGCAGGCCAGCACCGCCAGCGTCAGGGACAGCCCCAGGAAATACTGCCAGAGCTGAAACACCCGCCGCATCAGGTACGCCCGATAGGCCATATACAGCAGCACGAAGCTGAACAGGAAGCTGAACCGGTAAGGGATCATATTGGTGAAGTGGAAGCCATGCCAGATATAGTCCAGCTGCCGGATGATGAAGCTAAGCATGAAGAAAATCAGCAAAGCCAGGGCGCAGAGCTTGTCCCGCAGCTTGACCCGCTTGGCAGTGAGAAACAGGAATCCAAAGAAGATAGATCCCACGCCGCAGTACAAATTGGGCAGGCCCTCTTTAAAGGTTGGCTCCAGACCGCCGGCCATATTCCCCGCCACCTGGCGCATGGCGTCCAGCAGCCCCTGCCAAGTAGCCTCGCTGGCGATGTTCAGCCGAAATCCCTCGGGGAAATTGTTCACCGCCGAGTGGGTGTTTTGCAGCGCCGCCAGGGCCGGAAGCTCCAAAATGGCGGTCATGCCGATGGCCAGAATGGAGAAGCAGGCGATCCGAACCAGGTCGGCAAAGAACCGCTTGATCCCCCGAAAACGGCAGATCTCATAGCAGAAAAACAGAAGAAAGACAAAAATACAGGTAAACAGGCCGATATAATAGTTGGTGAAGATGGAGAGAAACAGGGAAAGGGTATAAAGGACGAACTTTTTATCCCGCAGCAGCGCCACGGTGCCCACCGCCACCACCGGCAGCAGGGCGAAAGTGTCCAGCCACATCACGTTCCACTGGTAGCCCAGGGCCCAGGCGCACAGGGCGTAGAGCCCGCCGAACAGGGCGATGGACAGATCCTCCCGCCGGAAGGTCTTCTTCAAAAACCAGGCGAAAGCCAACCCGGCCAGGCCCAGCTTGATGGGCATCAGCATGGCGAAATAGGGCAGCAGCAGGTTCTCCGGCACCAGCACGGAAAGTAAATTCAGGGGCGACGCCAGATAGTAGGAGATCAGCCCCAAATAATCCATCCCCATGCCCACGCTCCAGGTGTAGAACAGCCCCTTGCCGGAGCGCAGCGCGTCCCGGAAGGTGACAAAGAAGGGATAGTACTGGTGGTACATATCGGAATAGAGCATGGAATACTGGCCGAAGGGCACATACTGGCTGAAGATCATCACGCCCAGCATGCCCACAAAGGGAATGCAGAACGCCAGGGCCAGGTAATTCCATTTGATTTTCTTTACACGATCCAGTCGTGGCAGCTTCATAAACCGTTCCTCCGGTCCGCATATAATAATGTATTGTACCACAGTTTGCCGCAACAGTAAAGAGATTCCAGAAAAAAATACCGCTCCGGTAATCCGGGCGGCGGCAACCCCCAGCCGGAGCGGCTGGGGGGTTCATATACCTCTATGTGTTTTTCAGTCTTCACAATGAGCGGAGCGGTCTTCCAAATATTCCTCCCGCATCAATTCCAGCTGGATGAATCCGTCAACCATACCTGTTTCCCGAAAGCCCACCGCTTTGTGGATGTGATACCCTGCATCGCGGGTCGGCTCAAAATCGTTGTGCAGGCGAGAAACGCCATCCACTTTGAACGCGCGATCCAGTAGCAGGCGAAGCCCTTGCTTGCCGTATCCCTTTCCCCGCTCCGGGGCGTAGATCACGATTCCCATATCATACCAGTCCCGCTCCGGGTTATAGTGATAATTCACATCGCCGACAAAAGCACCGTCACTTTTCCGTCGCAGAAACGCGTAGAATCGCTCCGGTGTTTTCCCAATCCAGGACTCCTGCAATCTCTGCCACTCTGATTCCGGCGCGGGGATGCACCCGTCTGGCGGGAACCATGGCGCGTTATAGGCCATCGTTGCCGGGTCACGCATCATTTTCACGTAAAACCAGCCATCATCCGGACGAGGGATATAGAGCCGTAAATCATTTGGCATCTTTATTCTGTTCCTTTCAGGAAATGCCGGTTTAAACTTCAAACGCCAACAGATTTCCAAGCGGAATCGTAAAGCCTAATGCCTGATACATGTTGATGTCACAATCCGCGCATCCAACTGTGAGAGAACCCACGCCGCTTTCTTGATAAGCAAATCTGACTAACTGTCTTGCGATTCCTTTGTGCCGATATTCGGGAGCAATGTAGAAATCTTCAAACACGCCCCCTGTTTGGTAGTTAAATGTGGAATAGGTTGGTGTGATGGAGCAGCAGGCAATCAATCTACCCCCATCCGCGCACCCGTAAAAGAGAATCTGCCCCTTTTTAATCGCCTCAGAGAGGCTGTCAAAGTTCTCATCCGTAGGCGCTTCTTCCCCGATCTCCTGCTTGTAACCGATGTGAAGCGCTTTCAGTCCGTCCATATTGCCGTTCGTTATACGAATATATTCCATTTGTTCTCTCCTCTTCAAGTGTCGATTTGTCGAACAGTCGCACAAGAGGGTGGCAGGTCAGTTCCCCTGCTGGGTCTGCCGGGCGGCACGGTACAGTTTCGTCAGCTGGTCCAGGATCAGCGAGCGCATTTCCTCGTCGGCGCTGAGAGTGCGGACATAGGCCAACAGCCGCTTGGGCTGGGCCAGCTGATTGGTATAGTCCGCGCCGGCCTCGGTGATCAGGGCGTAAAGACTGTCAAAAAAGGCGTTACGCTGCTCCTGGGTCATCCCGGCCAGCCAAGTTTTGATGGTCCTGTCGATAAACTGGGAATCGGCGGTGGTCTGCTCCGCCAGCACCAGCTCCGGCCCCAGCACCTCCCAGGTGTAGGGATCGTGCTGCATCACCCCGCCGATCTGCCGGCTGCGGATCACGGTGAAGGGCTCGTCGTGCTCCAAAAGCATGCCGATCAGGGAGGACTGGGGAATATAGGTGTGGATCTTCGGCACCATCCGCAGATAGCCGGGGTTTTTCATCATTTTTTCCGTAAAGCCCGGGCCGTCCTGATTGTAAACCCCGGCAATCCGGTCCTGGACCGCTTCCGTACAGAGGGATGCGGCGTACACCGCCACGTTGCCGCCCTTGGAGTGGCCCGTCAGCCGGAGAACGCCGGGAAAAGCTCCCGCCAGGCGCCGCAGATACTCCAATCCCCGCTCCTGGGCGGGAATGGAATCCTGGAAGCACATATTGAAGTCTTCCTTCCAGCCCACAATGGAGTGATCTGTCCCCCGGAAGGCCGCAAAGGCGCTGCCGTCCCCCAAAATAGCGGTGAGGGCGGCGAACTGGGTCTGTTCCCGGGGCAGCAGCACATCCTGATAGAAGGTCAGCTCCGCGTCGGCAAACCGGGGCGACTCCGTCAGCGCCCGAAGAAGCGGAATATCGGATTTGACTCGAATCCGCCCTTGAATGTCGGAGGCCTCCAGCAGCCGGGGAACCGCCTCCCCCAGGGGGATCCCATCCCCCGGTTCCTGGGGCAAAAAATCCGAAAAGTTAACATAACTTAGCGTGGAAAAGATCAGCGCGTCCACCGGGTTGACGCCCATTTTGGAAAAGGGCACGTCCCCCCGCAGCGGAGATACTCCAGTATATCGGCCATAGTCCCGCCTCCTAAAAAACGCGCCGCCCTGCCGGACGGCGCGAAAAATCAGTCCTCCTGCCCTTCCCGATCGTCCATGGATTCCAGGGCATCCACGGGGGTGATCATTCCCGCCAGACGGGCCCGGCGCTTGTCCTTCATGAGCTCCACCTGCTTGTGGAGCAGCTCCTTAAAGGCCATGGGGTCCTTGACGTTTTTAAGCACCAGGGTGGGCTGGGTCTTGTCCGAGGACATCACCGTAACGGTGCCCACGCCGAACATCCGCTGCCATAGGCTGCGGCTGGTGGTAACGTCCCGGACCCGGTAGAGCAGGACTTCCTCATCCTTCAGATTCAGGAACCCCTGGCTCATAAACAGCCGATCCTCCGACAGGGCGTAACGGGTAAAGCTCAGGGGCATTCCCATAAAACGCTTCCGGTCCGACCACAGATAGGTTTGCTCCATGACGGCAGCCTCCTTCTATATATTTAATGTATATATATTACAACGCGCCGCCTGAAATGTCAAGAATAAACCGGCGCGGCGCTCCGAGAGCGGAGCGCCGTGACCTTCATGTTACAAAATCAAGCAGATCAGGCCCGTGGCCCCCTCGTTGACGATGCGGGTCAGGCTCCCCCGGAACTTGGCCCGGACGTCCTCCGGGGTCCGCACCAGCTTGGTATTCAGCCCCTCCTGGATCAGCTCATAGACGGATTTCCCGAAAATGTTGCTCTGCCACAGCTTTTCCGGGTCCTCCCCGGAGAGGAAGGCGATCAGGTCCTTGGACTGCTTTTCGTCCCCCACCATGGGGCTGATCTCCGTGTCGATATCCACCCGGAGCATGTGGATGGAGGGGGCGCCGGCCTTCAGCTTGACGCCGAAGGCGCCGCCCTTCCGGACGATCTCCGGGGTTTCCAGGGTCATCTCCTCGGCGGTGGGCATGACAATCCCGTAGCCCGTGGCCTTCACCGCCGCCAGGGCGTCGGAGATCTTGTCGTACTCCCGCTTTACTTTTGACAGCTCCGCCAGCAGGGAGATCAGCTGCCCGTCGTTCTGGACGGGGACCCCGGCCTTGGCGGTCAGAATGTCGTAAAACAGCTTTTCCGGGAATCCCAGGGCACAGGAGACGGTGCCGGTGGCCAGATCCACCTCCCGGATGGAGAAGTCCAGGACCTGCTCCATCTCCTTGAGCTTTTGGAGGCTGGCCTCCGCCTGACCCAGCGTGGCGATCTCCCCCGCCCGCTGGAGCAGGGCCTCGTACAGCGCGGCCTTCACCGGGTGCTCCGGCTCCAAAACATCCATCCACCGGGGCAGGTACACCCGCAGCTCCCGCATGGGGAAGGCATAGAGCAGCGCCCGCAGCAGCTGGTTGATGTCCCCCACATCCATGGCCTGGCAGTCCGCCGTCATCACCGGCACGCCCCAGGTCTCCTCCAGAGAGCGCCGCACCTGCTGGGCGGCGTCGGACTGGGGCGTGCGGGAATTGACCACCACCAGGAAGGGCTTTCCCGTAGCGGTCATGTCCCGGATGGCCCTGGTCTCCGCCTCCAGATAGTCCTCCCGGGGAATGTCCGTGATGGAGCCGTCGGTAGTCACCAGAATGCCCACGGAGCAGTGGTCCTCCATCACCTTTTTGGTGCCCAGCTCCGCCGCCTGGGTCATGGGGATCTCCTGGTCGAACCAGGGAGTGGTAACCATCCGGGGCACGCCGTTTTCCTCGGCTCCCACCGCGCCGGATACCATGTAGCCCACGGAGTCGATCATCCGAACGGACAGCCGGGCGGTGCCGTCGGGGCAGATCTCCACCGCCTCCTCCGGCACGAATTTGGGCTCGGAGGTCATGATGGTCTTGCCGGAGCCGCTCTGGGGCAGCTCATCCCGGGCCCGCTCCTTCCGGTAGGGGTCGTCGATGTTGGGGATCACCAGCTCCTCCATGACCCGTTTGATGAAGGTGGACTTGCCGGTACGCACCGGGCCCACCACGCCGATATAGATATTGCCGCCGGTGCGGGCGGCAATATCCTGGTAAATGTTTTCCATAGCCAGCCTCCTTAATCCGGCAGGAGGCCCGCTCCTGCCACGGTCTACCCAATGGTATGTCCCAGGCAGGGCAAACATTCCTTCCGTCAGAGGCTTTCCCACTTTTTCACGCCCCAGGTCATCAGCAGCCGGTAAAAGAACATACTCAGCAGGGCGTAGACGCCGCAGCACAGCGCCAGGTAGACCGTGGGGTTCAAAAAGGACAGCCAAAAGCCGTAGGCAAGCCCCAGCACCAGGGGCAGGCCCATCATCCCAAACATATTCACCAGCACCGCCACGGACTGCTTGCAGGGATAGGCTTCGCTGAGGTAGTCAAATCGGGCCCAGTGGAGTCCCGCGACCATGCCCAGCAGGCCGCAGAGCAGGGCCCCCAGTCCGGCGGACAGAGCGGCCAGCAGGCAATCTACCGCCGGGCACCGGAAAATGATACCGAGGATCAGACCGCAGACGGCGGACAGCGGCGCCGTGAGCAGCACATGGTTTTCCAGCTTCCCCAGCAACACCTGCCGGGAGGAGACGGGCATGGATTTTAAGATCCACAGGCTCTTCCCCTCCAGGGACACCGAGGGTACGGACACGCACATGGTGCTGATCCAGAAGGCCAGCACCGCCGCGATGGTCAGGCCAAGGTAGGGCCGGACCACGTCCGCCAGCTCCCCCAGCTCGCCCAGCAGCTGCCAAATCCGGCCCTGGAACAGCGCCGCCGCCCCGGTCATCACCACCATCAGCACAATACCCAAGCCCATATTGGAAAAATACACCGGCGTTCCCAAAAACCGGCGCAGCTCCTTGGTGGCGATGGCGCGGCGAGGGGCATGGACGGTCAGCTTGCTTAGCGCCAGCCGCTTCCGCCGCCGGACGGCGGGGCCCATGGTAACCGTGCCCAGGAAGGTGGCGGACAAAAACCAGCAGGCCAGCCCAAAAAGAGCGGCGCACACCGCCAGGAATCCCAGCAGATATCCGGCTTCCCCCAGGCTGCCCCGGCCCATGGCGTACAGGGGCCAGGCCCAGGTTCTCAAAGTCCCGGCCAGGGCCTCCCCGCCGGTGGACAGGGCGTCCAGCACCCGCTCGCTCTGGGAAAAGGCGTAATAATAGACTGCCAGAAACAGCACTACAAACAAAAGCGAGGCAATGGATTTGTTAATCTTCGCCAAAAGCAGGTGCAGCAGCCACCCCAGCAGGCAGGCCGCCGCCTGGGCCAGCGCCGTGACTCCTATCAGGATCAGAATTTGGCAGATTAGCGCCCAGAGGCTGAAATGGACCAGGGCGGCGTAGACCGCCATGGCCGGAATCAGAACGATCCCCGCGAAGACCAGATTCATCACCAGCAGCGGCGCCATCCGGGAGAAGAGGATCGCCCGGGGCGGGATGGGCATGGCCAACAGCCGCTCGTTATCCTTGGCGTCGTAGAGCTGGCTCTGAGTGGAAAAGACGCTGCCGATCAAAGCCAGGGCCAGGGCCATCAGCCCGGCCAGGGCGAAATACAGCCAGTCCAGCCCCAGGGCGTGGTAGGGCTCCGCCAGGAAGGAAAACAGCAGCACCGTGGCCCCCACCACAGCGGCCCCCAGGTAAATATAGCAGAAAATCAGCAGGGCCGTCATGCCGCCGGAGCGCTTTTTCGTCGTCCGGTTCTGGCGGAACATGGCCGCCATCAGCGCCCGGAACCGGACGTACATTAAAGCCCGGATCATGACTGCCCCTCCAGCTCCAGGAACACCTGCTCCAGAGAGGCCTGGCCCCGGACGGCCTCCATCTCCCCGCTGGCAACCAGGCGGCCGTTTTTGATGATCGCCACCTTGTGGCACAGCTTCTCCGCCACCTCCAGCACATGGGTGGAGAAGAAAATGGCCCCGCCCTGTTCGCAGTGCCGGTGCATCACGTTTTTCAGCTGATGAGACGCCACCGGGTCCAGCCCCACGAAGGGCTCGTCCATCAAAATCAGCCGGGGATCGTGGATCAGGGCCGCGATCAGAGCCACCTTCTGCTTCATGCCGTGGGAGCAGTCGGAGATGGGCAGCGTCAGATCGTCCGTCATGCCCAGCATTTCCCCGTACTCCTGGATCCGCCGCTGCCGGTCCGCCTTGGAGACCCCGTAGACGTCCGCTACAAAGGACAGATACTGAATGCCCGTGAGAAATTCGTAAAGATCCGGATTGTCCGGCACATAGGCCAGGACCCGCTTGCAGGCGATGGGGTCAGATTTAATGGAGTGGCCGTCCACATAGATCTCCCCCTTGTCAAAGGGCAGGACGCCGCAGGCGGCCTTCAGGGTGGTGGTCTTCCCCGCTCCGTTGTGGCCGATAAAACCGTAGATCTCCCCCGGGGCGATGCGCAGACTCAGATCGTCCACAGCGGTTTTGGGGCCGTAGGTCTTGGTGAAGTGTTCGATGCGGAGCATGTTGGTTCCCTTCCTTTCCTTACTTTTCCTATTTGATATCAATATGATATCAAATAGAGGCTGCCTTGTCAAGAGGAATTTTTCCCGGCCTTCTCCCGGAAAAACTTGAAAAAAGGTTTGACAAATGGCAAAAAAGACAGTATAATAGCTAGGCATGACTTATGGGAGGGGATCGCCGTGATGCTGGAGCTGACCGAAATTCTGGATCGGCCCGGGGCGTCGGCGCCCTTTTCCACGGACGTGGATCTGACAGATCTGGTCTACGGGACCCAGAAGCCCCTTTCCCGGGTCACCGCCCAGGGCGCTGTGCGCAACACCGCCGGGGTGCTGGTGCTGAAAGGTGTCGCCCGGGTGGAGATCACCGGGGTTTGCGACCGCTGCGCCGCGGATTTTTCCCGGCAGGTGGATTTTCCCCTGGACGCGGTGCTGTCCGCCGACGCCTCCGACGAGGACGATGAGAACGTCTTCCCTCTGGAGGGGGGCCGCGCCGACCTGGAGGACATTGTCCGCACGACCGTGGTGCTGAATCTGGATCAGCAGCTCCTGTGCCGGCCCGACTGCAAGGGCGTGTGCTTCCGGTGCGGGAAGAATCTCAACCTGGGCCCCTGCGACTGTACGCCGGAGCCCGATCCCCGGATGGCCGCCCTGGCGCGGCTGCTCAAGAAGTAAAAAACAGATGCTGTGAAAGCAGTTTGACCAAGGAGGTGTCGATCATGGCTGTTCCCAAGTGTAAAGTGTCCAAGGCCCGCCGCGACAAGCGCCGTGGCTCCAACTGGAAGCTGGACCCGCCCAGCGTGTCCGTGTGCCCCAAGTGCGGCGCGCCCATTACGCCCCACCGGGCCTGCAAGGCCTGCGGCTACTATAACGGCCGTCAGGTGCTGACCGTGGAGGCGGAGTAACAGCAAAATCCCACGCCGGCAGCGCCGGCGATGCCCGCCGGGCGGGTCGGGGAGTTCTTCCCTGACCCGCCCGGCGGCGTTTTATGCTTGAAACCGGCCGCCGGCACAAGGTCCCCCGGAAATTTCCGGGGGACCAGGTTTTTCCAGCGCCGTCTGTTCGCTTCATGAAGACACTTGCAAATTTCAATCTTTTTTGGTATAATAATTTGGGTTTTTGTAAAATTATGGAAAGGCGGTGTACCGCATGGCGATGTTACCATATGGCGACTGGATCAGATACAGGCGGAAGATGTTGAAGCTGTCGCAAGAGGACCTTGCGGACGGCATCTGCGCGGTAACGACTCTGTCCCGCATTGAAAACGGGTCTCAGCAGCCGTCGCTGAGCATATTGGAGGCACTGTTGGAGCGGCTGGGCTTCTCAAATACCTTTCTGGACAGCTATGTCAGCGAAAAAGCGTTTTACCTTCACGAGTTGAAATTCCAGATCCGGCAAGCGTACATTATCGGCGATGTTGCCGAGGCGAAGAAGCTGCTCCTGGAATTTGAGAAGGACTGCCCCGATACGCCTGTCAACAAGCAGTTCGTCCTTCTATATCATACCATTTTTTACGCCTCGGAATACACGCCTCAGCAAATGCTGGAACAGTTTGAGAAGGCGCTGAAGCTGACTTGTCCAAAGTACAACACCCTTTCTGTACCAAAGGTCTTATTCTACGAGGAAGTTATCGCCATGAACGCCATTGCCAACTGCCATTTTATGATGAAGCAGTATGACATGGCAATCGATGTGTATTATCAGTTGAAGCGGTTTTACGATCAGCACACCACCAACGCGGAGGAAGTCCTGCGGACCCAACCCATGGTGCTCTACAACCTTTCCAAGGTGTTGGGCTTGCAGGGCAGATACGATGAGAGCATCGAAATCTGCGACCTGGGCATCCGCGTCGCCCGTCAGACCGGACGGATGTCCTACCTGGCCGGAACGCTGTTTAATCGTGCCTGGTCCCTGGAATTGCGGAATCAGCCCCACGATCACGATCTGGCCCGGGATTGCGCGCTGTATGCCTATCAAATGGCAGTGATCACGCAAAAGGACAAGTCCGCAGCGCTCTATCGGACATTTATTCAGGAGCATTTCCCGGAACTGGAGTCTTTATTGTAAGACCCAACCGATTTCGTCGTCGCACATAGGCTGTGCGCCACAGTCTTCTGGCTGCGCGCCATTCACGCTCTTTAGGCCGTTCAGGCCAAGGAGCAATACCAGGCACAGAAACAGGCTCAGAAACTTCTTCATTCCGAACACCTCCTTTCTATCGTCCTCTCCCGGGCGGGGCCCTCGCCCCGGAGATCGTATTTCCATCATATTTCCTTGGAAATAAAATGACCATATCGTATCGCGCAAATAAAATTTGCGTGATACGATATGGTTTTTAACAATTTCATATGCTACAATGTGTTTATTGGAAAGCCGGACCCCCAAAAAAGCCGGTCTTCCATGGACCAACGGCCGTTGGGATCCGTAAAAAAATCAACCTGTACATCTTTTCAAAGGAGGAACAAACAAATGAAGAAACATAAAATCCTTTCTCTGCTGCTGGCGCTGGTCCTGGCGTTCAGCGCCGCCGGCACCGCGTTCGCAACCACGAACGCAGGCAGTGACATTCCTGGTTACGGAAGTTTTACAGGATCGACAATCTACAAATCCACTGGACTTGGTTCAGTAATTGCTACTACTAAAATTCAATCCGCAGATTCTTTTCTGCATTTGGAAAATAAGCTCTGCTGGAAAGTGGATGGTAAATATCAAGAAGTGAATCCTCTGGTCGATAGCGGTCTTCCGGGGGTAACTTCGCTGACATCTACATTCCCAAGATATGTAAATATCACATGGGATCCAACCGGAGCAAGATGTGAGCATATAGCGGTTGTTACTTTCCAGGGCATAAGGACTGAATACTCTTTTTATACTTATGTAGATTGTTAAACTTACAGATTCTTTTCAAGACCATTCGTTCTCTCCCTATGCACCAAGGCCATTTGGCCTTGGTGCATCCCAAAATGAGCCGATGACTTATTTCTTTTGGAGGTATATCCAATGAAAAAAAGCATTAAACACCCGTTATGTCTTTCGCTATGTCTTGTTTTAGCCCTGTCCCTCACCGCCTGTGGGCCGGCCCCAAGCGATCCTACGGAGATGGTAGCCAATCCCTTCACCCAGGGGACCACCACCGCGTCGGAGGAATCCGCAAGTCCAAATCAGGCCTCCTCCTCTCCAATGGCGTCCGCCGGTGAGATCATCAGCCCTCCCTCGTCCGCCGTCTTTGGTCTGCGGGGGTCTGCCACAGAGCTGAAGCCCATCGAATACGACGGCGGGGAGGCCACCGGGTACATTTACTTCGGTGGGGACGGCTGGGAGAATTTAAGCGCGGGATTTCTTCTCTTTGTCGGCGGATTGCCGCAGCCCTACCGCACCGAAGACGAACCGGAATACGCCTATCTGTACACCATCCACAACGTCCATCCTTTTGAAGATCCCGCTTATTATGAGATCCACTTTATTCCCGTGACCGGGCAGGAAGGGGAGTCGCTGGATATGCAATGCGTACGGCTCGACTGGCCCGGGGTCTACCCCTCCGCCATCTTCCCAGAGGCAAATTCCAAATCTCCGAGTTGCGTTTCTACCGGCGGAAATCTTTTTTACGCCACGCCTCCGGCACAGGAGCTGCCGGAAACGACCCGGCGGCTGGTTTCCCAGACCGTCACCACCGAAAAGCTGGTCTACGCGGAGCAAGCAAATCTTCCAACGAATGGCTCTTTGACGGTCATTTACAATATGCGTTTCGCGGAGTCGCCGGATGGATTCAACACCGTATTTGGCATTACGGAAGATACACAGCTCCATCTGCACCATGAAGTCTATGGCAGCCCCCAGGTGCAGTATCGGATCGTGACTTTTATCGATGGGCAGCCGGTGACCACCGATCCGGCGGAAATGCCCCTCATCCAGTTTGACCAAGGGGAGAAAGTGATCGTGGACCAGACCATTTCGCTCCAAGGCTTTCACGAAAACGCAGAGCTGGTCACCGTCCTTGTGCCGGTGAACAACATGACCAATCCAGACGGAAGCTTCCAGCCGTCCAATAATATTGACGCCATCGCCCACACTTTTATCCTCACCAGCGCGGCGGACAAAGATGAGCTGTTTGGTTTAACCGACAACGGGTAACCCTCCGGATGGACAAAACCACCGAAGCTGTCCACATATTAAATACACTTGACTTTTCACTAAAAATATGCTATCCTTTATACCAAATACCCGCCGTGGGAGAACATTCCTTCTTCCACGGCGGGCAAACCCATAGGAAAAGGAGAGAAAAGAGAATGAAACGCCTGTTTTGTCTGATTTTGTGCCTGGTTTTAGCCCTGTCCCTCACCGCCTGCGGACCCGCGCCAAGCGGTCCAACGGAAACAGTAAAAAATCCCTT
The DNA here is from genome assembly GCA_947630345.1 of uncultured Oscillospiraceae bacterium. Classification (GTDB taxonomy): domain Bacteria; phylum Bacillota; class Clostridia; order Oscillospirales; family Oscillospiraceae; genus Faecousia. The sequence goes on along the minus strand of CANRHF010000014.1, from coordinate 3,542 downwards.
TACCCAGGGAACTGCCGCCCCTTCCGGCAGCGACAGCTCCACCCAGCCCCCTGCCACCAGTGGCGCCGCTGAGCAATCGGAACCGATTACTCATAGTTGGCATACTGATTTCGCCAATACGATAAAAGACGATGTTTCAGCTTATTATGACTATACTGGTGGAGAACTCCATGCGTATTATATTTTTGAGGGAACAGACGACTACAGCGTTTGCGGTGTGGGGCCCCTGCTGTACCTGGACGGCATTCCCCAGCCCTACAAAACCGACGATGAACCCTGGTACAGCTATCTTCATGTGTTTTACCCGGAATATCATCCGGAAGTTGATGAAACAAAGGAATATGCAACCAGTCAAGTCCTGGACATCTATTTTACTCCCGTCACAGGGCAGGCAGGAGATGCTCTTGAGCTTTATGGTACCACTGTTTCTGACCCTTACACAGATCCAAGAGACACCCTTTTTAATGGATATTATCATGTGCAGCATTTAGACCGGGATGTCTGTGCCCGGATCCTATTCCAGGCGACCCCGCCGGAGCTGGAGCTGCCGGAAGTCCCGGATCAGCTTCTTTCTCACTCAGTCACCTACGCAGACGAACCTCTGCTACAATTTTGGACGCCGGAGGAGCTCCAGAACCAGCATGAGTATGGCTATACCATCAACGGCAAAATGCGTCCGCAGAATACCGACAGTTGGATCTGGCCCGGCTTCGATCAGGAGCCGATCACCCTGGACTTCTATATTTATGGCGGAAGTTATGTTAACTACACACTTGTTTGTTACAAAAACTACCAGCCGATCTCCATCGACCCGGAGGATATCGTATGGGTGGAGGTCAAGGACGGCCAGCGGACGCAGATCCAAGTTCAGATCGATATGTCGGACTTTGACGGCTCCACGCCAATATGCTTTATGACCGTCCTGGTCCCTCGTAATTATCAGGCATATGAGGATGGGACCATCGCCTTTATAGATCATTACGCCTGCCGGTTTGAAAAAGTCAATTTCTTCTACTTCGGCGGCGAGGAGGAGTAGCGCTTCTCCCGCCGCTACCCCGATACCCTGTAGAAAGGAGCTGTAACCGATGAAAAAACTGTTATCCACTCTCCTGGTCTTTGCTCTCCTCCTGTCCCTCACCGCCTGCGGCCCGACCCCAAACGATCCCACGGAGACGGTCGCCAATCCCTTTACCCAGGGAACCGCCGCCCCTACCGTCAATAACAGCTCCACACAGGCCGGTTCCACCACTGGCGCCGCTGAGACGCCGGTGCAAAACGCGCATAGCCGGCATTTTGGTTTTAAAAATACAATCAAAGATGACGTTTCCGCTTACTATGCCTATACTGGCGGGGAACTTCACGCTTATTTTGGTTTTGCATCAACAGACGACTGCAGCGAATGCGGTGTGGGTCCTTTGATTTATTTGGACGGCATCCCTCAACCTTACAAGACCGACGAGGAACCCTGGTACAGCTATCTCCATCTATTCTATCCGGCGTACCATTCGGAAACTGATTTTGCTGGCGATTACCCAACTGACGAGGTTTTTGATCTTTATTTCGTTCCTGTCTCCGGACAGGAAGGAGATGCTCTTGAAATATCTGTCACCCCAGTTACAGACCCATACACAGATCCCAGAGACGCTCTTTTTAATAGGTATTATCATGTGCAGGGATTCGACCGAGACGCCTGTGCCCGGATTCTCTTCCAGGCGACCCCGCCGGAGCTGGAGCTGCCGGAGATCCCGGATCAAGTGCTGTCCCATACCGTTACCTATGCGGATGAATCCAGCTTGCAAACCTGGACGCCGGAACAGCTCCGGGCCTTTCATGAATATGGCTATACCGTCAACGGCAAAGAGTGGCCGGGGGATACCGACAACTGGATCTGGCCCGGCTTTGATCAGAATCCGATCACCCTGGACTTCTATATTTATGGCGGAAGTTATGTTAACTACACACTTGTTTGTTACAAAAACTACCAGCCGATCTCCATCGACCCGGAGGACATTCTCTATGTAGATGTCAAGGACGGCCAGCGGACAAAGATCCAAGTTCAGATCGATATGTCGGACTTTGACGGCTCCACGCCGATTTCCTTTATGACCGTTCTGGTCCCTCGTAATTTGCAGGCATACGAGGACGGAACCAGCGCCTTTGGCGACCACTACGGCTGCCGGTTTGAAAAAGTCAATTTCTTCTACTTTGGCGGCGAGGAGGAGTAACGCCTTCCCCTGCTATCCCGGCGGAGCGGAAAAAGCCTTTACCAACAAAAGCAGCGCGGCGGAAACGGTGGTTTCCGCCGCGCCGCAGCTTTTCAGACGCTTACCTTCAGCTTTTCCATTACATAGTCCCCCACCTGGTTGGGGCCGATATTCAGCACCAGGGAAAACTCGGAGGACAGGAGCTTCTCCGCGTCCCGGAGGAAGTTTTCGTCGCACAGGTGGAACTTCCGCCCCGCCGCCTCCTGCTGCTTCCGGTGCTGGTGGAGGGCCCGGACCATGCAGACCATGGCCGCCCGGTCCCCGTTGGCGATCATGTCCCGGTAGCGCTGCTTGCGCTGGTTCTCGTCCGCGATCCAGGCGTCCTGCTGCACCGCGTCGGATGAAAGCATCTCCTCCAGCTCCGGCTGGGTCAGGATCGGCCGCAGTTTGGACACCGCCGCCTGGTTCTGGGTGGGGATATAATACTGCGCGCCGCTTTGCTCCATGGGTTCCAGAACATAATACTCCGTCTGTTTTCGATTGACCGTCCGTGTTTCCAAGGCGCTGACTATACATATACCGTGGACACCGTACAGCACCTTCTCGCCGATCTGGAACATTTCTACACTTCCTTCCCATATTCCCATTATCCAAAACACACACAAGTATTATAGCACATCTCCTCTCTTTTTGCATATGGGTAAAATGCCGAATTTTCCATGAAAAAACTGATATTTTGACATAAAAATGAGCCATCCGCCCAGATCCGCGGATGGCCCATATTTAACGAATTATATTTTATATCTGTTCTACCTTGATGGTGTTGGTATTGCCCGTCCTGCCGTTGATCGGTCCACCAGTCAAAACCACATTGTCTCCCTTCTTCACCGGGAGGAATTTTTTGGCGCTGGCCATGGCATGGTAGAACATCACGTCCATGGAGGTAAATTCCTCGGACAGCACCGGGGTCACGCCCCAGCTCAAGGACAGCTTCCGCCAGATCTTCGGGATGGTGGTCATGCCGATGATGTCCACCGGGCAGCGGAACCGGCTGACCATCATGGCGGTCCGGCCGGAGACCGAGCAGACCACGATGCCCTTGGCCTCCACGTCAATGGCCATGGCGCAGGTGGCGTGGGAGATGGCGTCCAGGATGTTGTGGATCTTGAACTCGGATGTAAGGAAACGGTGGCGGTAGCTGGTGTGCAGCTCGGTGTACTCCGCGATCTTCGCCATGTTCCGCACCGCCTCCACCGGGTATTTGCCGGCGGCGGACTCCCCGGAGAGCATGATGGCGGAGCTGCCGTCGTAAACGGCGTTGGCCACGTCGGAGATCTC
>CANRHF010000013.1 GCA_947630345.1 uncultured Oscillospiraceae bacterium | reverse complement strand
CCAGGACGCCATTGTGAAGGAGACCCTGACCCCTCTGATCGCCGGGCTGTGCAAGGCCGCGGGCGTCAGCGCCCGGAGCATCCTACGGCTGTCCGTAGGGGCCAACACCACCATGAACCACCTGTTTGTGGGGGTGGACGCCCAGAGCGTGCGGATGGAGCCCTACATCCCCAGCTTTTTCGCCTGGGACGGGTTGCTGGCCGGGGATTTGAAGCTGCCGGCCAATCCCCTGGCCCCGGTGTTCCTGGCCCCCAACATCGGCTCCTATGTGGGCGGCGACATCACCGCCGGGGCCCTGGCCAGCATGATCTGGGACAAGGACGAATTTAGCCTCTTTATCGACCTGGGGACCAACGGGGAGATCGTCTTCGGCAACCGGGACTTCCTTATGTCCTGTGCCTGCTCCGCCGGGCCGGCCTTTGAGGGCGGCGATATCTCCTGCGGGATGCGGGCCACCGACGGGGCCATCGAGGCCTGCGTTCTGGACAGAGCCACCATGGAGCCCACCCTGACCGTGGTGGGTGAAAAGGGTCAAAAGCCTGTGGGCATCTGCGGCTCCGGCATTATCGACATCATTTCCGAACCGTTCCGCTGCGGCGTCATCAACAACAAGGGCCTGTTCGTCCGGGAGGGCCGCCGGGTCCGGCGGGACCAGCACGGCATGGGCCGGTTTGTCCTGGCGGAGCCGGAGCAGAGCGAGACCGGCCGGGAGATCTCCATCAACGAGGTGGATATCGACAACTTTATCCGGGCCAAGGGCGCCATCTTCTCCGCCATCGACACCCTGCTCAAGGCGGTGGATATGTCTGTGGAGATGATCGACAAGGTCTATGTAGCCGGTGGCATCGGCTCCGGCATTAACATGAAAAACGCCGTGAATATCGGGATGTTCCCGGATGTGGAGCTGGAAAAATTCCGCTATATTGGCAATTCCTCCCTGACCGGGGCCTACGCCATGGTTATGGGCGACCAGGCTGTGGAAAAGGTGGCCCAGGTGGCCGCCAATATGACCTATTTGGAGCTGTCCACCCACCCGGGGTATATGGACGCCTTCGTGGCGGCCTGCTTCCTGCCCCACACCGACGCCCGGCTGTTCCCCCACAGCCGTCAGGAGGTCTGACATGCCCGAAAATCACAAGGAAGAGGTCCCCTTCGCCCACTATGCCGCTCTGTTTGCCGCCCTGGACCCAAAGGATGCCCAGGCCCGGCTGGGGGAGGAAATTTGGGACGGGGAAAAGTTCGAAGTTGACCTTCTGGGCCGGCGCTACGCCCTGACGCCGGAGCCCTACGCTTTAAAGCCGCTGGACGGCGGCAAAATCCCGCCCCTGCCGGCCCAGACCTTCCTGCTGCGCTATCTGCTGGAGGGGCGGGACCTTCCCTGGTTGGGGCAGTGGAAGACCTTCCGGGAAATGCCCTGGGGGGAGCTGTACATTCAGCCCTATACCGGGCGGGTTCTGACACGGGCGGCCTTCACCTTCGCCACCCGGCTCCCCGCCTTCCAAAAGGCGGCCCAGGCCGCCGGAGGGGAACCGGCTGGCCACGGGGACGCCGGATATCAGTTCCAGCTGATCGGTCCGTATCGGATGCAGCTCCTGCTCTGGGCCGGAGACGAGGAATTTCCCCCCAGCGCCCAAGTCCTGTATTCTGACAATTTTGCCACCGGCTTTGCCGCTGAGGACCGGGTGGTAGCGGGAGATTTACTCATTTCTCACATTAAAAGTTTTATGTAAACTTTTGGAGAATCCCATGCCCATCGCGAAGATTCCTCAGCCGGAGCAGTTAACGGTCACGCCGGCTCTCCGGCTGCGGCGGTTTGAGAACGTGATCCCGGAGGCCTTGGAATGGTACCGGGATCCGGAGACTGTCTATCTGGTGGACGGGATCCGGGAGCCCTATACCCGGGAAAAGCTGGAGCGGATGTACAACTATTTAAATGCCCACGGGGAGCTTTACTACATCGAGCTGCTGGAGCAGGACGTCTTCCGCCCGATTGGGGACGTGACCTTCTCCCGGGAGGATATGCCCCTGGTGATCGGAGAAGCCGCCTATCGGGGAAAGGGCATCGGGAGGACTTTGGTTGCCGCGCTGATTGCCCGGGGGCGCTCGCTTGGATTCGACTCCCTGGGGGTTCGGGAGATCTATTCCTGGAACCATGCCTCCCGGAGGTGCTTTGAAAGCCAGGGCTTCCGCCCGGTGGAGGCGACACCCCGGGGCCACCGGTACGCAATCTATCTAAAAAAACCATGATTCAGTAGAAAATCCCTGCCGGAGGCAGCGCCTCCGGCAGGGATTCTTTATTGCGCATCGCTCGTGCTTTCTAAGTTCTGCTGGGGCTTGGATTTGTGCCGATTCCTACGGCGCTTTTTCTGATTCCGCTGGGTTTGAGGGGTTGTCTCCGGTCCCTCGGACGTCTTCGGCGTTGCTTCGGAGTCGGTGGCCGTTTCCGCCGAATCCTCCCCGGAGTCTTCGCCTTCCGCCTCCGCCGGGCCGGGATCAGACACCAACTGAAGCAGCCGCTCCCGGGCGTTGCCACGCTCCTCATACGCCGCCTTCATCAACCCGGGAAGCCGGGCAAGAAGGCGTTCCGCGTCAAAGGGAACAGGACGGCAGATAGAAATCCCGCTGTCAGAGGTCTTTTCCGAGCCCTCCTCCGCCGCCGTGCCCTCCTCTCGGGGCTCCTCCGCCGGGCAATGGCCGGCATCGGCAATGGAAATATCCTGATCCGGTCGGTGGCCGGAAAGCTGGATCAGCTTCCGGGCCTGGGCATCGAGGTTCACCGGCTCTCCCATGTCCAGCGCGAAGATCTCCCCGTCCTTGGCATGGGCGCAGGCATAAAGGATCAGTCCGACAGCCTCCTGGGCGGTCATCAAGCGGCAAGCAGCCTCCGGGTCGGGCACCGTCACCGGTCCGCCCTGGGCGATCTGCCGCTGAAACATGGCCACCGCGGAACCGCTGCTCTCCAGCACATTCCCCAATCGTGCCGCGACAAACTCTGTGTTTACATCCTCCGGCAGGAGCGCAGGCTCCTTCCTTACTCGGCGAGAATGCAGTCTGGTCAACTCCTGGGAACGCCCCTCCCGAATCATCCGGTCAAAGGCCTCCAGGATCATTTCGCTGAGTCGTCTGGATGCCCCCATGACGCCGGAAGGCTTTGCCGCTTCGTCCGCGCTGACCAGCACAAACCGCTGGCAGCCATGGGCCATGGCTGCCCAAGCTGTCTGATGGGTGCCCAGGACGTTGTTCTTCACAGCCTCCCAGGGGCTCCCCTCCAGCACCTGCGCGGCACTGTAGGCCGCTCCGTGGAACACCACCTGGGGGCGGTACTGAGAGAACACCTTCTCCAGCCGCCGATCGTCCTGGACGGAGCCCACCAGGGCCCCCAGATCCAGCTGGGGCGCTTGCTCCTTCAGCTCCCGCTGAAGAGCGTCGGTATGGTCATCGCGGATGTCGAAAAGGATCAGCTTTTTGACGCCGCAGCCGGCGATTTGACGGCACAGCTCGCCGCCGATCAGCCCACCGGCTCCCGTCACCAGCACGGTCTTATCCCGGAGGAAGGACAGCGCCTCCTCCGTATTCATTTTCACCGGTTCCCGGCCCAGCAGCTCCTCCACAGGAATCTCCCGGACAGCCTTTTCCGGGTGGAGGATCCCCCACACCAGGCAGTAAAGCAGCCTGGGAAGCAGCACCGCCAGGAGCTGCAGCAGCGCTCCCATGGCATAGTAGGCCGCGGGCATTCTGCCAAACAGCGCCCACACGCCCAAGATCTGGGCAGCGCAGGCCAAACAGACGGCAAGCACCGCCTGCAGCAGCTCCCGATCCCCGGCATGCCGCCACCGGTCCCGATACATCCGGCACTGCCAGAAAATGGCCAGGCATACCGGCGTGTAAAGGGGCGCGAACCGGCCCAGCCACCGGAGGCCGTCCGCAGGTATGGCGGAAAACTGGCAGTCATACCGCAGCCAGAGAGCCAAGAAGTAAGCGAGATTCACCACAAGGGCATCGTAAACCGCCAGGCCAACGCCGACGACCGGCCAATGTTCAAAACGCTTTTTCCCTTTTCCGTTCAATCCTTCCATACACACCATCTTTAGTTTCTGCTTATTCCGGCTGTTCCACGACCTGAACGGAAAGCAGCTGCTTCATAAGCTCCTTGGCGGTCTCCACCGTGGACTCGTCCGGAATGATTACCGACGCCTCCACGCCCTGGGAGAAGGTGACCTGGTAGTCCCCATAGCCGCTGACGGCGTAGGAGACGATATTCCAGGACTGATTATCAGACAGCTGCTCCCGCACCAAGGTCGCCAGCAGGTCATAGGGCACCGAGGTAATGAAGCCGTTTTCCACCGCCTGTAAAAGCGGGAGATAATTGGTCAGAACGCTGGGCGACATGGCCTTATTGATCACGGCCTTGATCACCGCCATCTGGTTCCGCCCCCGCTGGAAGTCTCCGTCGATAAAGGCGTACCGCTCCCGAGCAAAGGCCAGCGCCTTTGCGCCGTCCATATAGTTATCGCCTTCATCAAAGTGGTAACCATTGGAACTAAATTCCATGGGAGAGCTAACCGTGATTCCGCCCAGGCTGTCAATGATCTCCTCAAAGCCGCCGAAATGAACCTTGAAATAGTAGTTAATGTCGATCCCGTAGAGCATTTCAAGCGTGTCCATGGATACGTCGATCCCATAAATGCCGGCGTGCGTCAGCTTATCTTTCACACCATCGGAGATAGACAGGGGCACAAAGTAGTCCCGAGGCGTGGAAACCAGCAGGATCTGGTGGGTATTGGGATTCACCAGCATCAGAATATTGACGTCGCTGCGGCTCCGGGTGTCCAGACCGGTACGGCTGTCGATGCCGCTGACATAGACCACAAAGGGCTGAAGCTCACCGGTCACCGGGTCGACGGGCGTAAAGTCGTTCGGCGAGGCGGGAGTGGATTCGGAGGAAGGCCCGCTGGGAGGGGCGGGGGCATAGACGCTCATGGCAATGACCTGCCGCACCCGGCTCTCCACATCTTCAAAGCCGGGCGTCTCCGTCAAAACATCCAAATACGCCTCGTTCAAAATCATGGCGTCCACCTGGCCGTCCAGAAGAGCGTTGACCATCTGGGCCGGGCTGTCATACTCGGCGATGGCAATGTCCCGCTCCAGCTTTTGGGTGACCTGCGCCACAGTTTCATCCACGCTCTCCCGGTCAATAGACCGGAGAATGCCGAAAGTATAATCCCCCATGTCACCCAGGATCCGGGCAGGGTCATCGGTGCGGACATAAATACCAACCTGGATCTCTTCCCTGCCGGGATTGGTGATATTGCCCATGGCCATCAGGGTCCTGCCCACACCCAGGCTCCCCACTAAAAGCAGCAGGCAGGCCAGAACGCCGAAAACCATGCCGGTGGTACGGATCCCAGCTCCTCTCTGAAGGGCCAGCACCGCCACCAGGGCGGTGAGGGCTACCAGGAGCAGGCCCAGAAGAATCAGATAATAGGGGGGCAGCAGCTTGGTCAGGCCCATCAGCACACAAAAAACCGCGGACAACAGCCCCACCAACGCTACAAGGGCGGCGCCCCAAGGAAAACCGCGCTTCCTCCTGCGGGAATTACGGGCATTATAAGAATAGTTCCGGTTATGATATGTCATGTTTCAACGCCTCCAGCACGATTGCCCGGTACGGACTTCGCGGCTGCGCCGGCGAAAAAACGGCAGTCCGGTCGGCAGGCGGCCTTTCCCGTAGGAAACCGCCGATTAGAGCCGTCTTCGCCCCCAACCGCCGCCAATGCAGCCATTGCGGCAAAGGCCGTAACGTCCGTATCGTGGCTTTTGATATTCTATTTTACTTTTTATAAATTTTAATCGCGTCCAAATTGGGGCTGCTTCTTCCCATCCGGGCATCGGTACCCGCGGGCATCCTATGCGGACTAGGGAGCCTTTATCCTTGTCCAAATGATTTTGGAGCTGCTTTTTGCTTAGATTCGGCCCAGGAAAAGCTGCCGTATTTTGAGACTTAGATTGCTTTATTGTACTACAATTCCACTTTAAATGCAATGGGTAATCGGGAAAATCTTTTTTAACATTTCTTTACGGTCCGTTTTGGACTGGGACGCGGAAAATCGCCGTCCGTGGAAAACTCTCTTCCGCGGACGGCAATTTTATACCTCCCTGCTCCGGAGGAACGCGTCCAAAACGTCCAGGGCCAGGGCAAAAAGAAAGACAGCTAGGAAAAACATGGGAAATTTTACAAAAAAGGAAGAAAAACCGGGGTCTTCCGGGAACAGTCCGGCGATTTTCTCAAAGAAAGCGGGGTTGAACACCGGAAAGGCTTCCAGCCACCAAATCATCAGGGCGGCGCTGAGGCCGTCGGCAAGCAGGGCCGCCAGAAAAACCCGGCGGCTGTACCGCCGCTCCAGCAGCTTCACCGTCTCCCGGCCGATGCCCAATGCTGCCAGCAGCACCGGCACGGGCCAGGTGCCCCGGATGGCCGCCGCCGAAAGCAGGGGCGTGCCGTCCGGCATGGCGAAGATCTGGGGGCAGCCCAGGAAGATCACCAGAAACACCACGCAGAAGCCGATGCCGGCCATGCTCTCCCACACCGGGGCGGTCTGGCGCTTTTTCGGCACAGGGGGCAGATCGTCAAAATTGTACTGCTCCAGGGCCACGCCCCGCCAGCTGAAAAAGGCGAACAGGGCGGTGACGAAGGCAAAGGCCCCCACCAGCCCCGCCGCCAGGCCGGAGAGCCACCGGCCCACCAGCAGATACCAGGTTCCCGGCTCCAGCAGGGCCAAAATCCCGTGGGCCAGGGTCATCCCCACGGCCATGCAGACCAGGACCGTTTCCAGCACCCGCTTGTACAGTCCAAAATAGGGCGGGCCAATGAGGGCCCGGTCCCCCGCCGGGTCGTACTTCCGGGCCAGCTCCCCCGGAGGGCCCAGCTCCGTCAGCACCACCCGCAGGTCCCGCTCCGTGGGCTTGGCCCCGGCGCAGCGCTCGGAAAGCATATCCTCGATCAGGCCCCGCAGCTCCTGGGCCACGTCCTGCCGCTGCTTGGGACCCAGGCGGCGGGTCACGGCGTAGATATAGCGCTCCATCAGATCGTTTTCCATATTCATCCCTCCAAACACTGATCCACCTGGCGGGAAAACCGCCGCCAGTACTCCGTGGCCCTGGAAAGGACCTCCCCGCCCAAGGCCGTCAGGCGGTAATACTTCCGGGGCTTGGGCTCGTCGGTCCGCCAGGTACTCTCCAGCAGCCCCTGCCCCTCCAGGCGGCGGAGCAGGGGGTAAAGGGTGTTGGCGTCCATGGGGATCCCCCGGTCCGTCAACTCCTTCACCAGCTCATAGCCGTACCGCTCCTGCCGGAGGCGGCTTAGGACCAACAGGATCAGCGTCCCCCGCCGCAGCTCCGACACCAGGCCAGAAACCAAATCCTGGGCATCCATGGACATCACCTCGAAATATTGTGTGTATATATTATACTGTGCGGCGCACAGTATGTCAAGTGATTTTTTGATTTTTTTGGGATGTGTCTTCTTGTTTTGGTGCCTCCCACGCTGTGGTTGCTCCCCCGGCCCCTTTCGGGGGCGGCGGGCTGCCGCGGTCAAGATGTGCGCAGGTCTGGCGCGAATCGCCCCATCTGCTGGGCCCGCTCGGTATCGTTCCAGCGGCGCGGAACGCACAAAAAGCGCAGGCAGGAGAACGAGTCTCCTGAGCGTTATTGTGTAAAGGGGGCTTTCACTACCAAATACACAATGGCTGGCGGCTCATTTGTGGCAAAGTGAAGCAACCGGCTGGAAGGAGGGCAGACGCAGAGCAAGAAGGGGCATGACACGCCGATGGGCGGTCATGCCCCTGTTTACAACCCGGACAATAGAAAGTTGTCAGGCGGGTAGTTCAACTTGGTCGATAATATCATACCCTGATTCAAGGACCCGAGAAAACTCTATTTTGCGTATATGCGTTGAAAATGGAACAAATGACGCCGCCATTTTACAGCATATTGGATGCAGATCCACGCCCGGCCTATACAGCAACGTAGTGTGAGGATACCAACTGTCCATTTGTGTCCATTTGTTGAGGGAACTGCCATACGCTGCCGCAATGCGCTTGTGTACTTCTTCCAATATTCCTGCTCTTTCCGGAGCTGCGATGATAATTGGCGCACTATCTGAAGTTCCCTCTAAAACCTCAATCTTTTTGTACTCTACGGTAAAAGACGAAAACCCCTCAAATAGATGCTTACAGAATTGCATAAATTCAGTCTCATTATCCCCAATGTAAGAGGCAAGCGTAATGTGACCGTGCAACGGATTTGAGGGGGCAAAATCAGAAAATGCAATTTTTTGTATCGCCGCAAGCGTTCCTGTGGCGAGTTCATCGAGCTTTGCGATAACACACAGCATGGTGGATTTTCCTCCAATAATCCCGAGTATTCGAACTATACTAATATTTTAACACACAGGCCAGACGGTTTCAAAATGTCACTTGTCTTCTAAGTGCGCACTTACTCACCACCGGCAGAGCTGGTGGTGGCACTGTCTGACGGTAGCCATGCGAGCTGTGCGCCTCCTTCGTACAGCGAGTGCGCGGGTCAGCCTGCGATCTCCTCCAAATGGGAGCCCAGCGAAGCGGGTCCCATTTGGGAGGCAGAAGAAGGATTTCCCGCCTGCCGGTCGAGGTCGGGACGTCCGTCAAAGCTCGTAGGCAAAGCCGGTCTTGGGCTTCGCGTTTTTCCAGCGGCCGGAGGTGAAGTCCGGCATTTCCACCGGCGCGCCGCCCTGGGCAATGGACCGCTCGCTGAGGGCCGTGATGCTCATGTAGGTGGCCATGTCGTAGACGTCGATGGGGGCGGGTTGGTTTTGCTGGATGCTCTCAAAGAAGGCCCGCAGCACCAGATAGTCGATGCCCCCGTGGCCCCCCACCGCCTGGTACTCCCGCCAGAGGGGATGGTCATAGTCCTTCGCGTACTCCTTGGCGTTGCCCCAGAGGGCCTTGGCGTTAAATTCATAGCGGTTGTGGACCCCGTCCTGGAAAATGGCGTCCATATCTTCAAAATAGGCGGCCTTGGTGCCCCGGATGGTGAACTGCCGGCTGTAGGCCCGGGGCAAGGTGGTGTCCAGGGTGATCCGAACGGTCTGGCCCAGGGCGGTTTTCAGAATGGTGGTCACCACGTCCCCCTGGGCGAATCGGGCCTTCGCCAGCTTGTCCTCCGGCCCCCGGTGGGCCAGGACATACTCATGGAGCCCGGCGGCCTTGGAGGCCACGGAAACCAGACTGGTAAACCGGTTTCCGCTGTTGATTTTCAGCACCTTGCTGATGGGGCCGATCTCATGGGTGGGGTAGTTTTCGCAGTTTCGGGCCAGATAGTTGCGAAGGCGGTAGTGGCGGTTTTCCTCCCCGCAGCTGACCTCTTCCCGCAGATCATGGCAGTAGCCGCCGTCGCAGTGGACGATCTCGCCGAACAGGCCCTGCTCCACCATATTTTTCACCATCAGCTCCCGGCGGCCATAGCAGCAGTTTTCCAGCAGCATACAACGCCGCCCGGTCCGCTCTGCCGTCTCCACCAGACGTCCGCAGTCCTCGATGCGGTAGGCGCCGCCCACCTCGCAGCCCACGTCCAGACCCGCCTCCATGGCCTGGCAGGCCATGTCGATGTGGCCCTCCCAGGCGCTGGTGATCAGCACCGCGTCGGCGTCCAGGGCCAGAAGGTACCGGTAGTCCTCCGTCTGGGCAGGGCGGCAGCCCCGGGCCTTTTCAATGACCTCCGCCGCGGCGGCGGTGCGGTCCGGGTAGGCGTCGCACACACCCACTACCCGGATATCCTCCATGGTATTCAGCATCAGCTCCAGCATGGGAATCCCCCGCTGGCCGAAGCCGATCTGCACGATTTTTAAATCTCGCTTCATCTTTTTATTCCTTTCACAGCGCAAGGGTCTCCCCTTCCCGGCAGACCTGGTAGAAATGATTCTCCTCCATCCGGTAGGCCTCGCCACACAGGATCGTCTTTCCATCCCTGGCGTAAAAATAGGTCCCGTCGGGCAGGGCGTAGAAGCAGTGCCCCCGGCTGTCTCCCAGGGCGATATCCCAAACCACCAGCAGCCCATCCAGGCGCAGGTCCCGAATCTGCTGGAAATGGGGGACAATGTTGATGTAGGTCAGGCCCAGGCCCGGCAGAAACCGCTGATAATTCGGGTCCACCGCCTCCCCCCGGAGCTCCGGGTGGGAATAGACCATGGCGGCGCTGTTCATGCTGCCGGCGCTGACGCCTATGACCGTTCCGGGATAGTCCCGGAGGAACCCTGCCAGGCCGATCTCCCGGAAAAACCGGTTCTGGGTGGGCACATGGCCCCCGGCCAGAATGATCAGCTGGCTCCACTCTACCAGTTCCCGGGCCTCCATCGGGTTGCGGCCATCCAGCACCCGAAATTCTCCCCAGGGCATCCCGGCCTCCCCAAAGGCCCCGGCCATGTCCCAGGCGAATTGGTCAGTAAAGGCAAAGGTGTTTGGGTCCGAGCAGACCACCAAACACTTGGGCCGCTCCGGCAGGTCCACCCGGAGCCGGTGCAAAAAACCGTTGGCCGGGTTCAGGATCGCCCGGTCCGCCCCCGGCACGCAGGGGCTGCTGGTCAAATACAGGATCATTTTTCTCTCTCCTCCTTGCTGCCGTTCATTATACGCGGAAATGGGGAAAATGGCAAGACAGTATATCCCAAAAAATACCGCGCCGCGCTTTTTCCCCAAAAAGCGCGGCGCGGAGGGCTTGGGATCGTTAAGAGGTAACCGATAGCTTTATTATAAGCTACCTTCGCCCCGTTGAGAAGCCCCCCTGGGGGTTCTTTTTCCGTTTTTCAGCGCTCCCGCATAATGCGGCGGCGGGCAATATTGATGGGGCCCTCCTGCATGTGGTTGATCCACTCCAGGCTTTTACCGCAGCCGTAGGCCACGCAGGAGTCCGGGTCGTCGGCCAGGGTGGTCTGGATGCCGGTGTGCTCCATCAGCAGGGCGTCCATGCCCCAGATCTGGCTGCCGCCGCCGGTGAGGGTGATGCCGTTCTGAGAGATGTCCCCCACCAGCTCCGGCGAGCTCTGCTCCAGCACGGAGAGGACCTCGTCGGCGATCTGCCGGCCCAGGCGGCGCAGGGCGTTGTAAATTTGGGAGGACAAAATGGTAATGTCTCGGGGTCTGCCGGTTTTAGTGTCACGGCCCCGGACGTTCATGGAGATGTCCTGAGGGCGGGGATAGACGCAGCCGATCTGAATTTTGATGTTCTCCGCCGTGGCCTGACCGATGGCAACGCCAAACTGCCGCCGGACAAACCGGGCCACAGCGTCGTCAAAGGCGTCCCCCGCCACCTTGATGGAGGAGGAGGCCGCCACCCCATTCATGGACAGCACCGCGATATCGGTGGTGCCGCCGCCGATATCCACCACCATATACCCGCTGGGACCGCTGATGTCTAAGTTGGCGCCCAGGGCCGCCGCCAAGGGTTCCTCGATGAGGTACACCCGGCGGGCGCCGGCCTCAATGGCGGCGTTGATCACCGTCCGCTCCTGGACCTCCGTCACCCCGCTGGGCACGCAGACAACCACCCGGGGCTTGGGGGTGAATAGACTGGTGCGGGTAGCGGTGCGGAACAGCTGCTGGAGCATCCGCACGGTCATCTCATGGTCGGAGATGACCCCGTCCTGGAGGGGGTGCATAGCCACCACGTTTCCGGGGGTCCGGCCCAGCATATTCCGGGCGGCGGCTCCCACCTGGAGGATCCGGCCCGTATTCTTATCCACCGCCACCACCGACGGCTCCCGCACTACAATGCCCCGATTGTGGACATAGATCAGCACATTGGAGGTGCCCAGGTCCACGCCCAGGTCGTTCGTAAACAGTTGGAATGGCATTTGAAATGGCATAAAAATCACCCGTTATCCTTTTTTCTCCCCCCGGCGGCTACCGCGCCCAGGGTCACGCGCTCCGCTCCCACCGTCAGCAGCATCCGCGCGCACTCGCTGGCGGTGGCGCTGGTGGTGAGAATATCGTCCAGCAGCAGTATGTTCTTTCCCCGCACCCGTTCCGGGTCCAAGACCTGGTAAATCCCCAGCACGTTGGCCCGGCGCTGGGCCGGTCCGGATATGCCGGACTGGGGCGGGTTGTCCCATTTCTTCCGAAGCGTGGGCGTGGGTTCCCTGCCCAATTCCGCGCCCACCGCCTGGGCCAAAAGCTGGGCCTGATCGTAGCCCCGCTTCCGCAGGCGCTTGGCGCTGACCGGAATCCAGGTAAGCAGATCGAAATCCGTCAGATCTTCCTCCGTCAGCTTCATGGCCAGCATTCTGCCATAGCAGGAGGCATAGTGCCGGGCGCCGTGAAACTTGTACCGCAGCAAACTGCGCCGCACCACAGTGTCATAATACCACACCGCGGTCCATCGGTCAATAAATTCCTTTCCGCCGGAGGGCCGGGGATACAGGGGCCTGTCCGTCCGGCATTCATGGCACAGGTCCGTCTCCTCCCGCTCCAGAAGCTTCCCGCACAGCACACACTTGGGCGGAAACAGGAGGGCCTTCAACCATTCAAACAACATGGTCCTTCTCCTGAAGCCGGAGCTTGAGGCCCGTGTAGCGCCTGCCTACCCGGACGGCATTGGTCATGGTCTCCACCGTTTCCGGCCTGCCCACTAAAATCAGCAGTTCCCGGGCCCGGGTGATGGCGGTGTACAACACGCTCCGGTTGTAAAGATACCCGCTGCCGCCCCACACGGACATGACCACCGCCCGGTACTCGCTGCCCTGGCTCTTGTGGACGGTCATGGCGTAGGCCGGTTCCAGCTCCCCCAGCTGGGTGAAGTCGTACTCCGCCTCCCGGTCCTCAAAAATCACAGTCACGGTCTCCATGGCGGGGTCGATCTCCCGGATGGTTCCCACATCCCCGTTGAAGATCCCAGCCCCGACGGCGGAGCCGTCGGTTTTCTTCCACAGAATATCATAGTTGTTCCGGATCTGCATCACCCGGTCCCCCTCCCGGTAGGAAAATCCGCCCCAGGTCCGCTCCTTTTTGGCCGGAGACGAAGGGTTGAGCCGGGCCTGAAGCCGCTTGTTCAGCTCCCAGGTGCCCACTGCGCCCTTCCGGGTGGGGGAAAGCACCTGGATCTGCCCGGCGGGAATGCCCATGTTTTTGGGCAGCCGCTTTTCGCACAGGTCGGTGATGGTCTGGGCCACCGCCTCCTCCGACCGGCAGGGCAGGAAGAAAAAGTCGCTGTTCCGACTCCGGAGGTCCGGCAGCTCCCCCCGGTTGACCCGGTGGGCGTTCATGACGATCAAGCTCTGCTGGGCCTGGCGGAAAATTTCCGTCAGCCGCACCGTGGGCAGCACGGCGCTGCGGAGCATATCCCCAAAGGGAAACCCCGGCCCCACCGGGGGGAGCTGGTCCGGGTCCCCCACCAAAATCAGCCGCCTGCGGGGCGGAATGGCCCGGAGCAGGCTTCCCAGCAGCAGCACGTCTACCATGCTCATCTCGTCCACGATCACCGCGTCTGCCCGGAGGGGATTGCTCTCGTCCCGGGCGAAGAACATTTTCCCGGTATTGGGGTCGATGCCTGCCTCTAAGAGCCGGTGGATGGTAGAGGCCTCCCGGCCCGTCACCTCGGTCAGCCTCTTGGCGGCCCGGCCCGTAGGGGCGGCCAGCAGGCACTTGAGGCCCATCTGAGAATAGAGGGACAGCACGCCGTTCAAAATGGTGGTCTTGCCGGTGCCGGGGCCGCCGGTGATCAGCAGGACCCCGGCCTGGGCCGCCTCCCGGATGGCCCGGGCCTGCTGGGGCGCGTATTTCAGGCCGCTGCTCCTTTCCGCCTGGGCAAGCATCCCCTCCAAATCGGCGGGGGCGGTGTATTCTCCCCCCGCCAGCTCCCGCAGGCGGCGGGCCGCCTCCGTCTCCGCCTGGTACAGCTCCGGCAGGTAGGCAATGTCGATCCCCGCCAGCCGGTCCCCGATCAGCCTCTTCGCCTCCAGCAGCCGGTTTATCCCTTCCGCCGCGGCCTCTTGGGAGATGGAGAGCAGCTGCCCTGTGGCCAGGGCCAGCTTGTCCCTGGGCAGAAAGCTGTGCCCGGCGGCCAGGTTGTAGCGCATCTCGAACAGCAGCCCCGCCTCCACCCGCCGAGGATCGTCGGCGGCCACCCCCAGCTCCACGGCGAAGGCGTCCACCGGGGCGAAGGGGGCGTCCAGCCCGTCGTCCATCAGCAGATAGGGATCCTGATAGAGCAGCTCCATGGTCTGCTCCCCGTAGATTTTATAGGTACGCACCGCCAGCTCCGCCGGCAGGTGATGTAGGGCGAAAAATTCCATGATCTGCCGCAGCCCGGACTGGGCCCGGAACAGCTGGCCCACGGCGATGGCCTTGGCCTGGGAAATGCCCGGCACCTGGGCCAGCTTCTCCGGCTCCCGCTCCAAGATCCGCAGGGTGTCGTCCCCAAACTGGGAGACAATCCGGGCCGCCATTTTCACGCCGATGCCCTTGATGGCGCCGCTAGACAGGTAGGCCAAAATTTCCGCGCCACTCTGGGGCATCAGCCGCTCCAGAAATTCCGCCTCAAACTGGCGGCCGTAGTTGGCGTGGCTGGCCCAGCGGCCGGTCACCACCAGCCGCTCCCCCACCGCCGGCATGGGCACGGTGCCCACCACAGTGACGGTCTGGCCGCTGCCGCAGTCCAGGCGCAGCACGGCGTAGCCATTGTCATAGTTTTGGTATACTACCGCGCTGATCGCGCCCTGTAAGATCTCCAGCTCCTGTTCCCCCAAGGGTCTCCGCCTCCCGCGCCAGCCGGGCGGGCAGCTCCGCCAGACTGCAAAATTCCACGCCCCGATCCTGAAGCCTTGCCCGCTCCCCCTCGTCCAGGGGACACTCCGCCCAAATCAGCCGTCCGGGGATAAGCCCCAGCTCCTTAAGCCACAGCCAGCGCGCGGCGAAGGCCGTCCGGCCCAGGCAGACCGCCGCCCCTCTGGGCTTGGGCAGGGCCAGTCCCACCAGGCAGGCCAGGGCGCAGACCGCGCCGAAGGCCGCCAGGCATCCCAAAATCACCGTCAGAAGCATTCCAAACCACCTCTATGGGTAGAATATGCCTCTTCTTCCGGATCGGTGTGGGGTTTTTCTCTAGTTTACAATATTTTGGGAAAAAAGGAAAGCCCCTTTCCCGAAAAACTTTCCCTTCGATCAAAAAACGCTCCATCAGCGCCGGAACGAAAAAATATTTGAGAAAGGGAGGCAATTTGCCTTGAATCTTCCTCCGCCATGGAGTATAATAGCCTTTAGATCAAGAGGGGGTCTTTGCCTTTGAAGAATTTGCAGCTGCTGGTCTGGCTCACCCAGCTGGGGCTGTCCGTCGCCGTGCCGCTGGCCGGCTGCGTGTGGCTGGCCACCTGGCTCCGGGACACCTTTTCCCTGGGGGACTGGGTGCTGTGGGTGGGGGTAGCCTTTGGAGCGGTGTGCGCCCTGGAAGGGTTTTTATCCAGCCTTCGGGTACTGGACCGGATCTCCAAGGAAAAAAAGGACGAGCCCCCTGATGTGTTTTTCAACGATCACGCTTGAGGAGAAGACTATGGATTCCAGGAAAACCGTCCTGAAGGAAACGCTCCTCGTCACCGGGGGAATGGCGGCGGGGGTCGCCGTCATGTTCGCCATATTCGCCGCCCTGGGATACTGGGAGCTGACGGTCCTGTGGGGCGGGCTGATCGGCGGCGGGCTGTCCCTGGCCAACTTCCTGCTGATGAGCGTGGGGGTCAACGCCGCTGCGGACCGGGCGGAGCAGCAGAACGTGAAGGGCGGCCAGAGCGTCATTGCCGTCTCCTTCCTGCTGCGGTACGCCGGGCTGTTTTTGGGACTGTTTCTCGCCGCCAGAAGCGGGCAGTGCAACCTGATCGCCCTGCTGCTGCCCCTGCTTTTCCCCCGCTTGATCCTGACCCTGGGGGCATTTTTCCGGAAGAAGGAGGATCGCCTGACATGAATGTGAATGTCAACGGCGCGTACATCTATTTTTATATCCCCATTTTCGGGGGCATCCCCGTGACCCAGACCACCCTTTCGCTGCTGCTGGTGACGGTATTTCTCAGCATCACCGGCTACTTTCTGGGGAAAAACCTGCAAAAGCGCCCCGGAAAAGTCCAGGTTTTGGTGGAAAAGGCGGTGACCATGCTCCGCACCCTGGTGGTGGAGACCATGGGGGAGCACAACGTCGCCTGGACGCCCTTTATCGGCACCCTGTTTCTGTCCTCCATCTGCGGGTCCCTGATCAGTATGCTGGGCTTCTTCCGCTCCACCACGGCGGACCTGAGCGTGACCCTGACCTGGGCGCTGATGGTCAGCGCCATCATCTGGTACAACTCCATCAAGCGCAACGGCTTTCTCGGCTGGCTCAAGGGTTTTACCGAGCCGGTAGCGGTGATGACCCCCATGAATCTGATCTCCGAGGTGGCCCAGCCCGTCAGCATGGCCTTCCGTCACTTCGGCAATGTGGCCGGCGGCGGGGTGATTACCAGCATCCTCTACACCGCCCTCAGCGCCGCCTCCACCATCCTGATCGGCCTGATCTCCGGCACCTGGATCGTGCCGGTGGTGGTGCTGGCCCTGGGCGGTGGGCTGTTCTTCCTGGGAAAAAAGCGGAAGAAAATGCCGCTGTGGATCGTGGGCATCATCATGGCCGTGGTGGGGCTGCTGGGATTGCTGGAGTTTTCCGGGCTCCTCACCGGTGTGCCCATTTTGGAGTTCGGCATTCCGGCGGTGCTGTCGCTGTACTTTGACCTGTTCTCCGGCTTTATCCAGGCCTTTGTGTTCAGCCTGCTGAGCATGGTCTATATCTCCGGGGCCTGCCCGCCGCCGGAGGAAGTCCCTGCGTGAAAGTGGAAAGTCTCGCTTTCTTGAAATAGTCAACTATCATTTTGGGAGGAATTTATTATTATGGAACACGCGATTATTAAGGCCGCCTGCGCCATCGGCGCCGGCATCTGCATGGGCATCGGCGCCATCGGCCCCGGCATCGGCGAAGGCATCGCCGTAAGCAAAGCTCTGGAGGGCATGGCCCGTCAGCCCGAGGCCACCAGTACCCTGCGGACCAACATGCTGCTGGGCTGCGCCGTGGCGGAGACCACCGGCATCTACTCCCTGATCATCGCCTTCGTCATCATGTTCGGCATCAACTGATCTTCTTCTCCCCATTTTTTGACGAAAGGAGCGAAAAAGCGTGGGATTTGAAGATTTTATGGGCGTGAACCTGTGGGACGCCCTATTTGCTCTCGCCAACTTTCTGGCCCTCTTTTTCGTGCTGAAAAAATTCCTGTTCGGCCCGGTGATGAAGATGATCGATTCCCGTCAAAAGGAGATCGACGACACCTACGCCGCCGCCGGTCAGGCCCGGTCCGAGGCCGAGGCTCTGCGGGCGGAGTATGAGCAGAAGCTCGCCGTGGCCGCCGACACCGGGGAACGGCTGGTGAAGGAGGCCGTGGCCCGGGGCCAGAGCCGGGAGGAGGAAATTCTCCGCCAGGCCAACCGGGAGGCCGACGCCATCCGGCAGAAGGCCGCAGCGGACATTGCCCAGGAGCGGAAGAAGGCGGTCAACGATGCCAAAGACGAAATCTCCGACCTGGCCCTGGCCATTGCGGGAAAAGTCGTGGGCAAGAGTCTGGACGGCGACGAGCAGGCCGCCCTGGTGGACCGCTTCATCGAGCAGCTGGGTGGTGAAGCATGAGCCCCGCCGCCGAGCGCTACGGTCAGGCGCTCTATGACCTGGCCCGGGACGAAGGCCTCTCCGGTCCCATGCTGGAGGAGCTGGAATCCCTGTCTGAGATTTTTGCCCAGGAGCCCGGATATCTCCGGCTGCTGGATTCTCCGGCGCTGCCCAAACAGGAGCGGCGCGCCATCGCCGACCAGGCCCTCCGAGGCCGAGTGGAGCCCTATGTGCTGAATTTTATCAAGCTGCTCTCCGAAAAGGGCTATGCCCGTCAGTTTCCCGACTGTGTGAAGGTCTTTCGGGAGCGGTACTACGCCGACAACGGCATCGTGAGCGTGACGGCGGTGACCGCCGTGGCCCTTACGGACGAACAACGCCGCCGTTTGACAGAAAAGCTGGAGCAGATCACAGGCAAGACCGTGAAGCTCCAATGCCGGGTGGACCCCAAGACCCTGGGGGGCGTGCGGCTGGACTACGACGGAAAACGGGTGGAGGACACCGTGGCGGGCAGGCTGGACGCCATCCGGGCCATGCTGCGCTCCACGGTCCTGTGACCTCCGACGGAATAAGAAAGCAGGGACGCTATGGAAGCAAGACACGAGCAGATCACCAAGATCATCCGTGAACAAATCAAAAATTACGAGGCCCGCCTGGAGCAGAGCGAAACCGGCGTGGTCATCCTGGTGGGCGACGGCATCGCCCGGGCCGCCGGACTGGACAACTGCATGGCCGGCGAGCTGGTGGAGTTCCCCAACGGCGCCTACGGCATGGCCCAGAATCTGGAGGAGGACGCGGTTTCCATCGTGGTGCTGGGCAACGACCAGGGCATCCAGGAGGGGGACACCGTCAAGCGCACCGGCCGAGTGGTCTCCGTCCCCGTGGGCGAAGGGCTCATCGGCCGGGTGGTGGATGCCCTGGGCCAGCCCATCGACGGCAAGGGCCCCATCGAGGCGGCGGACTATCGCCCCATTGAATCCCCCGCCCCGGGCATCATCGACCGGGAGCCGGTGAACGTGCCCTTACAGACCGGCATCAAGGCCATCGACTCCATGATCCCCATCGGCCGGGGCCAGCGGGAGCTGATCATCGGCGACCGGCAGACCGGCAAGACCACCATCGCCACCGACACCATTCTGAATCAGAAGGGGAAAAATGTCATCTGCGTGTATGTGGCCATCGGACAGAAGCGGTCTACCGTGGCCCAGATCGTGAACAACCTGACCCTGGGCGGGGCTATGGACTACACCATCGTGGTCTCCGCCACCGCCTCGGAGCTGGCCCCCATGCAGTACATCGCCCCCTACTCCGGCTGCACCATGGGCGAATACTTCATGCACCAGGGCAAGGACGTGCTGTGCATCTACGACGACCTGAGCAAGCACGCCGTGGCCTACCGGGCCATCTCCCTGCTGATCCGCCGGCCCCCCGGACGGGAGGCCTATCCCGGCGACGTCTTCTACCTCCA
>CANRHF010000012.1 GCA_947630345.1 uncultured Oscillospiraceae bacterium | reverse complement strand
TTTCGCGGTCCCGAAAACCACCACACTCTCGTAGCGAGTGGAGAACCGGGCCGGCAGCACCTCCGTTTCCCCCACAACCGTGAAGCACACCTGGGGCGCGTAGCGCAGATTGTCCTTGCAGTGGCTCTCTTCGGCGGTGCAGTGGAGATAGATTTTCCCGTCCAGGACGGCATAGCTGTAGGGAATGGCGTAGGGAAACCCGTCGGCCCCCCGGGACGCCAGGATCCCGTACTCCCCCTTTTCCAGGACTTCCCAGACCTGGGGCTCCGCCAGGGCCCGGTCCTTTCTTCTCATTTCACGAAACATGGAATTTCGCCTCCGGTTTTTTCTACCCTTCACTATACCACAGGGGAGCGGGAAAATCAATCGCCGCCTTTTAAAACGGCTCCCACTGGCTTTTCAGTAAAAAATTCCCTGCGGGTGCATATTTTTCTCAGAACCGGCAAACAATACCAGCGTAAACTTCACACTTAGGAGGCTATTCCATGTTTCCAAAACGTATTGTCTGCCTGAGCCTGGCGCTGCTGGGCATTTTGGGCATGACCGCCCCCGCCTTGGCGGCGGAGGTGGACAGCGAGGAGGTCTACTGCTTCAGCGCTACCGACTTCGGCCAGGAGCTGGCGGGGATCTGCGTGGTGTCCCTGCCGGATTCCGCTACCGGCACGGTGATGTTGGGCAGCCGGGTGCTGCGGGCAGGGGACATTCTCACCGATGAACAGCTTGACAGCCTGACGTTCAACACCCTTTCCACCCAGGAGGATCAGGAGGCGGTGCTGACCTTCCTGCCCATCTACCCGGACCGGGTAGACCCATCCGCCACCCTGACCCTTTCCATTCGGGGCCGGGAGGACAAGGCCCCTGTGGCGGAGGACTTCGCCATGGAGACCTATAAGAACCTGCCCAACGAGGGAATTTTGAAGGTCCGGGATCCGGAGGGCAAGGCCATGACCTACACCCTTCTCCGCCAGCCCAAGCGGGGCCAGGTGGAGATTCGGGAGGACGGCAGCTTTGTCTACACGCCCAAGAAGAATAAGGTGGGGGTGGACTCCTTCACCTACACCGCCACGGACCCTGCCGGCAACGTGTCCCGGGAGGCCACGGTGACGGTGCAGATTCTCAAGCCCACGGACTCCAATCAGTATTCCGACACCCAGGGCCGCTCCTGTGGCTTCGCGGCGGAGTGGATGCGCTCCTCCGGCCTCTTTGAGGGGGAGAAGGTGGGCGGCATGGCCTGCTTCCAGCCGGATAAGGTGGTCAGCCGGGGAGAGTTTCTCACCATGCTGATCAAGGTCCTGGAGATCCCGGTGGACAACTCTGCGGTGTCCGGGGTAGAGCCCCAGGCGCCTGCGTGGCTCCAGCCCTATCTGGCGGCGGCCCTCCGGGCGGGCCTGACCGCCGGGATCCCCGGCGATAAGGCTTCCGGCGGCTTTGATTCCCAGATGCCTATTACCGGCGCGGAGGCGGCGGTGATGATGCAGAACGCCCTGGATTTGAGCCTGCCGGCACAGCCCGGCGGCAGCGTTTCCGCCGACGCCCCCGCCTGGGCGGTGAACGCCCTGGCGGCCCTGGCGGAGGAGGGGATCGCCCTGGACCACAACGCCCCCATGACCCGGGAGCAGGTGGCCATGACCATGTACCAGGTGAAGAACCTGGCGGAGAGCGCGCCGGGCACCGCGGTGTTTCGGATGCAAAAGTAAGGAACGAAAGCGCCATGGAGGGGAACTCCATGGCGCCTTTCCGCAAAATGGGGCCGTTTTTTTCCTCCACGCCCAAATTGGATGCATTTCCGAGGCGAATCCCGGCAAAATAGAATTGAAAATCAGGCCCGGGAGAAATTATGTAATCTGGTTATGTATTCTGATTATGTTTTCTCCTTACAAAATTTTGCACAATTTTCCTTCCGGATTTTCGTCGAAAAACTATGCCCTTGGGACTTGCAATCCCGGTTTATTTTGTCTAAAATAGTCATTAGAGAGAAAAGCGGAGGGGGCCCCGGTTTGGAATTTTCAAATTTGATTTTTATATTTGTGTTTCTGTCACTGACCATGACAGCCTATTTCCTGGTTCCGGGTCTCAAGGGCAAGAATTGGGTGCTGCTCATTGCCAGCCTGGTTTTCTATGCCTGGGGAGAGCCGGTTTATGTGCTGCTTTTGGCCTTTTCCGCCTGGCTCAACTACCGCTTTGGGCGGATGATGGGGAATAAGCGCCAGAAAAAGACCGCCCTGGTCCTGGCGGTGACGGCGGATTTGGTGCTGCTGGGGATCTTCAAGTACACCGGGTTCCTGGTGTCCAGCTTCAACGCGGTGACCGGCTTGACGATCCCGGTGCCCGCCATCGAGCTGCCCATCGGTATCTCCTTTTACACCTTTCAGGCCATGTCCTATGTGATCGACGCCTACTGGGGCAATGTGCAGATCCAGCGGTCCTATCCCCGGTTCCTGCTGTATGTCTCGCTATTTCCTCAGCTGGTGGCGGGTCCCATCGTCCGCTACGCCGACGTGGAGGCCCAGCTTTCCCAGCGCCATACCACGCCCAAGATGGCCCTGGAGGGCATGAGCCGGGCCTGCGTGGGTCTGGCGAAAAAGGTGCTGATCGCCGACTATGCCAGCCGGGCGGCGACGGAGATTTTTAAAAAGGTGGCGGACACCGGCGCGGCGGATGCCCAGGCCGCCCTGCACTTGACGGTGGTGGGCGCTTGGCTGGGGGCTGTTTTCCTGATGCTGCGGATCTATTTCGATTTTTCCGGCTATTCCGACATGGCCATCGGCATGGGCAAGATCTTCGGCTTTCATTACAATGAAAACTTTGACCATCCCTATATCGCCGGTTCCATCACGGAGTTCTGGCGGCGGTGGCACATTAGCCTTTCCTCCTTCTTCCGGGATTATCTGTATATCCCCCTGGGCGGCAACCGGAAGGGCCTGCCCCGGCAGATCCTGAACCTTTTTATCGTCTGGTCCCTCACCGGCCTTTGGCACGGGGCCAGTTGGAACTATGTCCTCTGGGGCGTGTATTTCTTCCTGCTGCTGACCCTGGAAAAGCTCTTTTCCAAGCAGCTGGAGGCGGTGCCGGGCTGGCTCAGGCATACGATGACATTGCTTTTGGTGCTGATCAGCTGGGTGATTTTCCAGTTTAAGGACTTGGCGGACACTGGGGCCACCCTGGCGGCTATGGCGGGCTTCGCCGGCGGCGGTTTCACCGACAGCGCCACCAATCTGCGGCTTTTAAACAATCTGCCCCTGCTGGTGATCGCCATTTTTGGCGCGACCCCCGTCATGCAGACGCTGGGGCGGACCTGGCGGAATTTTGCCGGCGGCGGCATGGCGAGGAAGCTCTACGGCAGAAGAAACGCCGCCCTGCTTGGCATTGTGGACGCGGTGGTTACCTGCCTGTTCTGCGCGGGGATACTGTACCTGGCCACCATGTCCCTCATCGGCGAAGGATACAGCCCGTCGATTTACTTTGACTTTTAAAGGAGACTGAATATGGAGGGAAAATACCACAGGCGTAAACTGTATCCCGAGGAAACGCTGCTGAGCTGGGTGCGGATCGTGGCCTGCCTCACGATTTTAGGCGGGCTGCTGGTAGTGGGCGCCATCTCGCTTTTTGACGAGGATCCCACCGTCTCCCTGGCCGAGAAGCGGAAGCTGGCCGAAATGCCGGAGTTTACCTGGAAGGGCCTGGCGGACGGGTCCTATTTCAGCGGGATCACCAGCCATTATCTGGACACCTTCCCAGCCCGGGAAACGCTGGTGGTCCACAACCGGACGCTGAATAAATTCTATTTTTTCAGTCCCGGAAAGCAGAACACCCTGATCCTGGACAACCAGGGCAACGTAGGCAACCACGGGGAGGCGCTGCAAGGCTCCAACCCCAGCGGAAGTCCGTCGGCGCCGCCCCCCAGCGGCGCCCAGGGGGCCGATGATCCCTCTGCCGGCACCACCGTGGGGACCGGGGAGCCCCAGCGGCCCACCACCGGCAGCTTCACCAACGGGGTGGGGAATGACGACGTGGATATTACCGTGGGAACCACCATGATCATCGATGATCGGGCCATGGAGATCGTATCCTACGGGGCCGGCTCCTCGGCCAATTATGCCGACGCCATCAATCAGCTGGCGGCCGCCCTGCCGGCGAACGTGCGGGTCTTTGACCTGGTGACCCCCAACTCCGGCGAGTTTTACTCCCCGGAGGATATGCACACTGGCAGCCACAGCCAGGGGGACATGATCGATCTGATCTATTCCAAGCTGGACAGCCGGGTCACGGCGGTGGACGCCTATGACGCCCTCCTGTCCCATCTGGACGAGTACCTGTACTTCCGAACGGACCACCACTGGACCGCCTTGGGGGCCTACTATGCCTACACCGCTTTCTGCCAGGCGGCGGGGCTGACGGCCCAGGACCTGAGCGGCTTGGAGCAGGGTCAGGTGGCCGGAGGTTTTTTGGGTTCGCTGTACACGGCCACCTCCGCCTATCCCCAGAGCGACGCTCTATACAATCATCCGGACACGGTCTACTATTACAGGCCGGGCGTCTCCACGGACATGACCTTCTACGAAACGGCGGATATGTCC
Organism: uncultured Oscillospiraceae bacterium; assembly: GCA_947630345.1. Lineage (GTDB taxonomy): Bacteria > Bacillota > Clostridia > Oscillospirales > Oscillospiraceae > Faecousia. The sequence continues at coordinate 15,040 of CANRHF010000012.1, read as the reverse complement.
GAGCCTCAGACCTATCTGAGCACCATCAGCCACGTCGATGAAGACGTACAGAACAAGTACCTTTGCTTCCTGGGCGGCGACCACCCCATCACCGTGATCGAGACCGGCGCCCAAACCGGCAAGACCTGCCTGATCATCAAGGAGTCCTACGGCAATGCCTTCACGCCCTTCCTGACCCATAATTACAGCCGGGTGGTGGCCCTGGACCCCCGGGAGTTCAACGGGGAGGGGGAGGAGGCCCTGAAGCTGGCGGAATTTGTCCAGCGCCTGGGAGTGGACGATGTGCTGTTCCTCAACTACCCCATGTCCGCCAACTCGGAGACCTATTTACAGCATCTTCTGGGCCTTCTGTAAAGCAGTAAAAAAATCCTCCCCGGCCTCGGGGAGGATTTTTTTGGAAATCACATCTTTTCCGGGGCCGCGAAGCCCAGCAGGTCCATGCCCTGCTCCAGGACCCGCTTGGCAAGACCGATCAGGGCGACGGAGCCGGCCTGGAGGTCCTTGTCCTCCTGGTCCAGGATCCGGGTCTCGTGGTAGAAGCGGTTGACCGCTCCGGCCAGATCGTACAGGTAGGCGCACAGCACGCTGGGGCAGGAGGCGCTCAGGGCCCCCTCCAGGGCCGGGCAAAACCGGGCGAGGAAGCGCATCAGCTCCTTCTGGGCGGGGCTGGCCGGAGCCCGGATGGGCAGGTCCTCCCAGGCCCCAAACTTGGACAGGATGCTCTTGACCCGCACCGTGGTGTAGAGCAGATAGGGCCCGGTATTGCCCTCGAAGGCGGCGAAGCGGTCCATATCGAAAACATAGTCCTTGGTGGGCTGATTGCTCAGATCCCCGTATTTCAGCGCCGCCATGGCGATGATCTTGGTGGTGGCGGGTGCATCCTCCGGTGCCACGATCCGGTTTTCCTCCACCTTTTTGCCCACGAAGGCCATGATGTCGGCGATCAGCCGCTCTAAGCGCATGACGCCCCCGTCCCGGGTCTTGAAGGGCTTTCCGTCGGGGCCGTTCATGGTGCCGAAGCCCAAAAATTCCAGCTCTGTCTCCGGTTTCACAATGCCGCTCTTCCGGGCGGCCCGGAAGACCTGCTCAAAGTGGAGGCTCTGCCGCTTATCCGCCAGGTAGAGGATCTTGTCCGGGGCGAAGTCCTCCATCCGCTGGACCATGGTGGCCAGCTCCGTGGTGTCGTAGAGCACCGCCCCGTCGGACTTGACCAGGATGCAGGGGGGCATCTCCTTCTTGTCCCCGGGCTCCGCCACGGGGAACACCAGCGCCCCCTCGCTCTCCACGGCGCAGCCGGAGGCTTTCAGACGCTCCAGCATGGCGGGAATAAAGGGGTCCGCGTCGCTTTCCCCCAGCCAGGACTCAAAGTGAACGTCCAGCTGGTCGTAGATTCGCCGAATATCCGCCAGGGACACATTCATGATGTGCCGCCACAGGGCCCGGTAGCCCCGCCGCCCCTGCTGAAGCTCAAAGGTGGCCTGATGGGCCCGCTCCCCAAATTCCGGATCCACCTTTTTCCGGGCGGAGGCGGCGGGATAAATCTCCTCCAGCTCCGAGAGGGTGAAGGGGGCCTCAGTGGGATAGTCCCCGGTAAAATCCGGGTCAAAATAGGGAAGGTCCGGCTCCTTTTCCCGGAGGCCCGCGATGATCAGGCCCATTTGCAGTCCCCAGTCCCCCAGATGCACGTCTCCGATGGCATGGTAGCCGAAGAAGCTGTACAGCCGCTTCATGCTCTCGCCAATGATGGCGGAGCGGAGATGGCCGATGTGCAGGGGCTTGGCAACATTGGGCCCGCCGTAGTCCACCACCACGGTCTTGCTCTGGCCGGTCTTCTCCACGCCAAAGTCCGGGGCGGTACGCATGGCCTCCAGATAGCTTTGCAGGAAGGCACCGGAGACGTTGAGGTTCAGAAATCCGGGCTTCACCGCCTCCACCAGGTCAAAATTCCCCCGGTCCAGCTTCTCCGCCACCGCCTGGGCAATGGTCATGGGGGCACAGTGATAGACCTTGGCGGCGGAGAGACAGCCGTTGCACTGGTATTCGCACAGGTCCGGCCGGTTGGAGACGGTGACCCGCCCGTAGGCGGGATCGTAGCCCGCGGCGGCAAAGGCCTCCGACACCTGCCGGGAGATGAGATCAAGCAATTTTTCCATCAGAACTTTCCTTTCTGTTCCGCCTGCCAGGCAAGGTAATCGTCGAAGGTGCCGTAGCGGTCGATGATGGTGCCGTCGGGCTGGAAGGCGATCACCCGGTTGCACACCGAGGAGAGCATTTCATGGTCGTGGCTGGCCAGCAGCACCACCCCGGGGAAGGCAATCAGCCCCTTGTTCACCGCCTGGATGGATTCCATGTCCAGGTGGTTGGTGGGCTGGTCCAGCAGCACCACGTTGGCCCCGGAGAGCATCATTTTGGAGAGCATACACCGGACCTTCTCCCCGCCGGAGAGGACCTCCACCGGCTTGAAGGCATCCTCTCCGGAAAAGAGCATCCGGCCCAGGAAGCCCCGGAGATACACATCGTCCTTTTTGATGGAATACTGCCGCAGCCAGTCCACCAGCTCGGTTTTGCAGCCGTCAAAATAGGGACTGTTGTCCTTGGGCAGGTAGCTGCGGGCGGTGGAGACGCCCCACTTGATACTGCCCTCGTCAGGTTCCAGCTCCCCCATGAGAATTTGGAACAGAGCGGTCTGGGCCAGCTCGTTTTCGCCGACGAAGGCGATCTTGTCGGTGCGGCCCACGTTAAAATACACCTTGTCCAGCAGCTTTACCCCGTCCACGGTGACGGACACATCCTTGACGGTGAGAATGTCCTTCCCCAGCTCCCGCTCCGGCTGGAAGCCCACAAAGGGGTAGCGCCGGGTGGAGGCGGGCATCTCCTCCACCGTCAGCTTGTCCAGCAGACGGCGGCGGGCGGTGGCTTGCTTGCTCTTGGCCTTGTTGGCGGCGAAGCGCTGAATGAACAGCTGCAGCTCCTCGATCTTCTCCTGGTTGCGCTTGTTCTTGTTGCGGATCATGGCCTGGACCAGCTGGCTGGACTCGTACCAGAAGTCGTAGTTGCCCACATACATCTTGATCTTGCCGTAGTCGATGTCCACAATGTGGGTGCAGACGGTATTGAGGAAGTGCCGGTCGTGGGACACGGCGATGACCATGCCGGGGAAGTCCAGCAGGAAATCCTCCAGAAAGTCGATGGATTCGATATCCAGGTTGTTGGTGGGCTCGTCCAGCATGACGATGTCCGGACTGCCGAACAGGGCCTGGGCCAGCAGCACCTTCACCTTCAGCCGGGGGTCGGTGTCCGCCATGCGGTCGTAGTGGTTCTCCGTGGGCACCCCCAGGCCCTGGAGCAGGCGGGAGGCGTCGGACTCGGCTTCCCAGCCGCCAAGCTCGGCGAACTCCGCCTCCAATTCGGCGGCCCGGATGCCGTCCTCGTCGGAAAAGTCCGGCTTTTCGTAGATGGCGTCCTTCTCCTGGCGGACGTCATAGAGCTTCCGGTTGCCCATGATCACCGCGTCCAGCACGGTGTACTCGTCGTAGGCGTTCTGATTCTGACGCAGGACGCTGATCCGCTGCCCCGGGGTGACGGCGATCTCCCCGGTGGTGGAGTCCAGCTCCCCGCAGAGGAGCTTCAAAAACGTGGATTTTCCCGCCCCATTGGCGCCGATGACGCCGTAGCAGTTGCCCGGCAAAAATTGCAGGTCCGCGTGCTGGAACAGCCACTGCCCGCCGAACTGCATCCCCAAATTGGATACTGTGATCATACTGCCTCCTGGTTTTCACATTTATCAGGCCCATTCTACCACAGAATTGTGAAGTTTCAAAGAACTTTTTTCCAGGGGGCTTGCATTTTTCAAAATCCGCGCTATAATAAATTAGCACTCAGGTTACAAGAGTGCTAAAACAAACAAAGGATGTGCTTCACGATATGGAAAAGCAGCAATTCAAGGCCGAATCCCAGCGGCTGCTGGATCTGATGATCCATTCGATCTATACCCATCAGGAGATCTTCCTTCGGGAGATCCTCTCCAATGCCAGCGACGCCATTGACAAGCTGGCCTATACCGCCCTGACCGACGACAAGGTGGCCGTGGACCGGGACGGCTTCGCCATCACCATCACCCGAGATCCGGACAGCCGGACCCTCACCGTCTCCGACAACGGCATCGGCATGGACAGGGCCGAGCTGGAGGAAAACCTGGGCACCATCGCCAAGTCCGGCTCCCTGGGCTTCAAGCAGGCCATGGAGAAAAACGAGGACGTGGACATCATCGGCCAGTTCGGCGTGGGCTTCTACTCCGCGTTCATGGTTTCCTCCAAGGTGGAGGTCCTCACCAAAAAGTACGGCCAGGACCAGGCCTGGCGCTGGACCTCCGACGGTTCCGACGGGTACACCATCGAGCCGGCCCAGCGGGACGGTGTGGGCACCGACGTGATCATGACCCTAAAGGAGGACACGGAGGATGAGCAGTATTCCCGCTTCCTGGAGGAGTACGAGCTGCGTGAGCTGGTGCGGAAGTATTCCGACTATCTGCGCCACCCCATCCGCATGGAGGTGACCAAGTCCCGGAAGAAGGCCGATTCCCCCGAGGACAAGCCCGAGTACGAGGACTACACCGAGATGGAGACCCTGAACACCATGGTCCCCCTCTGGCAGCGGAACAAAAAGGACGTGACCCAGGAGGAGTACGACAGCTTCTACCGGGAGAAATTCTACGACTACAACAAGCCCTTGCGGGTGATCCATTCCAGCGCCGAGGGGGCGGTGTCCTTCAAGGCTCTGCTCTATATCCCCTCCAAGGCGCCCTTCGACTTCTACACCAAGGACTATAAGCGGGGCTTGCAGCTCTATTCCAGCGGCGTGATGATCATGGAAAACTGCGAGGAGCTGCTGCCGGAGCATTTCCGCTTCGTCCGGGGCGTGGTGGACAGCCAGGATCTGTCCCTGAACATCAGCCGGGAGATGCTCCAGCACAACCGGCAGCTGACCATCATCGCCCGGAACCTGGAGAAGAAAATCAAGTCCGAGCTGACGGACCTGCTGGAAAAGGACCGGGAGAAGTACGAGGAATTTTACGCCGTCTTCGGCCGGCAGCTGAAATACGGCACGGTTTCCGACTACGGCGCCCACAAGGACGCCTGCCAGGACCTGCTGCTGTTCTACAGCCAGAAGCAGGGCAAGCTGGTGACCTTGAAGGAGTACGTTTCCGCCATGCCCGAGGGGCAGGAGAAGATTTACTACGCCCCCGGCGAAAATAAGGACCGCCTGGCCAAGCTGCCCCAGGTGGAGACCCTGGCCGCCAAGGGCTACGACACCCTGCTCTTTACCGAGGACGTGGACGAGTTCGTGCCCCAGACCCTGATGACCTACCAGGAGAAGAGCTTCTGCAACGTCTCCACCGAGGACCTGGGTCTCAAGACCGAGGAGGAGAAGAAGGAGGCCGAGGCCAAGGCCCAGGAGTGGAAGGGCTTTTTGACCTTCGTGAAGGAGAGCCTGGGCGAGCAGGTGAAGGAGGTCCGCCTGTCCGACGATCTGGGCAGCCATCCGGCGGCCATGGTCCCCGACGCGGGGATGAGCTTCGAGATGGAGAAGTATATGCGCCGGGTGAACCCGGAGTTTGCCTACCCGGTGGGCCGGATCTTGGAGCTGAACCCTGCCCATCCGGCGGTGGAGGCCATGCGCCTCGCCATGACCGAGGACCCGGTGAAGGCCAAGGACTATGCCCAGCTTCTGTGCTGCCAGGCCCAGCTCATGGCGGAGCTGCCCCTGGAGGACCCGGCGGCCTACACCGCCCTGGTCTGCAAGCTGTTGTTCTAAAGGAAGTTTTGACGGACCGCGCAATCAAAAAAGGGGTCAGGCGTATTGCCTGACCCTTTTTTGATCATAGGATCTCTACCGAATGAAGTTGGTGGCAATCTTGGGCTCGTAGACCGGCAGGGGTTCCCCCGACCCGGCCCGGCATTTCAGCAGGAAGGCCATATTCTGTGCCAGGGTGCGCATGGTTTGCAGACCCTCCAGATCCTGCGCCACCTCCTGGGGGGTGTTGCCGTGGACCTGGTTCCAGTACTGGCTGGAAACCACCGGCATGTTGCACATCTGGAAATACATATTGAGCCGCTGGAAGGCCGCCGAGGCTCCGCCCCGCCGGCAGGACACCACCGCCGCAGCGGGCTTCCCCGCCAGACGCCCCGCCGCGCTATAAAACAGCCGGTCCAGGAAGCACTGGATCTGCCCGCAGGGCCCGCCGTAGTACACCGGCGCGCCGACGATCAGGCCATCAAAGCTGTCCGCCCGGGCGGCGATCTCATTCACGCCGTCGTCAAAGACGCATTTTCCCAGCTTTCGGCAGCCGCCGCAGCCGTTGCAGGGCTGCACCGGCCCGGCCCCCAGCTGGTAAATTTCCGTCTCGATGCCCATTTGTTCCAGAGCCCTGGCCGCCTCCGCCAGAGCCGTATAGGTGCAGCCCTGCTTGTGGGGGCTGCCGTTGATGAGCAGTACCTTCATCAATACCCCTCCTTATTTGGTTTCGGTCTTCATTGTACTGTTCCGGGCCCGCGGTGTCAAGGCGGTTTCGCGCCTGGGCATCGCCCAAAGCCCCTTATTTTCTGTAGAACAGGATACCCAGGGTGCCGGGGCCGCAGTGGCAGGATACGGTGCAGCCGGCACGGGTATGGATGACTTCCTCAAAGGGGACCAGCTCCCGCACCGCCTGCTCCACCGACGCCCGGATGTTTTCCTCCACGCCGGAATCGGTGATAAAGATCCGCTTGGTGTCAACGGTGGAGGGGTCCGCCAGCTTGTCCTTTACATAGGACAAAAGACAGTTCTCCAACTTGCCCCGGTACTTTTTGCCGACGCCCATTTCCCCGTCCTTCACATAGATGCAGGGATGGAGCTTTAGGAGATTGGCGCCGAAGGCGGCCACCGCCGTGCAGCGGCCTCCCTTGCGCAGATACTCCAGGGTGTCCACGATGAAGCTCACGTCCAGCTTCTCCCGGCGGCGCTCCAGCTCCCGGTGAATGTCCTGGGGGGCCATTCCTGCTTGGGCCATGTCGCAGGCGTCCAAAACCAGGTGGGCGATGCCCGTGGACAGGTTTCGGCTGTCCACAACCCACACATTCCCCGTCTCCTCCGCCGCCGTGCAGGCGTTTTGATAGCAGGCGGACATGGCGCTGCTGATGGTGAAATGGATCACGGCGTCATATTCCTTCAAAGCCTGGGAAAAGACCGTAATGTACTCCTGAATGTTCACCGCCGCGGTGGAGGCCAGCTGGCCGGTCTCGGCGTTTTTCGCGTAGATCTCATCCGGCGTGATGTCCACCCCGTCGTGGAAGCTCTCGCCGCCGCAGGAGACAGACAGGGGCGTGATGGTAATGTTGTATTTTTGGATCAGCTCCGGGGTCAGATCGCAGGTACTGTCCGCTGTGATTTTGATTTTCATACGCCATGCTTCCTTTCTTTCCGGCTTTTTTGTTCATTATAACCGGGATTGGCCCCCTTGTCAACCGATTCCCGCCAGGTCCTTCACGACCTCTCCGGCCAGGATCAGACCCGCCGCCGCCGGAACAAAGGCGTTACTCCCTGGGATCTGCCGCCGGCTTCCGCCGCCTCGGGCCGTGTCCAGAGGACGATCGGCCTCTTCCTGGCAGTCGAGGACCGCCTCCTGCCTGGGCGTCATGGGGGGCTCCCGGGAATAGACCACCTTCAGCTTGGAAATACCCCGCTTTTTCAGCTCCCGCCGCATGACCCGGGCCAGGGGACAGACGGAGGTGCTGTAAATGTCCGCCACCTGGAAGGCCGTGGGGTCCAGCTTGTTGCCGGCGCCCATGGAGCTGATGATGGGGGTTCCCGTCTGGGCCGCTTGTACTGCCAAGGCGATTTTTCCCGTCACGGTGTCGATGGCGTCCACAATATAGTCGTACTGGGAAAAATCAAATTGTGCCGCTGTGTCGGGGGTGTAAAAGGTCTTGTAGGTGGTGACCCGGACCTCCGGGGCGATGTCCCGAATTCGCTGGGCGGCGGCGTCCACCTTGTACTGGCCCATGGTCTTCCAGGTGGCGTGGAGCTGACGGTTTAAATTGGTCAGGCACACCCGGTCGTCGTCGATCAGGTCAAGAGCGCCAATGCCGGAGCGGGCCAAGGCCTCCACCGCGTAACCGCCGACGCCGCCGATCCCAAATACCGCCACCCGGGCCGCCGCCAGCCGCTCCATGGCCTCTTTTCCGAACAGAAGCTCGGTTCTTGAAAATTGATTCAGCATAGTTTCTCCTTGCCGGGACGCTTCGCGTCCTTGTATGTCCGCCCTAGGTTTTTCTCAACGCTATTATAAAACAGCTTTCCGCCGGATGCAAGGGGTTTTCCGATAGACTGTCGCCTGCGGGCCGCGAAAGCATCCCTCCGGCTTTCGCCGGAGGGACGTCCTTTATTTTACTGTGCTTCGCGCCCTTTGGCTCCTCAGCCCCACATGGAGGAGGCGGTGGTGATCTTCACCTGGAAATCGCTGGCCCCACCCTCGGAGAACACCGATACGCCGGTATTCTCGTCGGCGGGGTAGATCAGGGCGGCGCCGGCGGCGGTGTAATCGCCGGAGAATACCTCCACGCTGGCCTTGTCCACATAGACGTGAATGGCCACGGAGCCGTCGGCGCGCTGCTCCGTCACCGCCTGGGAGAAGCGGATGGAGGAGGAGAAGCCGCCCAGCTTGCTCCGGTCCAGGGTCAGGGTGTCCGTTGTGAAGTCATACTCCACGCTGACGTACTTGTCCTCGCTGGCCCGCACCAGGGCCCCCGCCGTTGTGGTCCCCGCATCCGGGGTAATGACCAGTTCCAGCAGGTAGGCGTCCCCCTGGAAGTCCAGGGCCTGGGTGCCGGAGACGGTCAGGGTGGCGTCCAGCGCCACATTTTCCTCCGGGAACACCTGCTCGGCGTATTCCTGGACCGGCTTCTGCTTCAAAATCAGCTTGCCGTCCTTGTCCCGGACCAGGCTCATCTCCAGATTCAGGTTGTAGGTGCCGTTGAAGCGGGTGTTGCCGCTGAGATCGTCCACCCGGTTGCAGTAGTCCCAGGAGTTCATCCAGTTCCAGACGATCACCCGGTCCTGGGTGTCCCCGTTGAAGGAGTCGCCCAGATAGTAGGTCATGCCAGCGTAGGAATCGTTGCCGAAATTCATGGCAACAGGCTCGGCATACTCCGGGTCCGCCACAAATTCCCATTTCCCGTTGGCGTTGGTGAAATCGCCCACCTGGTAGCGGCGGCCGCCGTAGCTCAGGACCCATTTCCAGCCGTCCTCCCCCTCGATGGGCAGGCGCACCAGATCCGGGCACTCCGTCTCCACCCGCAGGCCGGCGGCGTTTTCATACTCGCCGGGGGTGCCATTGTAGGTGGACTCCAGGTTCCAGTGGATCAGGTCGGTGGTGGAGTAGATCCGCAGCATGCCGCCGGCAATGACCATGAACCAGGTGTCCTGGTACTTAAAGACCTTGGGGTCCCGGAAGGCGTCGGACTGGACCGGATCCTCCCGCCAGTCGATGAGCACGTCGTCGCCGTTCAGGGTGCCGTCGGCATTTTTGCCCCGGTAGTAATTCCAGGTCTCGCCATCCTCGCTGTAGGCGGCGATGACCCGCTGGCCGTTGCCGTTGGCGGTGATGTACAGGATGATCCCGCCGTTCTCCCCAAAGAGACCGGATACATTGTCCGTATCCACCACGGCGCAGCCGGAGAACATGGTGCCGTACTCATTGGGATAGAAGGCGATGCCCTTGTCCTCCCAGTGGATCAGGTCGGTGCTGGTGGCGTGACCCCAGTGCATGGCACCCCAGTCGGTGCCGCCGGGGTAGAACTGGTAGAACAGGTGCCAGGTGTCCCCCAGTTTGAACAGACCGTTGGGATCGTTGCCCCAGCCCTCCTTCACGGAGAAATGGTACACATCCCGGTATTGCTCGGAATAGTATTCCTCCTCGCCCCGGCGGAGAATGTTCAGCCGGTAGGACAGCTGATACTGCCCGTCCTTGGAGGTGAAGATCTGGAACTGGTTCTGCCCCGGATTCAGGGCGGCGGGACCGGTGACGGTCTCCCCGGTGGCGGAGAGGATCAGGGCCTCCGCGCCGCCGGCGGTCTCGGTCTGGATGGTCACGGCGTCGCAGTCGTTGGAGACGTACTGCTGATAGACATACCATCCGTTGGAGAGCATATTCTCCGCCTGCTCCACTTCGCCGCTCTGCGCCTGGAGGGAGAGGCTGGTGAGGACCGGGGCGGAGCCGGCATCGTAAACGGTGAGTGCGGTGTTTTCAAAGGTCATGGCGCCGTCGCTGGCGCACAGGCCGTACAGGCCGGACATCAAAACATCGTTCTGTCCTAAGTCCTGGGCCATGATGTAGTCGCCGGTGCTGCAAATCAGGGTATCGTCCACAAAAAAGGCGATGTGGCTGTCGATCATCGTGACCTGCATGTGGTAGGTGCTCTGCTCCTCCACGGGCACTTCCCGTCCCAGGGGGATCTGCTGGCCGTTTTCCACCTTATAAAGCTCCGCCCGATCGGTCAGGGCGCTGAGGCCGGCCACATAGCAGCTGTCGTGGTCGGCATTGGACTGGAAAACCAGGGCCGCCAGGCCCGCGTCGCCGTCGGCGAAGGTCACGTCGGCGGCGTATTGGAAGTCCTGATCGGAGACGGTCTCGCCACTGAAATAGTAGCTGTCCCAGGTCTCGCCGTCAAAGGAAAGGCCCGTCTCGGTGGCGCTCCAATGCTCCGGCAGAGACGGCTGGGTGGAGGCGGTGGTGCCGCCGGTAGACGCGGTAGGGGTGTTGGGGCCGCAGGCCGCCAGCAGCAGGATCATATAAGCGGCCAGGCACAACAGGGCAATACATTTCTTACTCGTTTTCATGTCGTTCCTCCAAAAATGGATTAGGCATTTTGTTGCAGCAGGTCCAGCACCTGCTGTTTTTCCGGCATGGAGCGCAGAGCGCCCCGCCGGGTGGTCACCAGGTAGGCCGCCGCGTTGGCGAAGCGGAGCATGGCGGTTAAGTCCTGGGCGGTCAGATGCTCCAGGCCGTTGCGCAGCACCCCGTCCAAGACGCAGGCGCAGAAGGTGTCCCCGGCTCCCGTGGTCTCGATGGTGCCGCCCAGCCGGAAGGCCGGGACGAAGACCCGCTCCTGATCATAGTACGCGAAGCTGCCCTCGGCCCCCGCCGTCACGCAGAGCAGGCGGATATTGGGATAGCGCTGCCGCAAAATGGCCGCGCCCAGGTCAAAATCCGTCTGGCCGGTCATAAATTCCAGCTCGTTGTCCGCGATTTTCAGCACGTCGCACTGTCCCAGGCCCCAGGCGATCTGGTCCTTCGCCTCCTCCAGGCTGGACCAGAGAGGCGGCCGAAGATTGGGATCGAAGGAAATATAGGCGCCGCCTGCCTTGGCGCAGGCCACCGCTTTTTTTGTGGCTGCCCGGACGCCGGGATGGGTCATGGACAGGGAGCCAAAGTGGAAAATGCGGCACCGGGCGACTGCGTCCGCCGGCACCTCCTCCTCGGTCAGCAGCATATCGGCCCCGGGATCCCGGTAGAAGGAAAAATCCCGGTCCCCGTTGGGGAAGGTCTGGACAAAGGCCAGGGTGGTGTGGGCGGCGGGGTCCGCCGCCAGGTAGGTCAGGTCGATCCCCGTCTCCTCCACCACGGAGCGGAGGTGGCGGCCAAATAAATCGTCTCCCACCTTGCCCACAAAGGCGCAGGCGCGGCCCAGCTTTTTCAGCATGGCCAGCACGTTGCACGGCGCGCCGCCGGGATCGGCCTCAAAGAGGGGGTCGCCCAGGGGCGTCTGGCCGTGGGCGGTGAAGTCCACCAGCAGCTCGCCCAGAGCCACCACGTCAAATTCCGCGCTCATTGGGCTCCTCCTTCACATACCAGGTCGTATTTTTCCACGTCCATCAGAACGCTGCCGTCGGCCTCAAAGCTGATGGCGTCGGCGCTGGGGTTGGTGTAGATCATGGTGGTGGCGGCCTGCTCCCCGTCGTTGACGAACAGCTCCATGCTGTGCCGGTCCAGAATGACCCGGAGCTTCAGCTCCCCTCGACGGGGACGCACCATGAAGTCCCGGACGTTGACGATGTCGTGGGGGAAGCCGCAGCGGGTGCGGTCGATGCGCAGAGTGTTGCAGTCCGGCTTGAAGCGAACAGTGGTCATGTGTTCCCCGTCCCCGGCCACGTTCAGCTTGAACCAGCGGTAGGTGTTGGTCTCGCTGACCGGGCGGAGGGTGATGGTCATGTCCAGCGTCCGGCCCCGGACGTTTTGCAGGGTGGTCATCCGGGAGACCAGGACGTTTTTGTAGAGGATCTGGTAGCTCCGGTAGCGCTCCAGCTCCCTGACCGGGGTCTGGATCAGCCGGCCGTCCCGAATGCTCAGCTCCCGGGGCAGGGTCATCTCACCGAAGAAGCGGATGCCCAGGGCCTGGCACTTAGAGGTCTCCCAGTTCTGCATCCAGGCGATCATCACCCGGCGGCCGTCGGGGGTCTGGAGGGTCTGGGGGGCGTAGAAGTCCAGGCCGTAGTCGATGGCCTGCACATTGTCCCGGAGCAGGTGCTTCCGCGCCCGGTCCAATTCGCCGATAAGGCAGAGGGTGCCGTTGCCGGCGTGAAATTCCAGGCCGATGGCGGTCATCTCCTGGGGGCTGGTGAGCAGGACGTACTTCCCATCCAGGGGGAAGAAGTCTGGGCACTCCCACATCCGGCCGTACTGATTGTGGCAGGCGGCCAGGACCCCGGCATAGCGCCAGGCAAAGCCGTCCGGGCTCTCGTAGAGCAGAATGGCCCCGCTGCCGTCCGGCGTCCGGTTCCCCGCCACCAGGTAGTAGGTGTCCCCCTCCTTCCAGATCTTGGGATCCCGGAAGTCGCAGACGCTGCCCCCGGCGGGCAGGTCCTTGGCGGAGATCACCGGGTTAAGCGCATATTTTTCGTAGTTCAGCCCGTCGCCCACGGCCACGCACTGGGTCTGCCGGTCCCGGAGAATGCCGTTTTCCTCCCGGATCTGGCGGACGCCGGTGTAGACCAGCAGCTGCCGCCCGTCGGGAAGCTCTACGGCGCTGCCGGAAAAGCAGCCGTTTTGGTCGTATTCCTGGTCCGGGGCCAGGGCGGCGGGGAGCCGCTCCCAGCGGATCAGATCCTTGGACTTGACGTGGCCCCAGTGCATGGGGCCCCACTCGTTGGAATAGGGGTGGTACTGGTAAAAGAGGTGGTATTCGCCCTTGTAGAAGGAGAATCCGTTGGGGTCGTTCATCCAGCCGATGGTAGGGGTGACGTGGAAGGCCGGACGCTGGTCGTCGGGGATAAAGGGACCATAGTGGGCCTCAAATTCCCGGGCTTTTTGAAGTTCTTTACTGATCATCGGTGGGTTCCTCCGATTCGGTGACGACCTGGATCCGGTCCTCCGGCCGCAGATGGGCCTGGAAGACCTTTTCCAAGGGGAAGGTGCATAGCAGCATCCCAGCTCCCGGCAGAGCCAGCAGCAGGAAGGGCACCATCAGGATCACGGCCAACCCGCCCAGGGCGATCAGCAGCACCGCCAGCGCCCGCAGGGGGTGCAGGAGGATCAGCAGATAGCCGAATTTCAGGGTCTCCCGCACGTTGCCGGTGAACCGGGCGGTATAGGCGGCCAGGTAGATGGTCCAGGTCAGAGCGGCGCACCAGATGAACAGCGCCACATAGTACAGCCAGCCCAGGGGTTCTCCCGACATATTGATGCCCCGGAACACGAACACGTCCACCGTCAGCAGGGCCATGACCCCCAGGGAGATCAGCCCCACCAGGGCGGAGCGTTTAAATTCCTCCCGGAAGGTGCCCCAGAAGCGCTGCCACAGCCTGCCCTCGTCCATGCGGATGGTGTGGTAGGCGGCGGCGTAGAGGGCCGCTGTAGCCGGGCCCATGGTGAAGATGGGCAGGGAAAACACGACCCACAGCACGCTCAGACAGATGCAGTCGCCGATCCTGGTCAGCGCGCTCATCAGCGGGCTGTCAACTGAAAAAATCTGGTGCATGGAAGCACGCCCCTTTTCTTAACCGTCAGGGTCTTGTGTACTCCCGGAGGGAGGTGAACAGGACCGTGTTGTTTTCCGCGAAGATTTGAATGGTCTTGCCGCTGGCGCCGTAGAGCCGAACCGTCAGGGCCGCCAGGCCGTCGATGTAGAAGATGCCCACCGAGCCCTCCTGGACGTAGGTGAAGGAATAGGTCTGGCCCGGGGTCAGGGTGACGGCGGTTTCGGTGATCATGGTGCCGCCCTCGTTAAACTGGAGGGACAGCGTCCCGTCGGCAGGGGAGAGGACGATGAACTTGTTCTTGTCCTGCCGGCCGTTGTAGTCAAAGCACAGGCCGAAGGTGCCCTCTCCGGTGAAGGTGAACTCGCCCTTGAGAAGGAAGCTCTCGTAGCAGGTGAAGGCGTCGGCGTAGTTGTAGGCCGAGCCGGCGTCCACGAAGACGTGGGTGCCGCCCTCGCAGGGCAGGGCCCGGCGGAGGGAGAAGCTGTCCACTACGGCCTGCACCGGGGCCAGGGCCAGGGTGCCGTCCTCATTTTGCACCAGCTCCTGCACCGCCAGGTTCCCGGCCCAGCCGGACACATCCTGGGTGGAGGAGGGGGACTCGCTCCGGCGGGCCCAGCCCACCATGTACTTGTTGGTCCCATCCTCCACATGCTTGGCGGCGTAGAACAGCTTGCCGTCCAGCCGGACGGGGTCACTGTAGGGGCCGTAGGGAGCGCTGGCAGTGGCGTACCACAGCGTGTCGTCCTGGGCGGAGTAGGTGATGTAATAGGTGTCGCCGATCTGGAAGGTGTCGCTGCACTCCAGGTTCCAGAAATCGCCGTTTTTCGCCTCGTCGTTGGTGAAGATCACCCCGTCATAGTGGGCCTCTTCCAGATCCGGGGAAAGGGTGTACTTCAAGATCCGGGCGGTGCCCTGCTGGGAGGCGGTGATGGTCAGGATGATGTTGCCGCTGGCCGGGTCCACATAGCCCTGGGGGTCCCGGAAGTCGTTCTTCTGGCCCAGGTCCGACGGCGGCGTGATCTCCCAG
>CANRHF010000011.1 GCA_947630345.1 uncultured Oscillospiraceae bacterium | reverse complement strand
CCTGGGGGAAAACCCGCTCCTGGGGCTGCCACATGGTCCACCACGCCCTGTACTATAGGAAAAACTACAGCTATGCCGGCGTGATCGAGGCCCTGTCCGGGGCGCCCTTCGACGTGCGGTTCCTGAGCTTCCAGGACCTCAAGGAGGATCCGGGAATCTTAGACGGCGTGGACGTCCTTCTGAACATCGGCGACGGCGATACCGCCCACACCGGCGGCCCGGTCTGGGAGGACCCGGAAATCCCAGCGGCGGTCCGTGGTTTCATCCACCGGGGCGGCGGCTTCATCGGCGTGGGCGAGCCCTCCGGCCACCAGTACCAGGGCCACTATTTCCAGCTGGCCCAGGCCCTGGGGGTGGAGAAGGAGACAGGGGCCACCCTGGGCTACGACAAGTACAACTGGGAGGAGCATCCCGACCACTTTATCCTCCGGGACTGCCCCAAGGATGTGGACTTCGGCCACTGTCCCGCCGACATCTACGCCCTGCCCGGGGCCCAGGTGCTGATCCAGCGGGACCGGGACGTGCGGTTGGCGGTCAACGAATTTGGCGGCGGCCGGTGCGTCTACATCTGCGGCCTTCCCTACAGCTTTTCCAACAGCCGGCTGCTCTACCGGGCCATCCTCTGGGCGGCCCACGGGGAGGAGGAGCTGCACCGCTGGTTCAGCTCCAACTGGAACGTGGAGGTCCACGCCTATGTAGACAGCGGAAAATACTGCGTCGTCAACAACACCAACGAGCGCCAGCAGACCACCATCTGGACGGACAGCGGCAGCTTTGCGGTGGCGCTTGCCCCCAGCGAGATCCGCTGGTATCCAATCGAGGAAAGCGAATGAAACCCAATATTTTACTTTACTTTACCGACCAGCAGCGGGCAGACACTTGCGGCTGCTTTGGTCAGAGCCTGGATATCACGCCGAATCTGGACGCGCTGGCGGCGGAGGGCGTGGCCTTCGACCAGGCCTTCACGCCCCAGCCGGTGTGCGGGCCCTTCCGGGCCATGCTCCAGACTGGCCGGTGGGCCACAGAGACCGGATGCTTCCGCAACAACGTCATGCTTCCGCGAAACGTCAAGACGCTGGCAAATTACTTCACCGAGGCGGGCTATGAGACCGGCTATGTGGGGAAATGGCACCTGGCCAGCGACGGGGACGAACAGTACCACCAGCGATTGGACTTTTTCCATGATCCCGTCCCCCGGGCGCTGCGGGGCGGGTACAACGGCTTCTGGCGGGCGGCGGATGTGCTGGAGTTCACCTCCGACGGCTATGGGGGCTATGTCTTTGACGAGGAGGGCCGCAGGCGGGACTTTGAGGGCTACCGGGTGGACTGCCTGACCGATATGGCCCTGGAATTTTTCGATGCCCGGGACAAAAGCAAGCCCTTTTTCCTGACCGTGTCCCACATTGAGCCCCACCACCAGAACAACCACCACCACTACGAAGGGCCCCCCGGCTCCAAGGAGCGGTTCCGGGACTTTCCGGTGCCCCCGGACCTGGCGGCCCTGGAGGGGGACTATCTGGCAGAATACCCGGATTATCTGGGGGCCTGCGCCAGCCTGGACGCGAACCTTGGAAAGCTCCTGACCAGGCTCCGGCAGGAGGGACTGTATGAGAATACAGTCGTCGTCTTCCTGTCCGACCATGGCTCCCACTTCAAGACCCGGAACCGGGACGCGCACTTGTGCGGCGCGGACGACTACAAGCGCACCTGCCACGACTCTGCCCTCCGGGTGCCCCTGGTGATCGCCGGCGGCCCCTTCCGGGGTGGTCTCCATGTGCAAAGCCTGGTGAGTACCGCCAGCGTGCCCAAGACCCTGCTGGCCCTGGCGGGGGTGGACGTGGGGGAGGCGATGATTGGGGAGAACCTGCTGGACGTAGTCCGGGGAAAGGACCCGAACCGGCCCAACCGGGTGTTCGCCCAGATCTCTGAGAGCAGGGTGGGGCGGTGCGTCCGCACGGCGGACTGGCTCTACGCCATCCACGCCCCCAATGTGGACGGCAGCGCCGCGCCCGGGTCCCAGGTCTACGCCGACGATTTTTTGTACAATCTCCGTGCAGACCCCTGGGAGCTTCGCAACCTGGCGGGGGACCCGGCCTATTTCCCCCAGCGGGACGCCCTGCGGGCGCCGCTTCTGGACTGGATCCAGGAAACGGAGGGCTTCCGCCCCCGGATGGTGGAGGACTGAGGGCTTTCCTCTAAAGTCTGGGACCGGAAAACAGAATAAAAAGGTCTCCTATGGGCGCAAGGCTTCGCGCCCATAGGAGACCGCCGCATATATAGGAAAAACCGCTTGAGGCCGTCTAGATCCGGTACAATCGCTTGCCGTTCTCCAGGGTGGCAGCTTCCACGTCCTCCACCGGCAGGCCCCGGATTTCCGCCAGGCGCTCCGCCATGCGGTACAGGTACCCCGGATCGTTTCTCTTTCCCCGGAAGGGGACGGGGGCCATGTAGGGGCAGTCGGTTTCCAGCACGATCCGCTCCAATGGCAGAGCCTGGGCGGTCTCCACCGCCCGGCGGGCGTTTTTGAAGGTCAGCACTCCGGTAAAGCCAATGTACCACCCCCGCTTTACCAGCTCTAGGGCCATATCCGCCGAGCCTGAGTAGCAGTGAAAGACCCCCGTGACCTTTGGAAACTCCCGGACCACCGCCATGCCGTCCCCATGGGCCTCCCGCTCATGGACGATCACCGGCAGGTCCAGCTCCTCCGCCAGGGCCATCTGGGCCCGGAAGGCGGCAAGCTGAATGTCCCGGGGGATGTCCTCGTAGTGATAGTCCAGGCCGATCTCCCCAATGGCCTTGATTTTGGGATTTGCCCGGCAGAGGCGGCGGTACTCCTCCAGCACCTCCTGGTTTACTTCCCCGGCGGCGTCGGGGTGGGAGCCGACGGCGGCATAGATCCACTCGTTTTCCCGGGAGAGCCGGTCTGCGGCCCGGGAGGAGGCCAGGCTGCACCCCGGATTCATCAGCAGGGCGATGCCCTTTTCCGGCAAATTTCGCAGCAGTTCCTCCCGGTCGGCGTCAAATGCCCGGTCGTCCAGGTGGGCGTGGGTGTCAAAGAGCATGGCGTTCCTCCTGTATGATGGCGGCGACGCATCCGGCCAGGCGAAAGACCCGGGGATCGTCCAGACGGAAATCGGTTTGGAATAATTCATGGGTCAGGCCCCGGCCGGAGCATTTGGCCTGGGCCTCCTTTAAGACCCAGAAGGTCAGCAGGGCCTGCTTAGGGTCCGGGGCCGCCCGGTACTGTTCCCACTCCCCGGGGGAGAGGACCTTCCGGGCCAGACTTTCCGGCGCCTTGCGGCTCAGCTCCTCCGCGTCCAGTCCCACAGCCTGAGGACTGAGTACGCAGAAGGCGAAATGGGGGGTGTGGCTGATGGAAAAGTGCCAGCCTCCCGTGAGGAAGTCCGGCTTCCCCCAGGGCCCTGTCCCGATTTCCGGCAGAGAGCCGCCCTGAACGGCGGCATAGAGCCCCTCCAGCAGCTCCCGGCCCGCCCGGTGCCCCCCGCCGGGGGAAATCGGCGTCCAGGCCAGGGGAAGACCGAAGACCGTTTCCATCTCCAATTTCCATTCTCCTTTCCCCGCCGGGTTCCTTTGTGGGTATGATACCACGCCCGCCCCGGCGGTGTCAACCCCGGCATATTCCCCTTCCCGGGCGCATACCTTCTAGCAGTTACGCAAAGGAGGGATGTACCATGGGCGAGGAGCGGCTTCCCCATCGGCTGACGCTGGACGCGCGCAGCGCGCTGACCATGACCGGGGTGCAGGAGGTGGTGAGCTTTGACGATACCACGGTGGTGCTCCATACGGAGCTGGGAACCCTGGTGATCCAGGGCCGGGAGTTGCAGCTCAAGCAGCTCTCCCTCAACGGGGGACAGGTTGCCGTGGAGGGCAACATCTCCTCCCTGGTCTACGAGGAGCCGCGGCAGGGCGGTTGGATGCGCCGCCTGTTCGGATGACGTCCCCGGCGGTAGCGGCGGGGCAGTTTGGATGGAGCTGCCTGCTGGGCCTGCTGCTGGGGGTGTGGTACGGCCTGCTCCGGCCCCTGCGGCCCCGGCACACCGCCTGGGCCGACGGGGCTTTTGTGCTGGGGGCGTCCTGGGCGTGGCTGTATCTGGGCTTCGAAATTTGCGGAGGCGATCTGCGGCTGGGAAACTGCGCCGGGCTGGCCCTGGGGGCCGTGGCCTGGGAGGCCACCCTGGGGAAAGGCCTGAGGCCCCTGTTTTCCGCGTTTTGGGGGGCTGTGGGGCGGTTTTTCCGGGCGCTGACGGCGCCACTGAAAAATTTTTTCAAAAAAATCGAGAAATTTTTAAAAAATCTCTTTGCAATCTGGAAAAAATGGGTTACAATAAGAAAAAATACCCGCCGTACCCAGCGGCGGGGGACCGGAGGCAGCGCCCATGGCACGAAAACCCAAGATCCGCTATCGGATCGTATTTCAGCAGGGGAAATCCCTGACCAAGACCGTGGTTCTGGCGGCCGTCGTATTGTCTATGGCGGCGCTGTTGGCCCTGCGGGGCGCGGTGATGAGTACCCAGTCCCAGGTGGAGGCGCTGCGGACCCAGGCGGCCGCTCTGGAGCAGCAGAAGGCCCATCTGGAGGAAAAGGTGTCCATGCTGGGCACCGTGGACGGGGTCATTCTCATCGCTCAGGAGGAGCTGGGTCTGGCCGATCCCAACACCGTCATCATTGAACCCGAGGAGTAGCACTAGGAGGATTCGCGAAAGATTATGGAGTTAACCGTAGGCGCCGTTTTGGAGGGCAAAGTCAAATCCATCGCCAGCTTTGGCGCGTTCATTTCCCTGCCGGAGAATAAGACCGGCATGGTACATATCTCGGAGGTGTCCAACACCTACGTCAGCGACATCCATCAGTATCTGACGGAGGGCCAGGACGTGAAGGTGATGGTCATCGGATGCGAGAACGGGAAAATCAATCTGTCCATCAAGCGGCTGGAGCCCAAGCCCCAGCGGGACAGCCGGAGCTTCCGTTCCTCCGCCCCCCGGAAGGAGAGCCAATCGGAGAAAGCGCCCAGGCCCGCCATGATGGTGCCCGCCGCGCCCAAATCGGCGGATCAGCTGTTCGAGGAAAAGCTGAAGCAGTTCATGTCCGAGTCGGACAGCAAGATCTCCTCGATCCGTCAGTATTCGGAACACCGTACCCGCAGCCGGAGAAGATAGGGTTTGGTTTTGACCGCTTTCTGAGCGGTCAAAACTTTGTCAGGAGGGGTGTCATGGCAACCGTGGTGATCACCGGCGGCTCCCGGGGCATCGGGGCCGCGGCGGTGGAGTGTTTCCGGGCCCGGGGGGACCGGGTCTTCTTCCTCTATGAAAAGAACCACCCCGCCGCGAAAAGCGTGGCGGAAAAAACCGGCGCCGTTCCCATCTGTCAGGACGTGGCGGACGGGCCCGGCGTGGCGGCGGCCTTTGACCGGATCGGGCCGGTGGACTGTCTCATCTGCTGCGCCGGTATCAGCGCCTACGGCCTGGTGCAGGACGTGACGGAGGAAAGTTGGGACCGGCTGTTTGATGTGAACGTCAAGGGCGTGTTTCACTGCGTCAAGGCGGCTCTGCCCGGGATGCTGGCCAGGGGCCGGGGGAGCATCGTCACCGTGTCCTCCATGTGGGGGCAGACCGGGGCCTCCTGCGAGGCGGCCTACTCCGCCACCAAGGGGGCGGTGATCGCCCTGACCAAGGCCCTGGCCAAGGAGTTGGGGCCCAGCGGCATCCGGGTCAACTGCGTCAGCCCGGGGGTGATTCTGACGGATATGTGCGCCAGGCTGTCGGAGGACACCCTGTCCACCCTGGCGGAGGACACCCCCCTGGGCCGGAACGGCCGGGCCGGGGAGGTGGCGGAGGCCATCGAATATCTGGCGGCAGCGGAATTTGTCACCGGCCAGGTGCTGCCGGTAAACGGCGGCTATGTGATTTAGGAGAAAAGAAAAATGAAAATTGCCATTGGCTGCGACCATGGGGCCCTGGAGCTGAAAAACGTCCTGCTGGACCATCTCCGTCAGGCGGGCCATCAGGTGGAGGACTTCGGGACCTATACCAAGGATAGCTGCGACTATCCCGACTACTGCGCCCAGGCGGCCCGGGCGGTGGCGGCGGGGGACTGCGACCGGGGAATCGTCCTTTGCACCACCGGCATCGGCGCCTCCATCACCGCCAACAAGATCAAGGGCATCCGCTGCGCCCTGCTGGGGGACCTGCTCAGCGCCCGGCTGACCCGGGAGCACAACGACACCAATATGATGGCCCTGGGGGCCGGCGTCACCGGTGAGAACCTGGCCCTGGCCATTGTGGATACCTGGCTGGAAACCCCGTTTTCCGAGGCGCCCCGCCACCAGCGCCGCATCGACAAGGTCATGGCCTTGGAAAAAGAATAAAGCATGGGCCCCGGCTTTTACCGGGGCCCGTTTTCGCTCAAGACGCCGCGCCTTTGCCGCACCTTCCGATGATCTCCACGCACAGCGCCAGGGCCGGCGCCTGGGCGGCATTCCCCCAGTCCCGGGGGTCGTGGGCCTCCAGGCGAGCAAGGCTGTCGGCGGTGAAGAGGACCTGGGCAAAGGCGGCGCCTCGGAATTTGGCGCAGGCGGCCAGAGCGGCGCACTCCATCTCCACGCAGGCGCAGCCCTCTTTTCGCCGGGCCGCCGCCTTTTGCCGGGTCTCCCGGAAAAAGCCGTCGGTGGTCCAGGTGTCACATTCCACATAGGGGAGCCCTTTTTCCTGAAAGACCTGTTCGATGACCTGCCGCAGCGCCGGGTCCGTTTCCACAAACCGGGCGGCGGGCAGATAGTGGAAGGAGGTCCCCTCGTCCCGCAGCGCCCGGACGGGGATCAAAAAGACGTTCTCCGGCAGCTCCGTCAGCACCCCGCAGGAGCCGGTCGCGAGGACGGTTTCCACGCCGTGGGCAAGAAGCCAGTCCAAGATCTGGACCGCCGCCGGTGCGCCCAGAGGCGCCGGACACAGGACGAAGGACTGCCCCTGTTCCTGCCCCGTGTAAAGGGGGAAAACCTTGGTGACGGTCAAAAACTCCGCCGCCTTTTCCATGCCCCGGCTGGCGGCGAAGGCGTCCACCAGTTCCCCGGCCACAAATGCAAACACCGCCCGGGACGGCAGGCGCAGTTCTTCCTGCTCCCTGCCGGGGTCGATGACGGCCTCCTGGGCGCCGTCGTATTCCAGAAGCGGACATTGTGAGATTAACATAACTTTTATCCCTTTCTAATATTGAAAGGCGGCCACGCGTTCCCGGGGCCGCGCTGTTAAAATCGGTATCCGGCCTCCAACAGCCGGGTGAGGGCCTCGTTGGCCTCTTGGTCTGTAAACAGGGAGGTGAAGCGCCGGTCCACCGCCAGGGCCTCCAGGGTCAGGTCCAGCCGCCCCGCATTTTGCAGGGCGGTAAAGCCGTCGCTGAGGCGGCGGGTGGACAGGGCCCTTTTCGCGGCGGCAAGGGTCAGCTCCTGGGGCCGGAGGCGAATGCCCAGGGCCTGGGCGGCCTGCCGGGCCTTCTCCCAGGCGGTCAAAAACGCCCGCTCCACCGTCATTTCTCCAGGATGATGGGCCCATTCAGGGCCGCCAGAGCCTTCTGAATGTGGCAGGCGGCGGCCTCGGGGGTGAGAAGAAGCTGCTCGCCGGTGGCCATATTTTTCACGGAACACTTGCCCTGGGCCAGCTCGTCCTCACCCAGCAGCACGGCGAAGGGGACGTGGAGGCTGTCGGCATAGCGCATTTTCTGCTTGAATTTCTTCTGCTCGGCGTAGAGCTGGACCCGCAGTCCTTGGGTGCGGAAAGACTCGCCCAGAGCGATGGCGGGGCCGGGATCGGCCGTCATGGGCAGCACCAGCACGTCGGCGGGGGCGCTGGGCAGGGCGTCATTCAGAAGCCCCTGCTCGTCCAGCACATAAAAGAGCCTCGTCAGCCCGATGGAAATGCCCACGCCGGGGAGCTTGCGGGTTGTGTAGTACCCGGCCAGGTCGTCGTACCGGCCGCCGGAGCAGACGGAGCCGATCTCCGGGTGATCTAAGAGGGCAGTCTCGTAGACGGTGCCGGTGTAGTAGTCCAGTCCCCGGGCGATGGACAGATCCACGGCGAAATTCTCCTCCGGCACCCCAAAGGCGGCCAGATTCTTGGTCACCGTGTTCAGCTCGTCCAGTCCTAGGTCAAACAGCGGCTCCTTCCCCTGATAGGCCCCTAGGGCCGGCAGCACCTGGTCCCGGCTGCCGGAGAGGGAGGTAAACCGAAGGATCTCCTGCGCCTGCTCCGCCGTCAGCCCCAGATCGTCCTGAAGAAGCTGAGCCACCTTTTCCGGGCCGATCTTGTCCAGCTTGTCCACGGTGCGCATGATCTCCCCGCTCCGCTCCGCCAGGCCCAGCATGGCGTAGAAGCCGGACAGGAGCTTCCGGTTGTTCACCCGGATCTGGAACCGGGTCAGGCCGAACCGGCGGAAGACCTGGTAAATGATGGCGGGGATCTCCGCCTCGTTGAGGACGTCCAGGGTTCCGTCCCCAATGATGTCGATGTCCGCCTGATAAAACTCCCGGAACCGGCCCCGCTGGGCCCGCTCGCCCCGGTAGACCTTGCCGATCTGATACCGGCGGAAGGGGAAGGCCAGCTCCTGCTCATGGAGGGCTACATATTTTGCCAGGGGTACCGTCAGATCGAACCGGAGAGCCAGATCCGAGTCTCCCTTTTGAAAGCGGTAGATCTGCTTTTCCGTCTCCCCGCCGCCCTTGGCCAGCAAGATCTGGGCGTCCTCGATGATGGGCGTGTCCAGAGGGGCGAAGCCATAGAGCCCGTAGACCTGGCGCAGTACCGCCATCATCCGCTCCATTTTCAGCTGCTTTTCCGGCAGCAGCTCCATAAACCCGGACAGCGTCCGGGGCCGAATGATCTCCATGAATAACTTCCTTTCGGTAAAAAAGATTGTTGGCGGGATACCCGCCAACAAAGGGTTTGGTTCCTCAATAGCGGGGCTTGCGCAGCATTTCCCGCCAATCCAGATCGCCCCGCTGGAGGCCCATGATGAACATCTCCGCGCTGGCCAGGTTGGTGGCGATGGGCACATTGTGCTTGTCACAGTGGCGGATGGTTTCGATCATCTGGCTGTCGTCCCAGGGGTCGGTGGTGTTGGGGTCGGTGAAAAGCAGCACCAGGTCGATTTCATTGTAGGCGATCCGGGCGTTGATCTGCTGATGGCCCCCCTGCTTATGGGACAGCAGCAGCGTGACGGGCAGACCGGTATTGTCGATGATCAGCCGCCCGGTGGTGGCGGTGGCGAACAGCTCATGCTTGGCAAGCACGCTCTTGTAGGCGGTGCAGAACTGCACCATCAGTTCCTTCTTCTTATCGTGGGCCAAAAACGCGATATTCACGAAGCTCACTCCTTCTCTGTATTATCGCAGCGCGATTGGCACTGGGTATCCTTCTATTCGTTTGGCGATCCGGCGGCAGGCGGCGGCAGCGCCCCGCTTGGTGTAGGTCAGCAGGGGTTTGGAAAACGCGGCGGCCAGGGTCACATTGTAGTCCTCCGGGACGATCCCCAGCAGGGGCAGCCCCGACCGGTCCATCACATCGTCCACGGTCAGATTCATGGCGTAGATCAAATCGGAATCCACCCGGTTGACAATGAGCCGCACCCCGATCTTTCCCATCAGCTCCAGCTGTTCGCCGGTCCTACAGGCGTCCCGGACTGCGGCGGGATCCGGACCGGTCACCAGCAGGATCCGGTCGGCATACGCCGCGGCCAGGTGAAATCCGGCGTCGATTCCCGCGGGAGCGTCCAGAAACACATAGTCGAACCGCTCCCGGGCACCGTGGAGCATCTCTCCAAAGGCCGCGGGGTCGATGGCACCGGCGGGACAGTTCATGGGGGCGGTGAGGAAGAACAGCCCGGGGAAATCCGGGTGCGCCGCCGCCTGCTCCAGGGTGTATCCACCCTGGGACACATCCAGAAAGGACAGAGCCGGCGCCTGCTCCAAGCCCAGGGAGATGTCCAAATTCCGCAGGCCCACGTCACAGTCCAGGCACAGCACCTTTTTCCCGTCCTGTGCCAGAGCGGTGGACAGTCCGGCGCAGACGGACGTCTTCCCCGTCCCGCCCTTTCCGGACAGGATCGCGATGGCTTCTCCCATTTTGCTCTGCCTCCCATCCCGTATGGGAACATTATAAAGGAATAGTCCACAAAATGCAAGTGGAAATCCGGCAAAAATTGAAGAAATTTCATCAGTTTAAACAATTTGGCCCTTCCCCGAAAAATTCGGGCATTTGAGGTCTCAAACCAGCGACGTTTTTCTGGGGAAAACAGATTCCCACGGCAACTTCATAAAATTTTTACGAAAAATCCATATTTGCCTCTTGCAATTTGGAAGGGTTTGCGCTATGATATATTAGCACTCAGAGAAAAGGAGTGCTAAATCCAACGCCGTAGATAAAAGCGGGAAAACCCGCGGTCTAAATACTATTGTATGGAGGAATCAAGCATGAAACTCAAACCCATGGCTGACAATGTGCTGCTCAAGCAGTCCGAGGCCCAGGAGACCACCGCTTCCGGCATCATTCTGGCCACCACCAACAAGGAGAAGCCCATGATCTACGAGGTCGTCTCCGCCGGCCCGGGCACCAAGGACGTGACCATGACCGTCAAGGCCGGGGACAAGGTGGTCGTCGGCAAGTACACCGGCAGCGAGATCAAGCTGGACGGCGAGGAGTACAAATTCGTCAAGCAGGATGACATCCTGGCCATCGTGACGGAATAAGAGGAGGATTTTAAAATGGCTAAAATGATCGTTTACGGGGAAGACGCCCGCAAGAAGCTGCAATCCGGCATTGACCAGCTGGCCAATACCGTCAACGTGACCCTGGGCCCCAAGGGCCGGAACGTGGTCCTGGGCAAGAAGTACGGCGCCCCCCTGATCACCAACGACGGCGTGACCATCGCCAAGGAGATCGAGCTGGAGGACCCCTTTGAGAATATGGGCGCCCAGCTCATTCGGGAGGTCGCCACCAAGACCAACGACGTGGCCGGCGACGGCACCACCACCGCCACCCTGCTGGCCCAGGCCATCACCCGGGAAGGGCTGAAGAACCTGTCCGCCGGGGCCAATCCCATGGTCATGCGCAAGGGCATCGAGAAGGCCGTTGCCGCCGCTGTGGAATCCATCAAGGCCCATTCCGTGCCTGTTCATGGCTCCGATGATATCGCCCGGGTGGGCACCGTCTCCTCCGGGGACGAGAGCGTGGGCAAGCTGATCGCCGAGGCCATGGAAAAGGTGGGCACCGAGGGCGTCATCACCATCGAGGAGTCCAAGACCGCCGAGACCGGCCTGGACGTGGTGGAAGGTATGCAGTTCGACCGGGGCTACATCTCCCCCTACATGGTCACCGACACCGACAAGATGGAGGCCGTCCTGGACGATCCTTTGATCCTGATCACCGACAAGAAGATCTCCTCCATTCAGGAGATCCTGCCCATCCTGGAGCCCATTGTCAAGACCGGCAAGAAGCTCATCATCATTGCCGAGGATGTGGAGGGCGACGCCCTGGCTACCCTGCTGGTGAACCGCCTCCGTGGCAACTTCAACTGCGTCTGCGTCAAGGCCCCCGGCTTTGGCGACCGGCGGAAGGAAATGCTTCAGGATATCGCCATCCTCACCGGCGGCACCGTCATTTCCAGCGAGCTGAATATGGAGCTCACCGAGGCCACCCTGGACGATCTGGGCCGGGCCCGTCAGATCGTGGTCACCAAGGACAACACCACCATCGTGGACGGCTACGGCGACGCCGAGGCTATCGCTTCCCGGGCCAATGTGATCCGGGCCTCCATCGCCACCACCACCTCCGACTATGACCGGGAGAAGCTCCAGGAGCGGCTGGCCAAGCTGGCCGGCGGCGTGGCCGTCATCAAGGTGGGCGCCCAGACCGAGGTCGCCATGAAGGAGCTGAAGCTCCGGGTGGAGGACGCGCTGAACGCCACCCGTGCCGCTGTGGAGGAAGGCATCGTGGCCGGCGGCGGCGCCGCCCTGGTCAATGCCATTGACGACGTGAACGCCCTGGTGGAGACCCTCCACGGGGACGAGAAGACCGGCGCCCGGATCGTGGCCACCGCCCTGCAGGCCCCTGTCCGCCAGATCGCGGAGAACGCCGGTGTGGACGGCTCCGTGGTCTTCGAGAAGATCCGCTCCTCCGGCAAGATCGGCTACGGCTACAACGCCTACACCGAGGAGTACGCGGACATGATCTCCGCCGGCATCGTGGACCCCACCAAGGTCACCCGTTCCGCTCTGGAGAACGCCGCCTCCATCGCCGCCTGCGTCCTGACCACCGAGTCCCTGGTGGTGGACAAGCCCGATCCCGCCGCCGACGCGGCCGCCCAGGCTGCCGCCGCCCAGGCCGGCGGAATGTACTAAGCCAACATTCGCCCCTTTCACTGGGAGGCGCTTCCATAGGGAGCGCCTCCCTTTTCGTTGACAGTGGGTTTTCCGCATGATATAATAACCGCAAAGAGGGGGAGAAAACCGTGACGAAAGAAGGGCTTTACGCCTGTTTTGACCA
Organism: uncultured Oscillospiraceae bacterium; assembly: GCA_947630345.1. Taxonomy (GTDB): domain Bacteria; phylum Bacillota; class Clostridia; order Oscillospirales; family Oscillospiraceae; genus Faecousia. The sequence continues at coordinate 7,494 of CANRHF010000011.1, read as the reverse complement.
AAAGTATGCCCAGCTGGTGGAGGCGCTGGCGGGAGAGGATCTTGAGAAAATGAAAGCTTTGTCTCTGGAGGTCCACGCCCTGGTGCATCCTGCGGAGGTTTCCGGCGGCAAGGAAAAGACGGTTGCGGACTATGTTCTGGACTATATGCTTTCCGGAAATCAAAACGCACTGGTCCCCAGACAGAAATGGGATACGGACTTGCACTACGCCGGGACGGATGTGGTCCCCCTGTGCTGGCAGTTCTGGCACACCTACCGCATAGAGGACCTGGTCGGCAATCTGCTGATGGGGGACCGGGAGCAGCTATTTAACGCGGACTGGAAAACCAGGATCGGCAGCCCCATCACCGATACGGGGAATGCCTTGACCTTTTCCGAGGCGGTGGCCTTTGGGCAGAGCCTTCATGTGGAGGCCCTGCGGGACTACATGATCGCGGTGGGGAAGAACACCCGCCGCATCTTGGAGGGACTGACTTTGGAACAGATCAAGTCCATGGTTCCAGAGGAGTGGGTGATGAAAATTCTGGAAGTCGGTGGGGTCACCACGGATTTCCGCTCTGTATGGCTCCTGGTGTTCTGGGGGCGGTTGACGGTGGGCGGCATGATCCTCACGCCTATGACGAACCACCACATGATGCACCTGCCCGCCTGTCTGGAGCATCTGCCGATCTTATAAATGCGCTCTCACAAAAATGGCAAGGCGTCCTCCAAAGGGGACGCCTTGCTTTATCCCGCGTAATAGAGCGCGATGAGAATGTAGTTTCCGTCGTGCCAGAGATCCACTCCGGCCCGGGTGTAGGTGGGAGACAGAAAACTTCCGCCGCTGGAGAGAATCCACTCTTCCAGCAATTCGGCGGCGTAGGCGTCGTCGGTGACGGAGAAACCCTCTTTACCGGCGGTGGAGCAGTCATAGCCATTGGCAAGCAGATATTCCAGCAGGGTGCCGCTGCCGTCCCAGCTCCCGCCCAGCCCGGCCAGGGCTCCATCAGAACCCAGCGGGGAAAGCCCAGCGTTAGCTCGGGCCTGATTGATCAGCGCCAGCACGAACTCGGCGGTGACGCTGTTACCGCCGGCAGGCGGAACGCTGGGCGCCTCTGTGGCCGGCGGCGGGTCCGTGACCGGCGGCGGGTCCGTGACCGGCGGCGGGTCCGTGACCGGCGGCGGGTCTGTGACTGGCGGCGGGTCTGTGACTGGTGGCGGGTCTGTGACTGGTGGTGGGTCCGTGATCGGCGGTGGAGCTGTGACCGGTGGTGTGGACGGCGCGGTGGGAGGCGGACTGGTTGCCGTGGGCGCTGTGGGCTTGGATTCCTCGCTACGGGATCTATCAGAGTCTCCGGATCCGGTTCCCGTGACGCTTGGGACGGAGGCTTCGGGAACATCCCCGCTGGGACCTCCGGCAGTGGGTTCGCCAGAGGGCTCCCCGCCCGTTTCCGTGGTTTCTGTTACGGCGGAGGGCTGGGCCTCCGGGGACGCGGTGCCCACCGGCTGGGTCGGTACGGCAGTTTCAACAGTGTCCGCCGCGGCCGCGGCGGTTCCCTCGGCGGCGTAAGAGGCGTCCGTTTCCAGATCTGAGGTGGCGGCGGTGATTTCCGGATCCGGCGGCAGGGGTAGGGAAATGTAAGTTTGTCGGTAGCACCCCACCAGTGGGATCAGGCATAGGGCAGCCAGCAGCCACATCCGTTTCATTCTCTATCTCTCCGTAAAACCAATATCAGTCGCAGACGTACATTCCGAAAAAGGCCAGCAGCCCCGGCCCACAGTCGTATTCCAGACCGCACTGATCCGCCAGCTTTTTCACAAAAACGCAGTAGGCGGACATACAGGAGTATCGGTACGCGGGGAACCGGCAGGGCTCCCCCTTGGGCAGGACGCAGGGGCTGCACAACGCGCATCCGCTGGCCCCAACCAAGAAGCCGTCGCAGCCGCCCTCCCGGAGGGCCTTCACCAGCTGAATGCTGGCCCGGTTGTGCCCGGCTTTGGCCTGCTTGGTGGCGGCCTTGTCGGAGTAGTCGGAGATCTCCCAGATGGTTTGCAGCACCAAGGCCCGGGGATGGGCCAATATTTTCTCCCGCATCTCCTCCGGGGTGCCGCAGTCCGGGGGGCAGCAGTAGTTGATGGCGTACTGGCCGCATAGATTTTCGGCGCAGTACTGCCGGAAGGAGAAGTCAAAGGGAATGTCTTTTGTTTCTACCACCGCCGCCCCGGCGAAGCCGGCGTCCTCGGCGGCGCGGATCAGTTCCTCATTTGTCATAGTGTTCCCCCGCTCACACATTGAACAGGAAGTTGACCACGTCCCCGTCCTTCATTTCGTACTCCTTGCCCTCGCTGCGGACCTGGCCCTTGGCTTTGGCGGCTGCCAAGGAGCCGGCGGCCTTCAGATCCTCGAAGGCGATGACCTCCGCCCGGATGAAGCCCCGCTCAAAGTCGGTGTGGATCTTGCCGGCGGCCTGGGGGGCCTTGGTGCCCCGGCGGATGGTCCAGGCCCGGCACTCGTCGGCCCCGGCGGTGAGGAAGGAGATCAGCCCCAGCAGGGCGTAGCTGCTGCGGATCAGCCGGTCCAGACCGGACTCGGCCACCCCCAGCTCCTCCATGAACATGGCCCGCTCCTCCGGGTCGTCCAGCTCGGCGATGTCCGCCTCCAGCTTGGCGCAGATGGGGATCACCTGACTGCCTTCGCCGTCGGCCAGGGCCTTGACCTGGCGGTAATATTCGCTGTTTTCCGGCTGGGCCCACTGGTTTTCGTCCATGTTGGCCACATAGATGGTCTTTTTCAACGTCAGCAGGTCGGAGGTGGCGATAAGGGCCAGCTCGTCCTCGCTGCCCTCGAAGGTCCGGGCCAGCTTGCCCTCGTTCAGATGGGCCAGGAGCCGGGAAAAGACCTCCGCCTCTCGGAGAAAGCGCTTGTCCCCGCCCTTGGCGGCCTTCTGGCACTTGTCCACCCGGCGCTCCACCATTTCAATGTCGGCCATCACCAGTTCCAGATTGATGATGTCAATGTCCCGCAGGGGATCGGTGGTTCCCTCCACATGGGTGACGTTGGAATCGTCAAAACACCGGACCACATGAACGATGGCGTCGGTGGTGCGGATGTTGCTCAGGAATTTGTTGCCCAGGCCCTCGCCCTTGGAGGCGCCCTTCACCAGCCCCGCGATGTCCACAAATTCCACCACGGCGGGGGTGGTCTTCTTGGGCTTATAGAAATCCGACAGCCAGGTGAGCCGCCCATCGGGCACGCTGACGGTGCCCACGTTGGGGTCGATGGTGCAGAAGGCATAGTTGTCCGCCGGGACGCCGGCGCTGGTAATGGCGTTGAACAGGGTGGACTTGCCCACATTGGGCAGGCCCACGATGCCGAGCTTCATAAAAATCAACTCCTTTTTCTAAATTCTACCACAGTCCGGGAAAGATTTCAATAACTCCGCTGGAAAGAACCCGCATTTGCGCGCCTTTTGGCCCAGCCTTCACGGCCGTGAATATTGCCCGATCAGTTCCTCAACAAAACTACCGCTCTTGGCGGTCGTTTCGACCCATGCCGGCCGAAAACCGCTTTTAATGGCGTTGCGCACGGATCGGATGTTCGACCACGCGGCGCAGTAAAACGGGATTTTGTCACGTTCCAGGATCTCAAGCGCCAAACGACTGGTCAGCGCGGAGGCGACGCCCTGATGGCGGTAGGCAGGCAGCACGTCGATGCCGATCTGCCACATCCATTCGCAGTCGGCGGAGCAGGCCGCCAAGCCGACAAGCGATTCGCCGTCATATGCGCCGACGCCTAAAACGTCCAGTTCTTTTCGCGCCTTACACAGGGCATTGCTCCACTGAGGCGTGTAAAGCGGGGCAAAATCCGCGGGACGCAGCAGCTTCGTCTTATATGGGCAGTCCAAGGACTTTAATTCCCGCAGGTCGGGCAAAAAGTATTCCGCCATAAAGCAAACGCACAAGCCGTCCTTTTGCAGCTCGTCGTTCAGGACGTGCAAATTTGGAGTTTCAAAACAATGCTCGGCCGGGAAGCGGTTAATATAGTCGCTCACGATGGAGCGGTATTTTTCGTTTATCGAGGCGACGATATTATTTCCGTAGGAAATCAAATTGCAGTCAAAGGGGAGGGACAGATATTTTCTCGCCTCCGAATGGACGGCGGACGGGACCACAACATTTTCCGCTTTTAAAAAGTCTTCCGCCCGGCAGTTCGCGTCGATGGCGGACTGCCGCATGGCGATATTCAGAATATCCTTATTAGTAAAGCGCATAGAGAGCCTCTTTTCTTGCGCAAAGTTTCATTTTATAGTTTTATTATAGCATGAAAGCAGGCCATTTTTCAATGAAAAAGGCCTGCTTTCTGTCTGAAAATTATAAAAAGATTTTTTCGGCATTCTGGTGGAGAGACTTGACCTCCCGCGGACTTCAATTCAATCGTCCCCGGAGGGGACACCACTTACTTATTACCTCTCAAAAATCGGCACCATCGTATGAAGTGAAGAGTGAAAAGTTAATAGTAGGAAAGTGAAAGTTGTATAGTAAAAGTGGACACGACGGAGAGTGAATGATAAGATAGGAAACGGAGCTGGGTCCTCTGACCCAGTACACCTACGAGGACGCGTCCAGGAAGATCGTAAAATACATTGAGCTGTATTACAATTCCTCCAGGCTCCATTCCAGCATCGCTTACCTCGCCCCTAATGAGTTTTTCACTCTTTTAAGTGTCCACCATACTTGACAAGTTTCCAAGCCAAGTTGGTGTCCCCTTCGGGGACGATTGAATTTAATGCTGCAAATCGGCAAGACTTGCAAAAGACTTGCCGATTTTTATTTCCTTCACAAAATTTCGGGGCCTACCTACCGTTCGTTCTTCTCCCCGAAAATGCACTTGCCATAGCGGCGGCGGTGTGGTATAATGGGGAAAAAGCAGGACAAAAAGGATATTTTGTCGAATCCCATTGGAGGTTCCCATGCCCACTTTTACCGAAAAACGTACCACGACGCCGGTCAGGCGGAAAAGAAAGATCGAGCTGATTCTGGCGGTGGCGGCCATCGTCCTGGCGCTGGTGGTGACGGCCCTGGTGCTGTTCTCCGCCCTGGATGTGGATGCTCCGCCCCAGGCCCCCTCCAGCGAGCCGACCGTCACCGAAGAAACCCAGACCACCACCGAGGCTCCCACCGAGCCCACCCTGCCCCCGCCGGAGAGCAACCCCTACGGCCCCCTGGACTTCGTATACCGGGACGGCTACCTGACCTGCACCGCCGGGGAAAGCGTGCTGGGCATTGACATCTCCGAGTTTCAGACCGTCACCGACTGGAACGCCGTGAAGGAGGCTGGGGTGGAGTTCGTCATTATCCGGGTGGGCTACCGCACCTATTCCAGCGGGGAGCTGTATCTGGACGACATGGCCCAGCAGCATTACCAGGAGGCCCGGGAGGCCGGACTCAAGGTGGGCGCTTACTTCTTCTCCCAGGCCATCACCACCCAGGAGGCCACTGACGAGGCCGTGATGCTTCTGGACGCCATCCGGGACTGGGAGGTGGAGATGCCCGTAGTCTTCGACTGGGAGTACATGGGGGACTCCTCCCGGGCAAGCCACCTGACCCGGGAAGAGCTGACGGACTGCACCCGCATCTTCTGCGAGCTGGTGGAAGCCAAGGGGTATCAGCCGGTGTTCTACTTCAACCAGAACCAGGCCCGGGATCTGCTGAACCTGTCGGAGTTGAAGGATTTCGGATTCTGGCTGGCCATGTACACCGAGCGGATGACCTATCCCTACCGGCTCCAGCTGTGGCAGTACTCCTGCACCGGGCAGGTGCCCGGCATCGAGGGGGACGTGGACTTAGACCTGTACTTCCCGCCGGAGGGCAGCAGCGATAACGCCTGATGGTCCCCGTCCCAGTGAAATTCGCATATAATAATGGCTCCCTTTCGCAGGAAAGGGAGCCATTATTGTCAGAAAAACAGCTGGGAGATCATTTTTTGAATGGCCTGATCCTCGGCCAGCAGCGCTTCATAGCGCCATATCCGCTCCAAATCGGGCACTTTACAGCTCCAGCTCGTCGATCACGGCGGCGCACCGGGGGCACAGGCCCCGGCTGTCCGGGGTGGTGGTGAAGTTCCAGCAGCGGGGGCACTTTTCCCCCTTGGCCTCGGTGACGCCAATGGTCAGGCCGGGATAGACGGCGCTTTCGCCGGTAACAGCCCCCTCGGTAGGCGCCTCAAAGGCGCAGGAGGAGACGATGAACAGCTGGGCAAGGTCCAGGCCCTCCAGCTCCTCCGGCCGGGCAGACAGGCTCACATGGGCCTCCAGAGCCTTGCCGATCCGCTTGTCCCCACGGGCCCGCTCCAGCACGCCGTTGACCTCCTGGCGCAGGGCGATGACCTTGTCCCACCGGGCCATTTCCTCGGCGCCCAGGGGATAGGCCCCCAGGTCCTCGGGCATCTGGTTTAAAAGGATGTTCCGGGTGTCGTCCCCGGGGCGGTGGGGCATGGACTGCCAGATCTCGTCGCAGGTGAAGGGCAGGATGGGGGCGAACACCTTGGCCAGGCTGTCCAGAATATAGTACAGGGCGGTCTGGGCGGAGCGGCGGCGGAGGCTGTCCCGGCCGTCGCAGTAGAGCCGGTCCTTCAAAATATCCAGGTAGAAGCTGGACAGCTCCACCACGCAGAAATCATTCACGGCGTGGGACACGGCGTGAAATTCATAGTCCAGGTAGGCCTTCCGGCACTGCTTTACCAGGCTGTCCAGCCGGGTCAGGGCCCAGCGGTCCAGGCTGTCCATCTTCTCCGGAGGCACCAGGCAGTCGGCGGTAAAGTCGGAGAGGTTGCCCAGGCAGTACCGGGCGGTGTTCCGGAATTTCAGATAGTTCTGACTGAGCTGCTTGAAGATCTCCCCGGAGCAGCGGACGTCGGCATGGTAGTCGGAGGAGCCGGCCCAGAGCCGGACAATGTCCGCGCCGTACTGCTTGATCTGGTCGTTGGGGTCCATGCCGTTGCCCAGGGACTTGTGCATGGCCCGGCCCTGGCCGTCCACGGTCCAGCCGTGGGTCAGCACCTGCTTAAAGGGCGCGCCCTGGCCCAGAGCGCCCACGCTGGTGAGCAGGCTGGACTGGAACCAGCCCCGGTACTGATCCGCTCCCTCCAGGTATACATCCGCCGGCCACATCTCGGGCATCCGGCGCCGCAGGGCGGCATAGTGGGTGGAGCCGGAGTCGAACCAGCCGTCCAGGGTGTCGGTCTCCTTGTCGAAATTCTTCCCGCCGCAGTGGGGGCACTTGAGCCCCTGGGGAATCAGCTCCATGGCGTCCTTCTCAAACCAGATGTTGGAGCCATGCTCCCCAAACAGGGCGCTGATGTGGTCGATGGTCTCGTCGGTGCAGACGGGCTTGCCGCAGTCCTTGCAGTAGAACACGGGGATGGGCAGACCCCACCGGCGCTGCCGGGAGATGCACCAGTCCGCCCGCTCCCGGATCATGCTGATCATCCGGTCCTGGCCCCAGGCCGGGGTCCAG
>CANRHF010000010.1 GCA_947630345.1 uncultured Oscillospiraceae bacterium | reverse complement strand
TTTGCTTGTTTTTCCAAATATTTGCGGAAGAATCCCTGTTTTCGCTTCTTGAAAACAGGGATTCTTTGACAGACTGAGGCCCCGGCCCAAAAGGCCGGGGCCTTTTTCAGAAAAAACGAAAAATCACTAAATTGGGCATTGAAATCCTGCGGGCGTTCGTGTATAATGTCATTATTATGGCATGGAATGCCGCAGCAAGGAGGCCAGCGCCTCTTGAAAGGAGTTAAACTATGTACACAGCAAACGCCATTCGCAATATCTGCCTGCTCGGGCACAGCGGCAGCGGCAAAACTGCCCTGACGGAGAGCTTGCTCTACATGACCGGCGCCATTGACCGGATCGGCAAGAATGCCGACGGCAACACCACCTGCGACTACGATCCCGAGGAGATCCGCCGGAACATCTCCATCTCCGCCGCCCTGGCCCCCCTGTCCTATCAGGGCATGAAGATCAATGTTCTGGACGCCCCCGGCGGCTTCGATTTCAGCGGCGCGGTGATGGAGGCCCTGGAGGCCGCCGACGCCGCCATTCTGGTCTGCTCCGCCAAGGATGGGATCACCGTGGGCCTGGAAAAGGCATGGAAATACTGCGAAGCCCGGAAAATGCCCCGGTTCATCTACGTCTCCAAGGTTGACGAGGAAAACTCCGACTTCTCCGCCACCCTCTCTGCCCTTCAGGAAAAGTACGGCACCCGGGTGTCTCCCCTAGTGGTCCCCATCCTGAACGGGGCCAAGAAGGTCACCGGCGTCATCGATATTCTCCAGGGCAAGGCCTACCAGATGGAGAAGAATAAGCAGGTGGAGATCCCCGTTCCCGGCGACCAGGCCGGTGAGATCGAGGAGATCACCGACGCGCTGAAGGAAGCCGTCGCCGAGACCAGCGAGGAGTTCATGGAGAAATTCTTCGGCGGCGAGGACTTCACCCCCGAGGAAATGGCCCAGGGTATGCACAAGGGCGTCCTGGAAGGCATTCTGGTGCCCGTGCTCTGCGGCTCCGCCATGAGCTGCCTGGGTTCCCTGCCCCTGCTGGAAAAGATCGTCTCCCTGCTGCCCGATCCCACGGAAAAGGAGTCCGTGAAGGTCGCCGCCGGGGACGCTGAAACCACCCTCAAGATTGATCCCAACGGCGCGCCGGTTGCCTTTGTGTTCAAGACCGTGTCTGATCAGTACGGCAAGTACAGCTTTGTGAAGGTCCTGTCCGGCACCGTCACCTCCGACACCCCCATGGTCAACGCCCGCACCGGCGACAGTGAAAAGCTGGGCAGGCTGTACACCATGTGCGGCAAGAAGAGCACTGAGGTCAAGGAGCTGTGCTGCGGCGATATCGGCGCCATCGGCAAGATGGACCGGGTCAAGACCGGGGACACCCTGTGCGACCCCAAGAACGTGGTGGCCAAGCCCCCCATCCCCTACGCCGAGCCCTGCTACTCCATGGCCATTGCCCCCAAGACAAAGGGCCAGGACGAGAAGGTGGCCGCCGGTCTGAACCGGCTCAACGAGGAGGACCCCTCCTTCTCCATCAGCAACAACGCCGAGACCCATCAACTGGTGATCTCCGGCGCCGGCGACCAGCAGCTGGACGTGCTGGTGTCCAAGCTCAAGACCCGCTTTGGCGTGGAAGCGGTCCTGTCCCCGGCCAAGGTGGCCTACCGGGAGCGGATCAAGAAGAAGGTGGAGGCCCACGGCCGTCACAAGAAGCAGACCGGCGGCTCCGGCCAGTTCGGCGACGTGTGGATTCGCTTCGAGCCCCAGGAGGAGCAGGAGGAAATGATCTTCGCCGAGGAAGTCTTCGGCGGCTCCGTGCCCAAGAACTTCTACCCCGCCGTGGAAAAGGGCCTGCGGGAAGCGGTCCAGAAGGGACCCCTGGCGGGCTATCCCCTGGTGAACCTGAAGGCCACGCTGTACGACGGCTCCTACCACCCCGTGGACTCCAACGAAGTGGCCTTTAAGACCGCCGCCAACCTGGCCTACAAGGAAGGCATCCCCAACGCCAACCCCACCCTCCTGGAGCCCATCGCCTCTTTGAAGGTGACCGTCCCCTCCGACAACATGGGCGACGCCATCGGCGACCTGAACAAGCGCCGGGGCCGGGTCATGGGCATGGAGCATGACAGCGAGGGCAACGCCATTGTGGAGGCCGAGGTCCCCATGGCCGAGATGGGCAGCTACGCCATCGATCTCAGGGCCATGACCCAGGCCCGGGGCTCCTTCACCATGAAGTTCGAGCGCTACGAGGAAGTGCCCAAGATCAACCAGGCCAAGATCATCGAGGCCGCCAAGAAGGAAGAGGAGTAAAGCTGCCGTAGCAGCCGAATTTGGCTTTCCGAAAACCGATCCCGCCTGCCCATACGGGCAGGCGGGTCTTTTAAAAATAATTGTTGACAAATAAACATTATGGCATTATAATCCTCTTACAATTTTGGTTAAAAGAAGGGGTTTCCCATGTCTGTGCAATTCATCATCGATTCCGCCGCCGACTATACGCCCCAGGAGGCGCAAGAGCGAAACATTACCCTGCTGCCCATGACCATCATTTTCGGGAAGGAGGTCTATCTGGACCGGGTGGAGCTGACGGTGGAGCAGTTTTACGAAAAGCTCATCGAGTCCGACCGGCTCCCCACCACCTGTCAGATCCCTCCGGCGACCTTTTCCGATGCCTTCGCCCAGGCCGTGGCCCAGGGGGATACGGTGGTGGCGGTGACCATCTCCTCCAAGCTCTCCGGCACCTACCAGAGCGCGGCCCTGGCCGCTCAGGATTTTCCGGGGAAGGTGTTCGTGGTGGACAGCCTCAACGCTACCCTGGGGGAGCGAATCCTCATCGAGTATGGCCTGCGGCTCCGGGATCAGGGGCTGGAGGCCCGGGAAATTGCCCAGGAACTGACGGAAAAGCGGGGAAAGATCCATCTTTTGGCCTTGCTGGACACCCTGGAATATCTGAAAAAGGGCGGCCGCATCTCCCCCGCCACCGCCCTGGCCGGGACCCTGCTCTCCATCAAGCCTGTGGTCACGGTGGAAAACGGCGAGGTGGCCATGGCCGGGAAGGCCCGGGGCTCCCGGCAGGGCAACAATCTGCTGCGGCAGCTCATTGAAAAGTGCGGCGGCGTCAATTTTGAGATGCCCTACTGCCTGGCCTATACCGGCCTTTCTGACTATCTGCTGCAAAAGTACATCGCCGACAGCGCCGAGCTGTGGCAGGGCCGGACGGACAAACTGCCCATCGCGGCGGTAGGGGCCACCGTAGGGACCCATGTGGGGCCGGGCGCGGTGGCGGTGGCGTTTTTTTCGGTGTGAAACGCACGCCCGCCGGCCCTCCCCTGCCCTCCGCCTGTTTCGGATCGATAAAAACGCGCTTTTCTCTGGGGGAAAAGCGCGTCTTTGTGCCGAGAGACGGTATGGGTTTGGAAGGAAAATACATCAAGCCCCCATGGCAAATCAGTTGAAATTTTGCGCGTCCAGTGCTAAAATGGTCGTTAGCAACACAATCGGAGGTACTTCGCCATGCTAAAAAAATTCACCAAATTCACCAGCGCCCTGCTTGTCATCGTCATATTGACAGGGATGATGCTTTCCGCTTGCTCTTACCAGAGCGAAGGGGATCATGAAGAAACAAGCGCAAGCGCTCTTGAAGAAAACTTTGTCGAGGCGATGGCCAACTTCATCCCATATTCCTCAGATGGCCTTTATGAGACGACCCTCCTTTTGAATGGCGGGAATTTTGACGGGGTTACCGCTGAGGATGTGGAAGTGAAATATTTGCTGACAGAGACGGCCCCGGCGGACGGCGACGAAACCTGGATAGAGAATGCCGAGACGAAAGACGCCGAAGTTCTCAGCGCTTCGGTAAATAAAGACGGCTCTTTGACGGTTTCCTTCCATGATCCGAACGCCGCCGAAAACAAAACGCCTTTCTACGGCGTTTTGATCAGGAAGCTGGCGGTCGGCGCGGTTGTAAAGGTGGAACCGAAAGCGTTCCGCATTACCTGTGACAGGGACTATGTCGTTTCTACTGAAAATTCAATAAAGCTGACCTTTACCTTAGAGGAAGGAGAATTTGAGTCCGATATTGAAAAAGACGATATCACGCTGGCGAGTTCTTTTGAAAACCTGACGGTCGAGAGCGTGTCCGCCGCCGGGAAGAACCTCACGCTGCAGCTTTCCGGCGAGATCGGGTTTCACGAAAGTTCCAACGCCTGGCTGGACGGCATGGTGACGCTGTCGGAAGACGCGATAAAAGACAGTCTCCGGCCCGTTTGCGTTCGCGTTCCGGTGATGGCGCAGGCGGTGTTTTTCGATACCGAAAGGCTGGAGGCGTCGAATGGCAAAATCACGGTGCCGCTCGTATTGGCCGGACTGGACGAAGCGGGCGCGCTGACAGCCGAGGACATCGCGCTGCGGGAAGCGGACGCGGTCACGGTGGAAAGCGTTACGCCTGTGGGCGAGGACGAAGTGCTTGTCGTGATGAGCGCGCCGGGTGTGGAAGACCGAAACCAGGCGGCCGCCCTTTTGGAAAACGCCGTGGCGCAAGTAAAAGGCTGGGAACTGAGCGCCGGATTTATGCCGGCAGGCTTTTACCCTGTGTTCGATTATGTCGATGAAAAAGATGGGAATTTAGAAATCACCACGATCCTGTACGCGGAAAACGGCAGCTTTGCCGAAGACCTTTCCGCCTCCGCCGTTCAGTTTGCCGGAGATTTTGAAGACGCCAAAGTCGTCAGCCTGAACCGCACCGGCGACGTGACGGCAGAGCTTGTTTTTCAGACGCCGGCAAAAGGCCAGACAACGGAGACCATCGATCAGGACGGAGAAATCATCCTTACTTCCGGCGCGCTGATTAACCGCTGGGGGCAGGCAAAGGAGGACGATACCGGCTACCTTCGAAATTACTCCGTTGAAAATTACGGCAGAGCCGCCGGGGAAGGACTCGATATTCTGGGCGGCCTTGCGGAGCTCTCCGATCTGACGGGTAAAATCACCAGCGTCGTCGATCTGGCCTCTACGGCCTATGACGCCGCCAACTGGGTGCTGAACCTGGCCGGCGTGGTCACAGCGGAAGAGAGCGTCGATCTGGTGGCGGAAATCCAGAAGGCCAACAGCCGCCTGGACCAAATTCAGCGGCAGTTGGCGGAGCAGAATACACTCCTTCACCAGATTCTGGAGCAAAACATCAAAGAGAGCGTGGGGAACTTCAATGTTCTTCTCACAGATCTGGAGCAGGCCTGCGCCCGGGCCGATCAGTATGTCGCGCAGTCCGCCGATCATTATGAGCGGCCCACCGTGAAACCGCGTCAAAAGGATGCGGACGGAAACGAACTACCCTATGACGACCAGCCGTGGATCGATTATTCCCGGGCCGTCGTGGCGGAGATGAGTCAGTACAACGAATACAATGAAACCCTCCGGCAAATTCGAAATGACTTCAACAGCGTCATATCCAATCTTCAAAAAGACGCGGCGATCAATCCCATATGCCTTTTCGACCAGCTCTGCACAAAGAACGTGAACTTTGATACCCAGTGCATTCGGCCGCGGCTCAATTACCGCTACCGCATCGCGGGCGTCATGGAGCGTGCCCTGTTCCATATTATCCTGTATTATGGCTATGGCTACCCGGACAAGGTGGACAACGTGGCCATTGGCAGCTACAAGGCGGCCTTCAAACTCGTTGACCAGCAGCTGAACGCCTATAAGATCGAGTTCCCGGCGAACGAATATATCGAAACGCAATGCACATTCGAGGTCGACGGCTTCAGCATCCAATATATGAGGGCCGTTGGCGGCGAAGGTCTGGTGCCCTTCGGCGCGCCCAATATGGCCGACCGCTACGCCTATTGTTATGTGCTCGGGCGAAAGGTCAACATGGACCGTCTCAGGGCGTACACCCTGGAAGAAATCAATAAATCGAAGAGCGAAAAATCGATATCCGCCTTCGATTTTACGGAGGAGCAGAGAAATGAGTTCCTTTCCCGGATGCAGGGAAGGACCCTGCGTGAAGAGCTGAAGTCGGCCTTCTTCGGGGATGGAAACCAGCCCGTTGTCACCAAGTTCACGAAAAACTATCCGTATGCGCAAATCGATTTTGATTTGGCCCTCGATGATAAAACCGGCATCGTGTTCAGCATGTCGGCAGAAAGAGATCATTATTTCGGCGATCCATGGAAAAAGCTTTTTGGCTTTGCCGAGAGCCAGGATTACCGCTGGTACACCAACGCCTATCTTATCAAATGGGATAACAAGTCTTATACCCACACGACCGTCGCGGCAAACGGCCAAATTGACGGCGGCAAATATAGCGCTTTACACCCCGAAGATGCTGTCACCATTTTCACTGAATTCATCCCGCAGTAAATTAGGAGCGTGTATGCGAAAAAAGAGGACCTTCTACGCGGCGATTTTCATGATCGCTTTCCTTCTTTCCGGCTGCGCGGGGAATTTTAACGAGCGTTCTCATGCGACAAGTTCAGTCGTGGACAGCGTCGCGCCGGAAAGCGACGCGTCAGCCGCACCCGCGCCTTCCCCGGGCGCGGGGAAATCGGCGGTGTATCTCTATCTTTGTGGGAGCACCCTGGAGACCAAAAGCGGTGCCGCGACCAAGAATATCGACGAGCTGCTAAAGGCGCAGATCCCGGAGGATACGACCGTAGTCCTTCAGACCGGCGGCGCCAAAAAATGGCGCGGTCACGACGTCTCGCCCAATCACATCACGCGCTATGAGGTCAAGGATGGAAAGCTGATTCAAATTGAGCAGCTTGATAACGCTTCCATGGGCAAGGCGGAGACGCTGGCGGATTTTATTGATTTTGCCACAAAGGAATATCCTGCCGAAAAAACCGCCCTCATTTTATGGGACCACGGCGGCGGCGCGCTGGGCGAAGTCTGCTATGACGAAAACTATGTCATGGACTGCCTGACAACCGCGGAACTGAAAGAGGCCCTGCGGGGAAAGCATTTTGATTTGATCGGCTTTGACGCGTGCCTCATGGCGACCAACGAGACGGCGGCGGCCGTCAAGGACGCTGCCGATTATATGCTGGCCTCGGAGGAGATCGAGCCCACGGGCGGCTGGGATTACGTTGCTTTGGCGGAGAATTTTTCTCTAAACAAAAGCACCGAAGACATCGGCAGAGCCGTGTGCGACGCCTACATTGAAAAGTGCGCAAACTCTGTGAGCGGAGACATGGCGACCTTGTCGCTGTTCGATTTAACGGGGTTCTCTGCTTTTTCCGCCGCTTTTGATGATTTCGCGACAAGTCTTTCCAGCGCCGCCGAAAAAAAGTATGGCAATTTCGACATTATTCGCGCCTCGCAGCAAGCCTGCAAATTCGGGGCCGCCGGACGGGACGAGGGCGCCAGCAACCTGATTGATTTATACGGTCTGGCCGGCCGTCTCGCCGAAGACAGCCCCCAGGCGGAAAGGCTTATCCGCGCCATTGACGAGCTGGTGCCCTATACGGTGGGCGGACAGGCGCGAGAAAATTTGGGCGGGGTTTCCCTGTACTTTCCTCAAAATTATATTCCCTCTGAATTGGAAGATTATCTGCGGCTTTGTTCAAGCGCGGCCTATAAGAAGTATCTGTCCGACATCTACGGGAACGTCGAATATTCCATCGTCTTCGAGGACATGGGCAGTGTGGACGCAAGCGGCAACTTCACCGTAAAGCTTTCTGAGGAGAGCAGAAGGTATCTGAAATCCGTCCAGTTTTCGCTTTTGCAGCTGTCGTATAACGAAGACGCGGAGCGGCATATTGAAATTGTGTGCTTGGGTGAAGACAACGATCTCGAAACGGATTGGGATCAGCTCACCTTTACCAGCAATTTCCGTGGAATTTGGCTGGCGCTTGACGGCGTGTATCTCAATTATTCCGTGGTGGAAAGCAGCGAGGATCACATTCTCTTTTCCGCTCCCGTGGAAGTCAACGGAAAGCGCACCAACCTGCGTTTCATGTTCATCTGGGACGACAATTATACCGGCGGCGGATATTATAAGACGATCGGCCTGTGGGACGGTCTGGATGAAAACAACCTGGCCGACAGACAGATCACGCCCCTCAAAGAAGGCGATCAGGTCACGGTGCTTCGCAAAGAAGTCGACCTGCAAAACGATGTGACCATTTCCAACGCTTCCCTCAGCAGAGGGGAGACCGTCACCATCGGGCCAAGCGGAGGCGTGATCGAGGAGCTTCCTCTGGTTGACACCAGCCAGTACCGCTATGTTTTCATCGCCGATGACATCTTTGGAAACCGCATTTATTCCAATACAGCCTATTTCCAGATGCTCTACACCTATGAAGAACTCTTGGCAAACCCGGTTCCAGACGGAGAATGCGCCGCTGAAATTGTCGGCATTGATTGGGACAGCTCCTGGGGCCCGGTAGGCTAAATGGGGGCGCACGGATGATCGCAGGGCGGCATGAAGGCTTTTCGCCTAATGCCGCCCTGCTTCATTTTTTACGCCGGAGACGCAGATTTCCTTTGACACTCCTCCGTTCCTGTGATACAATAGGAAAAGTTTTGGGGAAAGGAGGGCGTTCCGTGCTGCCGGAGGCGTTCTTGAAGCGGATGGAGGCCCAGCTGGGGCCGGAATATCCCGCGTTCCTGGCAAGCCTGGAGCGGCCCAGGGCCGTTGCTATGCGGCTCCATCCCCGAAAAAGGCCCGTCAAAGCCCTTCCCTTTCTGGGCGACCCGGTACCCTGGGAGCCTCTGGGATTTTATTTTGACCCCCAGGCCCGTCCCGGACTGCACCCTTATCACGAGGCGGGCGTATATTATTTACAGGAAGCCAGCGCCATGGCCCCGGTGACCCTGCTGGACCCCCAGCCCGGCGAGCGGGTGCTGGATCTTTGCGCCGCGCCCGGGGGAAAGGCCACCCAGATCGCCGGGCGGATGGCGGGCCGGGGGCTTCTGGTTGCCAACGAGATCCATCCGAAGCGGGCCGCCGTCCTGAGCCGGAACGTGGAACGGATGGGCGTCTCCAATGCCCTGGTGACAAACGAGACCCCTCAGAAATTGGCCGCCCGGCTGCCCGGATTCTTCCACCGGGTGCTGGTGGACGCTCCCTGCTCGGGAGAGGGGATGTTCCGCAAGGAGGAGGCGGCGGTAACGGACTGGAGTCCGGAGACCGTGGCCATGTGCGCCCGGCGGCAGCGGGAAATTCTGGACTGCGCCGCAGCCCTGGTAGCCCCCGCCGGAAGGCTGGTCTACTCCACCTGCACCTTTGCCCCCGAAGAAGATGAGAAAGTCGCGGAATGGTTCCTGGAAGCTCACCCCGCTTTCTCCCCAGAGCCTGTAAAGGCCCCCTGGTTTGCCTCCGGGTCTCTGGAGACCTACCGGCTCTGGCCCCACAAGCTGCTGGGAGAGGGGCATTTTGCCGCCGTGTTCACCCGGACGGAGGACTCTAAAGCGGAAACGCCCGCGCTTCTGCCCCAGGCAAAGCTGCCGAAGTGCTGCGAGACCTTCTGCCGGGAGGTGGGCATTGCTCTTCCGGCGGGAACACCGGTCCTCTTTGGAAACGTCCTGTACCTGACGCCGCTGGAGACGCCGGCGCTAAAAGGGCTGACCGTTCCGCGTCCCGGCCTGGCGCTGGGGGAGATCCGGGGAGACCGGTTCCTTCCGGTCCACGCCCTGGCCCTGTACCAGCCGGCGAGTGCGCCGGAGGCAGACTACACCTGGGACAGCCCGGAGATCGGCGCTTACCTCCACGGGGAAGCCCTCCCCTCCCCCCGCCGGGGCTGGGTGGTGGTCACCGTGGACGGGGTTTCCCTGGGCTGGGCCAAGGGAGACGGGCGATGGCTGAAAAACCACTACCCCAAGGGACTCCGACGGTAAAATACGGGCTTTACATAATTCAAAATTCGTGTTATAATCCATGATAGTCCTCCGTTTTGACAGAAACGGCGAAGTTTTCCATTGTAAAACGTCATCAAGGAGAGGATCTTCCCTTGGCTAAATATGAAATTCAGGGCGGTACGCCCCTTTCCGGGACCGTTACCATCAGCGGCGCGAAAAACGCGGCGGTGGCGATCCTTCCGGCGGCGCTGCTGGTAAGCGGCAAGTGCCGAATAGAAAATGTGCCAGACATCTCCGACGTCCGAGTGCTGCTGGATATTCTGTCCGGCATGGGGGCGGAGATCGCCTGGGAACCGGGAAACGTTGTGCTCATCGACTGCACCGGCGTCACCTGCACCTGCCCGGACCCCGAGCTGGTGCGTCAAATGCGGGCCAGCTACTATCTCATGGGCGCTCTGCTGGGCCGCTTCGGCAGGGCCCATGTGGCGCTGCCCGGCGGCTGCAACTTTGCCTCCCGGCCCATCGACCAGCACATCAAGGGCTTCCTGGCCCTGGGCGCGGAAGTAGAGGAGACCGACGACTATGTGGACCTGGAGCCCGGCCCCGACGGCCTGAAGGGCGAGCGGGTGAGTCTGGACGTGGTGAGCGTGGGCGCTACCGTCAACATCATGCTATCCGCCGTGCTGCTGCCCGGCCAAACCGTGATCGAGAACGCCGCCAAGGAGCCCCACATTGTGGACCTGGCCAACTTCCTCAACACCATGGGCGCCAACATCTCCGGTGCCGGGACGGACACCGTAAAGATCCGGGGCGTCCGCTCTCTGCGGGGCGGCAGCTATGCCATCATCCCCGACCAGATCGAGGCGGGCACCTATTTGGCCGCCGCCACCGCCACCGGCGGAAATGTGCTGGTGCGCAACGTGATTCCCAAGCACCTGGAGTGCATCACCACCAAGCTCCGGGAAATGGGCGTCCGGATCATCAATTACGACGATGCGGTGCGGGTCCAGTCCACGGGCCGACTGCGCTGCACCACGGTGAAGACCCGGCCCTACCCCGGCTTCCCCACGGATATGCAGGCCCAGATCTGCGTATGTATGTCCCTGGCGGCGGGGATCAGCCGCCTGACAGAGAGCGTCTATGAGACCCGGTTCTTCGGCTACTGCGCGGAGCTGGAGAGCATGGGTGCGGATATCCTCATCAGCGGAAAAACCGCCACCGTCACCGGCCGGGAGAAGCTCCACGGGGCCACGGTCCATGCCCACGATCTGCGGGCCGGGGCCGCCCTGGTCATCGCCGGGCTGGCCGCCGAGGGCGTGACCACCGTGGAGGACGTCCACTACATCGAGCGGGGCTATGAGAACATCATCGATAAGCTCACCAGCCTTGGCGCGAAAATCCGGCGAATTGAAGAACCGTAATCACCGGGGCGCGGAGGAGCCCCGTACAATTGGAGAGAACGAAACACATGGACTTTGCGGAACAACCCACCTGCCACTCTTATTTCATGATCTGCAGCGAAGGACAGCTTGAAGACGGAATCGGCTTCGTCGCCGCCGAGGGTGGCGGCTTTGATCCCGACGAGATCACCAACCGCCTGGGCATCCAGCCGGTCCACACCAAAAAGCTGGGCGAGCCCCTTGCGCCGGGCTGCGGATCCAGTACCTTTTCCGAATGGGCTGCCTGCCAGCAGATCGCCCCGGCCATGGACGCCGGCAGCCAATGCGCCAGCATCGTCCAGACCCTTGCCCCCCACATCTCCACCCTGCGGGAGATCAAAAACGAGTACAATGTGCGCTATTACCTGATGGTCGTGCCCCATGTTTACAGTGAGGTCGCGCCGGCGCTGGACTTTGACAGCGACGTGATCCGCTTCTGCCATGAAACGGAAACGGAGATTAGCGTAGATCTATATGTGTACGAACATGGGCAAGAGGAAGCGGACTGGCCGGTGTAACCGCCGCCCGTCAAACAAGCGCTATAATATGTTTCGAGGCCGCCGGTCACCCGGCGGCCTCGTTTTGTATGGGATTGTCGCGGGACCGTCACACCGCCCGGGTCCACTCCGTGACCAGGAATCCAGGGATCATCCAAACCAGCTCGTAGAGCAGCATATTCACCGGCGTGAGAAGCTGGGATGCCCCCAGTACCGCCAGGACCGCCATCATCACCAGGCCCACGATGCCGCCCAGCATGTGAACCACGACGCCAATGATGGAAGCGGTGCGCAGGGATTTAGCCCCGGTGACCGCGAAGGCGGCGGGCGCCAAGCCCTCCTGAGTGGTGAGGGCGGCGGCGACGCAGTCCGGGTCCGGCCTTCTATTCGCCAGTTCCGTCCGCTCTTCCCGCTGAGGGAAGGCGATCCGCCGCGGGTTGATGCCGAACCGGCCCCGGAGAAAGCTGGCGCTGAGGAGGAAATCATTGGTCACCAGCACCGGCGTCAGGCTCCGGTAGGCGCAGAGGGTGGTCAGGCCGGCGGCGGCATCAGAGACCTTGTCGCAGCTGATGGCAAACAGGCCGCACAGCTCCCCGTCCACCGCCACATACACCGCTTGACTCACCCGGGTGCCGTCAGGGATCTCCACCCCCATGTCCCGCATAAAGGGCAGGGTGCCCACCAGCACCGGCTCGCCATTGACCTCGCCGCCCACGCCGCCTTCATAGGTGTTCAGGTTCAGCGTGTCATAGTGCCGCCCGTTCCGGCTGTCCAGCAGCTTGTTGAACAAGGACGCCAGCCCGCCGCCGTCGGCCTCGATCACGGAGGCGGCATAGGCCACCACCTGGTCCGGATCCCGGCTGCCGTAAAACTTCACGCCGTTCATTTTCGTTGCCCGGCCGGGGAACAGGTCGCTGTAAAACAGGGGGAAGGCCGCCTTGCCAGACAGTGCCTTCACGCCCTCCCAGCCGCACAGCACCGTGCCCAGCCGGTGGAACCGCCGCTCCAGAATGGACATGGGCCGGGTCAGGGCAATAAACGCGGAGGCGGGCACCGCTGCCAGCAGGGATACCGACAGCACCTGCACCCCCATGGAAAAGCCGTGGAGAAGCCCCGCGGTCACCGCCGCCGCCAGGGCGGCCAGCAGCGCCGCCAGCGCGTACCAGTTCATCACCCGTTCCGGCGTGGAGGGCGCGGTATAGTGGTCCATGAAATCCTCCACCTGGCCTTCGCCCCGGAGGATTCCGGTTTTTCCCTCGTAGTAGTCCGGCTGGCACACCACGCTGTCCAGACGGATGGCCTTGCGCATGGTGTCCATCTGGCCCATTTCCGTGTTCTTCCGGTGGTACTCCGCCCAGAGGGACATGGTCACCTGCAGGCCAAAGGCGGCGCAGCAGGGCACCCGCAGCTCCTGCAGGCCCAGGATGGCGTCCACGCAGCAGGCGGCAAAGGTGCAGGCCAGCATGGTATTCAGAGTAAACTTTCCCCGGAACAAATCGGCCACGCCGTCGATCATCTGAAAGCTGCCCAGCAGGGCGGAAAGGAGCAGCGCCAGAAACTGGCCGTAGACCATCAGCTTCATCCGGTTCTCCGGGATCATGTCCATGGCGTACATGGCCGTGGTGGCGATGGACACCGCCAGCACCACCACGCTGAGGAAAATAACCAGCTGCAATCTTCCCAGGCCCATTTCCGTCAGCTCATAGTACCGCTTTTCCGGCCCCGCGATGAGCTTACGCTTCAATTCTCCCAGGCGGGACTTGGTGCGGAAGGTGATGGGCTGAGGCGGAACGTAGGTGCCCATGGGCTCCTCGTACTCCGGTTCCCAGTTTTGGGAGAAGGGCTCCACCTTGGGCTCGGGAGGAGGCGGCATCTCCCGGTAGGTGTCCTCCACAGGCGGCATGGACTCCCGCACCTGAGACAGCTCGTCCAGGCGGACGGTGTCCTGGCTCATCTCCGGGGAAGGGGCGTCCTCCCAAGCCGCTTCCTCCGGCTCCTCCAGGGGCTCCGATTCGTCAGGTTCCGATTCATGGGGCTCCAATTCATCAGGCGCAGGCTCGTCGGGCTCCGGCGCGTCCCGCTCGTACGATTCAGGGAAACTTTCTTCGGAAGATTCCTCCTCCGGAAGCGCCGGCTCCTCCAGCACGGGAGGTTCCTCCGGTTCCGGCGAAGGAGCGGCGTCCTGGCCGCCAAATTCCCGCAGAATGTCCTCCAAATCAAAATCCTGATTCTGCTGATCTTTCTCTACCATGGAATAAACCTCCTATTCTCCCATCCGTTGGCGCAGCGCCTCGTAAAGCAGCACCGAAGCGGCGGCGGAAGCGTTCAGGGAGCTGATCCGCCCCCGTAGAGGGATGTGTACCGTCACATCGCAGCTTTGCCGTACCAAGCGGCTCATCCCGTCCCCCTCGGAGCCGATGACGATGGCCGCCGGACCCTTCAGATCCGCATGGTACATGGGGACCGAGCCCTCCGCCGCGGTGCCGAAGATCCACACCCCGTTTTCCTTTAAATTTTCGATGGCGGCGGTGAGATTGGTCACCCGGGCCACCTTCATATACTCCACCGCCCCGGCGGAGGTCTTCGCCACCGTGGCGGTGAGACCTACGCTCCGGCGCTTGGGAATGATCACCCCGTGGGCCCCGGCGCACTCGGCGCTCCGGAGAATGGCCCCCAGATTGTGGGGATCCGAAAGCCCGTCGCAAATCACGATCAGCGGCGCCTCCCCCCGGTCCCGGGCGGTTTGCAAAATGTCCTCAATGGAAGCGTAGGCCCGGGCGGCGGCCTGGGCGATAACGCCCTGATGGGCGTGGGTCAGGCTCATGGCGTCCAGCTTCCGCCGGTCCACCGTTACCACCACCGCCCCGGCCTCTCTTGCCTGCGCCGCCAAATGCTGCAGGGCGGCGTCGGTCTCCCCGGAGGCCAGGAACACCTTGTCAATGGGCCGACCGCTTTTCAGCGCCTCGGTAACGGCGTTGCGTCCCTCCAAAATACCCTCGTCTTCCTCCCGGGGCGTTTCCTGGGGGAAAGCCCTGCGTGGATTTTTCATGGTCTCATCTCCCGTGTGCGATCCTATTCCTTATTATATCAGATTTTTCTTCCCGGGACAACTTCTTTTTTTCGCTGGAAGGACATTTCCGCCCGGGCGGCCCGCAATTTAACAGAAAATTCACCCGCATTTTGGAAATCCTTCATTGCGCTATGTGCAAGATTGTGTTATAATACCCTTGATCCGGCAATCCTATGGAAGAATCACAATTTCTCCGGCCCCGCCGGGCCGGTGATCCCAGATACGGATTCCCGCTGCCAAGGAGGCGTTACAAATGGACCCCAATCGAAATCAACCGCCCCAGGACAACAAGCCCGAGGACAAGCGTCCCAAGGGTAATCTCTGGGTGGCCCTGATCGTCACCGTGGTGCTGGTGCTGCTCATCAGCTCCGTGGTCAACGCGGTCATTAACAGTCAATACACCAAAACCACCTACTCCGAATTCCTGGCCGCTATGGAGAACAACGAGCTGGCCGAGGTGGAGATCCGGGCGGACCGGATCGTCTATCTGACCAAGGAGGAGGCCGCCAAGCCCGCCGCCGAGCAGCGGGCCTGCTTCACCGGCCTGCACAGCAGCGGCGGCACCCTGGATCTGGCCAACAAGCTGTATGAAATGGGCGTCAATGTGGACTTCCAGATCGTGGAGGACAACTCCGGGATCGTGCTGATCCTCTACTATGTGCTGATGATCGCCCTGATCTTCGGCATGATGCGGATGCTCACCCGCCGTCTCAGCGGCGACGGGCTCATGGGCGGCTTCGGCTCCTCCAAGGCCAAGGTCTATATGGAGAAGCGCACCGGCGTCACCTTCCGGGATGTGGCCGGCCAGGACGAGGCCAAGGAGTCCCTCCAGGAGATCATTGATTTCCTCCACAACCCCCAGAAATACACCGACATCGGCGCCAAGCTGCCCAAGGGCGTGCTTCTGGTGGGTTCCCCCGGCACCGGCAAGACGCTGCTTGCCAAGGCGGTGGCCGGGGAGGCCAACGTGCCCTTCTTCTCCATCTCCGGCTCTGATTTTGTGGAAATGTTCGTAGGCGTGGGCGCCAGCCGGGTGCGAGATCTGTTTGAGCAGGCCGCCAAGGTGGCCCCCTGCATCATTTTCATCGACGAGATCGACGCCGTGGGCCGCTCCCGGGACGCCCGGTTCGGCGGCAACACCGAGCAGGAGCAGACCCTGAACCAGCTCCTGGGGGAGATCGACGGCTTCGACTCCTCCAAGGGCGTGGTGTGCCTGGCCGCTACCAACCGGCCGGAGATTTTGGACAAGGCCCTGCTCCGCCCTGGTCGTTTTGACCGGCGGATCATCGTGGACCGGCCCAATCTCCAAGGCCGTCTGGACACCCTGAAGGTCCACACCCGGAAGATCCGCCTGGCGGAGGATGTGGACCTGCGGAAGATCGCCCAGGCCACCGCCGGCGCCGTGGGCGCGGATCTGGCCAACCTGGTCAACGAGGCCGCCCTGCGGGCGGTGCGGAAGGGCCGCCAGACCGTGAATCAGGAGGATCTGATGGTCTCCTTCGAGACGGTCATCGCCGGCACGGAGAAGAAAAACTCCGTCCTCACCGATACGGAAAAGCGGCTGGTGGCCTATCACGAGGTGGGCCACGCCCTGGTGGCCGCCCTTCAAAAGCACGCCCAGCCCGTGTCCAAGATCACCATCGTGCCCCACACCACCGGCTCTTTGGGCTACACCATGCAGATGCCGGAGGAGGAAAAATACCTGCAAACCAGCGAGGAGCTGATGATCGAGCTGCGGACTCTGGTGGCCGGCCGGGCGGCGGAGCAGGTGGTCTTCGGCGTCAAAACCACCGGCGCCGCCAACGACATCCAGCGGGCCACGGCTCTGGCCCGGAATATGATCGCCCAGTACGGCATGAACGACAAGCTGGGCCTTATGGCCCCCGCCAGCGTCTCCAATCCCTATCTGGAAAGCCAGAGCTATATGGACTGCTCCCAGGAGACCGCCGCCCTGGTGGACCGGGAGTCCCAGGCCCTGCTGCAAAGCTGCTACGAGGAGGCCAAGGAGCTGCTGCTGTCCCACCGCCCGCTGCTGGACGAGATTGCCAACTTCCTGCTGGTCAAGGAGACCATCACCGGCGACGAGTTCATGGCCTACGTCAACGCCGAGGCCAAGCAGCTCCCAGAGGGGACGGAAGACAGCGGCAATCAGCCGGCGGAGGAATAAACCATGCCCATCGCCATCTGCCTTTGGGTCGTCAGCGTTCTTTTCGGCGGCCTGTCGGCGGTTGCGGCGGTCCATCAAATGAAAACGGAGAAGGAGCCCTTCCCCGCCCTTTGGATGCTCGCCGGTTCCGCCCTCCTGATCGCCGCCGCTGCCTGCGGCATTGGGAAGCAGTCCTATGATGTCCTTCTGGCGCTGCTGGGGTGCGCAGGCATCTGCGCCGCCGCGATCATGAACGGTTTAAAGAACGGCAGTTTTCACATCCAGCACCATATTATACGAATAACCCTGTCCCTCCTGCTGATCATTGGCTTCTTCCTTTTCTAAGGAGGGAAGGCATAACAGGTAAAGATCAGGCGCGGCCATAAGCCGCGCCTTTCCTTTAAAATAATCACGCTTTCCGCCGCTTTGCCAAGCACACAATCCAGTAAACCAGCCAGGCCAGGGCCGCGCCCAGGGACAAAATCGCGAAAAATACCAGCACAATCAGTCCCGCCAGCTCGTTTCCCGAAATGGCCCCGAAGGAATAGGTGCCAAAAAGACCCACATAGGTCCCGGCGCCGTACAAAAAGCCCAAGGCAAGCAGGTACAGCGGAACACATTTGACAGCGGCCCGCTTGGCCTTCCAGCAGAAGAACAGTTGGATGCCAAACACCAGCGCTACCCCGAAGAGCACATAACCGGCTTCCATTTTCTTTTTCCTCCCCAAAAGCCGTTTTTTCAATTATACACGAAACTGGGGGAAAAGTCCAGCAAAAATGAATGCCCTGCTCCCCCGCCGCCATGGAATGCCGCCCGCCCAAAATATGGGCGGGCGGCTCGGCAATCCCAACATTTCCCGGACAAGGGGGCGCCCGGGAAACGCGGCAGACAATAAAAAATGGTCATAGCGATTCCTTACGAAGATCGCCATAACCGTCCCTGGCAAAATTCTGACGCGATCAGTAGGTCTCCCGGCTCACGCCTCCAGCGGTTGGATGCCCTGCCTTCTCAGGTTTCCCCAATGACTGGCTTTCGCCAACGGGCCATCTCCTCGGCGCATACGGTGTTGGTCAACGCGGGGCCTCGCACCCCATTCCCTTGTCAATCCCCCGGGCCTGGCGCGGCCGTTACGGCGAGGGGGCCTCTGTGCGTTTTTGTATCTTGATTGTACCACACGATCCCAGGAATTTCAAGAGGAAATTTCGCCGGCCCCGTAAAATATGTACCATGGACGGCCCGTCCGAATTTGGACAGGTCATCCACGGCCCGGGGTTTACTGCATCCCCTGCTCGTAAGCCTCGATCATTTTCTTGACCATCTGGCCGCCCACGGAGCCGGCCTCCCGGCTGGTCAGGTCGCCGTTGTAGCCCTGCTTCAGGTTGACGCCAACCTCGGAAGCAGCCTGCATCTTGAACTTGTCCATGGCCTGCCGCGCTTCGGGAACATTGATCTGATTGCTGTTGCTCTTCATACCGTTTCTCTCCTTTGCGTTTGTTCGCGGTTTTTTCCGCAACCATAGCTTAGCCCAAAATAAATGCAATATCCCTGTTCTTTTTCGGAAAAGAACACAGGTTTTGGCATTTTTGGGTGGCAATTTTCAAGGGCCGGTTTCCCGGCCCTTGGCTTTTTTCGTTCCAAGGTCTTCATCACCATTGTGAGCCGCAGCTCGCTGTCCTCATCCAAGGTGTTCCGGGCAAACCGGGTGGTCTCCTTGATAATGATAATGTCGAATTTCCATTATTTATTTTGGTATTGCTTTGCGGTTTTACATAGCAGAACACGGGGTTTTCTTGACCCCATACCAAAAGTTCTGCCCAATCAGCGCCGAATAGGCGCCATAACGGACGGTAATTTCCCTGCGGAGAACGTTCCTTTTTGTTCGTCGGACTACGATAAACTTCTGGATAATCCGACAAAAATGGCTTGCTTTTTACCTTGGGCTTCAAGTATAATATAGTCGTAAGAATGTTTTAATAGTGGCAGTAAATAATGCAAGGATCGCATTCCCTGAGCGGTGCGGATCGGTTACGCATGGATTGTCCATAATGACGAGCCGAAACCGAAGGATGCGAGAATTAGGCGCGGGAAATATATAAAATCACACAAAGTTTGATGCAAGGGAATAATAAAAGAATGGAAGTTCATAAGTAGATCAATTGTATTCATTTCGTGATTTTGAAATGACGGAGGCATGAAAATGGCTAAGAAAGAAGTAAAAACTGATTTGTGGGTTTATGAATTGCTTAAGCAAGCAGGCATCAGCCTTGATGCCCAAGGTAGTACAATTAAAGAAATTGACGATGCTCTGAAATCTGCGTCAAAGCGTGGTACTGGTAGAGTCGGTTTTCCCGAGTACATTGGTGTAGTAAAGGATTATTTGCTTGTTATTGAAGACAAGGCGGATTTGTCAAAGCATATCAAGCGCGACGATAAGGGAAACATCAGCGAGGAAACGAACGCTGTCACTGATTATGGTGTAAATGGTGCGTTTTTCTACGGAAAACATTTGGCCAGGACTACCACTTACAAAAAAATCATTGCATTTGGCGTATCTGGCAATGAGAGAAAGCACAGGATAACGCCAGTCTACATTGACGAAACTGAATTTTATAGAGAACTGCCCGATGTAGAATCCTTTATTTCCTTTAATGATGACAATATCGATGAATATTATGTCCGGGAAATTCTTAAGGAATCAACCGATCAGGAGAAAGAAACAGCTGAGATATTAAGAGATGCAAGCGTGCTGCATGAGGATTTGCGTAATTATGGCAATTTGCTCGACACCGAAAAGCCATTGATTGTTTCCGGTATTCTTTTAGCGCTCCGTGAAAGCGAATACAAAAATTTTGCAGTTAGTGACCTTACTGGCGATTCAGTCAAAACGGATGGGCAGAAAATATATGATGCTATTAGCGCAAATTTACGACGTGCCAATGTATCCCCAGAAGTGAAAAAAGACAAAATACTCAGCCAATTTGCATTTATCAGAGACACTGTAAAGCTAAATGAAATCGACCCAAAATTGAACAAGACCCCGTTAAAGCATTTTGCTGAATACCTAAACGAAAAGATTTACAGGTCGATCCGATATATGAGCAGCGCAGAGGACTACATAGGAAGATTTTACGGTGAGTTCATGAGTTATTCGGGAGGTGACGGCCAAACGCTTGGCATTATTCTCACGCCGAAGCATATCACTCAGCTTTTTTGTGACTTAGCCAATCTTCAGCCAACTGACATTGTATTTGATATAATCTTGCAGAGTTTGATACAATGCCGAGGAATAATTGAAAAGTGCGCTTTTGCGGTGTAATTTCCGCTTGC
>CANRHF010000009.1 GCA_947630345.1 uncultured Oscillospiraceae bacterium | reverse complement strand
GGATCCGCCCGTTTTCCACAGTGTAGGGGTCGTTGTTTTCGCTGCCCTTGAGGTAGGCGGCGGCAAACCCGGCGCCGAAATCCACGCCCTTCACCGCCGGCACGGCGAACACCGCGCTGGCGATCCGGTTTTCCATCCCACCGAACATGGGCTCTCCCAGTCCCACCGGCAGACCCGTCACGGCGCACTCGATGATGCCGCCCACGCTGTCCCCCTGGGCCCTGGCCGCCTCGATGGCGTCGCGCATGGTCTCTCCGGCCTGGGGGTCTAAAACCGGGAAGTCCTTCCCAATTTGATCTGCCTCCGGCGCCACGGGATCGAAGCTCCCGCCGCCGATCCCCGCCAGAACGGCGATATGGGCATGGATTTCAATGCCCAGCATCTTTAGCCACTGCTTGCACAGCCCGCCGGCGACGCACAGCGGCGCCGTCAGGCGGCCGGAGAAGTGACCGCCGCCTGCCACGTCCTGAAATCCCCCATACTTGACCTGGGCGGGGAAGTCCGCGTGACCCGGCCGGGGACAGTCGGCAATTGCCCGGTAGTCTCCCGAGCGGGTGTTCTGATTGTAAATCACGGCGCAAATGGGGGCCCCACAGGTGCGGCCCTCCAGAATGCCGGAGAGGAACTCCGGCCGGTCCTCCTCTTTTCGGGTGGTGGACCAAGCATTTTTTCCCGGCGCCCGCCGGTTCAGAAAGTCCTGTAAAGCGTCCAGATCCACCGGCAGCCCTGCCGGGATTCCGTCCAGAGTCATGCCGATGGCTTTTCCATGGGACTGCCCGAAAATGGACAGCTTCAGCTTATCCCCGAATGTGCTGCTCATAGCGACCTCCTAACCGGCCAAATTCACGCCAAAAATCCGGGTAAGACTTGGCGGCGCACTGCGCCCCCAGTACCGTCACCGGCCCCTGGGCCACGGTGGCGGCAATCGCCGCCGCCATGGCGATCCGGTGATCGCCGAAGGAATCCACCACGCCGCCCTGATACCGGCAGGGGTACACGGTCAGGGTGTCCTCCGCCGCTTCCCCCCGACCTCCCAGGGCCCGGAGCAGGGCGCAAACCGCGGCCACCCGGTCCGATTCCTTTAGCCGCAGCCGCCGGATCTGGGTAAAGACCGCGCCGTGCTTCGCCCCAGCCGCCACCGCCAGCACCGGCACCAGATCGGGAATGTCCCCGGCGGGAATGGTGGGACAGCCCTCCAGCATGGGCAGGATCTGCTCCACCGCCCGGTCTCCCTGGGCGGAGTCCGGGTCCAGACCTTCCATTTCCACCCGGCTTCCAAGGGCGTTGGCGGCCAGAAAAAAGGCGGCGTTGCTCCAGTCTCCCTCAACCTTCAGCTCCCCGGGGGTGCGGAACCGGTGCTGACCGGTAAGGGCCAAGCCCTCGGTGCGTACCCCGAAGGCGTCCATGGCCTTTTGGGTCATGGCAAGATAGGGCCGGGATTGAAGCTGCCCGGTGACCCGCACCCGGCTTTCCCCGGGGATCAGCGCCAGGGCCAGCAGCAGCCCCGTGATGAATTGACTGGAAATCCCGCCGTCCACCGTATATTCCCCCGGCGCCAGCTTCCCCCGGCACCGCAGGGTGTTGGACGTGGGGCGGGTAAGGCGGCAGCCCATCCGCTCCATTTCCTCCCAGAGGGGGGAGAGGGGCCGTTCCGGGAGCCGTCCGCCCAGGAGAAAGGTGCCGTCCACCCCCAGGGCTCCCGTTACCGGCAGCAGAAACCGGAGGGTGGAGCCGCTCTCCCCGCAGTCCAAGTCCGCCCTTTCCGGCACGGACTTGGCAGGCGTGATGGAAAAGCCCTCCTCCGTCCGCGTCACCTCCGCCCCCAGGGCACGGAGGCACCGGGCGGTGGCGTGGATATCCTCACTGATCTGGGGACACACCAGCCGGGTTGGTCCGTCGGCAAAAGCGGCGCAGATCAGCAGCCGGTGGGCCTGGGACTTGGAGGGGATGGCGTCGATGGTCCCGGCCAGCTTCCCGGGATAAATTTTCAGATCCATTTTACATCCCTGCCTTGAGAAAACCTTCCAGCTGCGTCACCGGGGTGGGCACGATCCGGCAGTCTCCGATGGCGGCGGGGAGGATCAAGTTCACTGTATCTCCCGCCCGCTTTTTGTCGGATAGAGCGGCCTTTGCCAGCTCCTCCGGGGAAAGGGAGGTGGAAACCGGCAGGGAAAACCGCTCCAGCACCGCAAGGATCCGGTCCCGGTCCTCAATTTTGCAGAGCCCCATTTTCGCGGCGGCCCGGCTGACGATGGCCATGCCGATGGCCACCGCTTTCCCATGGGAAACGGTAAAGTTGCTTTTGGCCTCTACACCGTGGCCCACGGTGTGACCCAAATTCAGTTTCTGTCGTTCGCCCCGGTCGAATTCATCCCGGGCCACCACGTCCCGCTTCAATTCCACGCACCGGGCGATCACCGCTTCCCGGTCAAAGCCCACGCCCTTTTCCTCCAAATGGGCAAATAGAGCGGGGTCATACAAAACGCCGTATTTAATCACCTCGGCGCACCCGTCCCGGAAAATATCCTCCGGCAGGGTGTTCAGCGTGTCGGTATCGCACAGCACCAGGCTGGGCTGATAGAAGGCCCCCGCCAGGTTCTTCCCCTCCGGCAGATCGATGGCGGTTTTTCCACCTACGGAGGAGTCTACCGCCGCCAGCAGCGTGGTTGGAACCTGTACATAGGCCACGCCCCGGAGATAGGTAGCGGCGGCAAAGCCGGTGAGGTCTCCCACCACGCCGCCGCCCAGGGCCACCAGGCAGTCAGCCCGGGTCAGCTTTTCCCCGGCCAGGAAGGACAATAAAGACAGGTATTCCTGCCCATTCTTGCTGGCCTCCCCGGCGGGGATCACAAATTCCGCCACCTCCGCCACCTGCTCCAGGGCCGCTCTTGCCCGGGCCGCGTAAAGGGGAGCTACCCGGCTGTCCGTCACCAGACCGATCTTCTTAGGATGGAGCCTGGCGGCGATCTCCACACCCAGCCGGTCCAGAAGTTCCGGACCGATGCCCACATCGTAGGCGCGGGAGGCGTTCACACGCACCCATTTCATCCGTCCACCGCCTCCTTTTTCCGCCGCCCTTCTTCCAGAAGGGCCTCTAACGCTTCCCGGTCGCCCTCGGCGATGGCCTGCCGGTAGGCGATGAGATTCTCAATATACAGATCCAACTCAAAAAGCAGAGGTTCCCGGTTGTCCAGGAACAGCTCCGCCCACATTCCTGGATTCAGCCAGGCCACCCGGGTCAGATCCTTATAGCTGCCGGCGGAGAAGCCCTTGTGGCTCCCGGCGGTGGGGGATTTGATAAAGGCGTTGCTGACGATGTGGGGCATCTGGGAGGTAAAGGCAATCATCCGGTCATGCTCCCGGGCGGTAGTGACGGAGAAGGAGCCAAAATGGCAGGGAGCCAGAGCGTCCTCCACCCGCTGCAGCAGCTCCGGGTCGTCGAAAACCGGGGGCACCAGCACCATGGGCGCGCCCTGGAACAGATTGGAGCGGCTGTACTTGAATCCGGAAAAATGGGAACCCGCCATGGGATGTCCCCCTACAAAGGTAAAGCCGTACTTTTCCGCCAGGGGGAAGCATTTTTCGCAGACCTCCTGTTTCACGCCGCAGCAGTCTAAAACCAGCGCGTCCTTGGAAACAAGGGCCGCGTTTTCCTCCAGCCAAGCGATGGAGCCTCCGGGATAGATGGCCAGCAGCAGCAGCTGGCACTGCCCCACGGTTTCCCAGTCCAGCTTTCCCGTGACGGCCCCTGCCAGTTGGGCAAAGGAAAGGATGGATTCGTCCCGGTCCCAGGCGTAGACGGCGTGGCCGGCCTTGGCGTAGGCCCGGGCCAGGGAGCCGCCGATCAGCCCCAGACCCAGGATCCCGACGTTCATTGCAGGACCCCCCGAATGGCGGTGAGCTGGGCGCTGAGCTTGGCAAACTGGGCCGGGGTGATGGACTGGGCCCCGTCGCACAGCGCGCAGGCGGGATTGTTGTGAACCTCCACCATGATGCCGTCGGCCCCGGCGGCAGCGGCAGCCGCCGCCATGGAGGGCACCAGCCGGGCCTTGCCGGTGGCGTGGCTGGGATCTACCACCACGGGCAGATGGGTCAGCTCGTGAAGCACCGGCACGGCGGACAGGTCCAGCGTGTTCCGGGTATAGGTCTCAAAAGTACGAATGCCCCGCTCGCAGAGGATTACCTGCTCGTTGCCCTCGCTCATGATGTATTCGGCGCTCATCAGCAGCTCCTGAAGGGTGTTGGCAAGACCCCGTTTCAGCAAAATGGGCTTGTGGGTCTTGCCCAGCTCCTTCAGAAGATCGAAATTCTGCATATTCCGTGCGCCCACCTGGATGATGTCCACCTCGTCGAACAGCTCCAGCGCGGTGATGGTCATGATCTCCGTGACGATGGGCAGGCCCGTGGCCTTTTTTGCCTCCAGCAGCAGCCGGATGCCCTCGTCCTCCAGACCCTGGAAGGAGTAGGGGGAGGTCCGGGGCTTGAAGGCGCCGCCCCGCAGCACCTGGGCGCCCGCCTCTTTGACGGCGGTGGCCACCTCAATGATCTGCTCCTCAGATTCCACGGAGCAGGGCCCGGCGATCATGGCGAAGCTTCCACCGCCGAAGACGGCGTCGCCCACCTGGATCACGGTGTCCTCTGGGTGGAATTTCCGGTTGGCCTGCTTGAAGGGCTCGGAGACCCGCTTCACCGAGTCCACGATCTCCAGGCTGCTGAGAAGCTCCATGTCCACCCGGCTGGTGTCTCCGATCAGACCCAGGACGGTAACCTCCTCGCCCTGGGAGATGTGGACGTCCAGGTTCATCCGTTTGAGCCAGGCCACCAGATGGTCCGTCTGCTCCTGGGTGACGCCGTGCTTGAGAATCGCGATCATAAATAACAACTCCTCACAAAAAATCACGCCGCACATTCTTTGAGTGAAGTGCGGCGCGTTCCAAATGACAGTTCCGGTTTTTAGAATCCCTTGCAGCACAAAACTCTATTACTTTTTCCCGTTGCAAAAGTAATAGTCAAAATAAAAGTAGCCGCGGAGGGTATTTCTAGCCATAATGGGCCTCCAGATACTGGTTTTCTTGAATATACCATATTTCCTCAAAATTTGCAAGAGGAAAATTCGCGAATCCTACCCAATTTTCTGGACCGATCCTGTGCTATCCTAAATAAAAACACAAAAATGGAGGAATAGCCATGGATTCCTTTTTTCAAACGCTGAATCCGTCCCAGCTTCAAGCGGCCCAGGATACGGAAGGGTATCTAAGGGTAGTTGCGGGGGCCGGCTCGGGAAAGACCCGAACCCTTGCCGCCCGGTATCTGTATTTGGTAGAGACCCTGGGAATCTCCACCGCCAACATTCTCTGCCTGACCTTTACCAACAAAGCGGCGGCGGAGATGAAAAAGCGGATCCGTACCCACCTGCCGGATCAGGATCTGGGGCGAATTACCACCTTTCACGGCTTCTGCGTGGGCCTTCTGAAGGAGGACTGCCATGTGGTGGAGTACCCCAGCGCCTTTTTGGTGCTGGACGAGGAGGACAAGGAGGCCATGCTCCGCCGGGTCTTCGAGGACCTGGGTATCACCGGCCGGGACATGACCATCCAGGACGCGGTGGACTATATCGGCTGGCGGAAGGGGGGCCGGGGGTATGTCAAAACCCTCATCGATCCGGACCTGGAGCGGCTGCGGGACCATGAAAAACAGGCCACGACCCTCAAGGACAAGGTTCTCTACCGCTATTTTTACGAGCAGCGGAAGTGCTACGGCCTGGATTTTGACGATCTGGTGTATTTTACCCTGTACATTTTGGAGCAGGACCGGTCCGTCCGGGAAAAATGGCAGCATCGGCTGGAATATGTGATGGTGGACGAGTTTCAGGACATTGACAAGGACCAGTACGCCCTGGCGGATATCCTGTCGGGCTACCACAAGAATCTTTTTGTGGTGGGGGACCCGGATCAGACCATCTATACCTGGCGGGGGGCCGATGTGAAGTTTCTTTTGGAATTTGACAGCCGCCACCCGGGGACCAAAACCGTCTATCTCAACGAAAACTACCGTTCCGTGCCCCCGGTCCTCACCGCCTCCAACGCTCTCATCGCCCATAACCGGGACCGGCTGGACAAAAAATTGGTTCCCATCCGCGCCGGTACCAGAAAGCCGCTGTACTTCCACGCCAAGAACAGCCAGCTGGAGGCGGACTGGCTCACCGCGCAAATGCGGGCCCTGCACGATGGGGGAATGGCCTATTCCCAGATGGGGGTGCTCTACCGGGCTCACTACGTCTCCCGGGCGGTGGAGGAGTCCCTGATTCGCAACCGGATTCCCTATGTACTCTATTCCGGCGTGGAATTTTACAAGCGAAAAGAGATCAAGGATGTGTTATGTTACCTTCGGATGCTCTATTCCGGGGATGATGTCAGCTTCCTGCGCACGGTCAACGAGCCCCGCCGGGGGGTGGGCCGCCGGCGGATCGCCGCCTTAAAGGAGTACGCCGAATGGAATCAGTGCAGTCTATTCGAAGCGCTGCTGGCCAATCTGGAGACGGAGCTGTTCCGCCGGAGCCGTGCCCGGGAGTATGTCCGGCTCATCGAAAAATACCGGGCCATTTACGACCAGCTGGACCTGACGGACCTGCTCTCCGGCATCCTCAGCGAAAGCGGCTACGAGGCGGCCCTCCGGGCCTCCGGGGAGGAGGAGCGGCTGGACAACCTGGCGGAGCTGAAGCAGGCGGTGTATGATTTCCAGCAGAAGGCAGGGGAGGAGGTCACCCTGGGTAACTACCTGGATCACGCGGCCCTCTTTACTAATATGGATCAGACGGAGCGGGCGGAGGCGGTGAAGCTGATGACAGTCCATGCCGCCAAGGGCCTGGAATTTCCGGTGGTGTTTCTCTGCGGATTGTCCGAGGGAATTTTTCCCGGCAAGCGGGCCAACACCCGGGAAAAGCTGGAGGAGGAGCGGCGGCTGTGCTATGTGGCCATGACCCGGGCCCGGGACCGGCTGTACCTGTCCGACGCCGCCGGAAGCAACTACGACGGCACCGGCCGTCTGCCCAGCCGGTTCCTGTTCAACGCCGGTCAGGAGAATGTGGACTATGTGGTGCCCCTGGACCCGGAGCTGGTGGACCGGACCCAGAGCCTCATCGCCGGGACTGAGAATTTACAGCCTCGGGTCCCCCGGGAGGACCCCCAGATCGGCAAGACCGTGAACCATCCGGTTTTCGGGCCGGGGAAAATCATCGGCGTTCCCCGGGACCAGAGCGGCTACATCATCCAGTTTGACCGGATCCCCACGCCCCGCACATTGTCCAAAAGCGTCAGCCTGACGTTTTTGCAATAAAAATCAGGCATGGCTTCCGCCATGCCTGAAAATAATCCAGAGCGTGATTGCGCGTCTATTCCGCGCTTTCCGGGGACTTGCAAAACAGCAGCTCCAGGATGGCGGTGCAGACGATGAGGGTGTACTTGGAGTCGTTGTAGACGCCCCAAGGATGGTTTACATAATCAGTGTGATAGTTCCGGATCAGATCCATAATGCTGCCGCAGGTCATCGCCCGGGTCGGATGCTCCTCCGCCAGATATTGGGCGAAGAAACCTTGCAGCCCCCGCTCGTAGGAACGGTGCTTCCGCAGATTCTCCTGAAAGCTGTCGTTGTGGGCATATGTAAAGGCGTCAGTGGTGTAGTGGATCAGCTTGCCCAGCCGGTAGAAATCCAGCATCCGCAGCCGCTCCCGGGCGTCCAGGCGGCGGCTAACCCGGCCCACATAGCGCTGGGAATTGCTCCAGTTGTGGCCCCGGAACCAGGAGGCGCGAATGGAGCCTTTAATATAGGTCGCGTAGTTCCAGTCCGGCTCTACGCAGCCCAGCAGAAAAGCTCGCCGACAGCGCCTGGGCGCTTCTGTCAGGAATCGTTCCGCCAGGTAGTGCCCCAGCAGCTGATGGCATTCGTATCTCAAATCCGCGTCCTCCTTTCGGTAACCTTATGCTAATCGTAACATATTTTTCGCCGTTTTGCCACTGGAAAAAATATTTCTACGTTTTTCACAAGGATTCCGAAAAGAAAAGAGAATATTTATGCAAATTGCACAATAAACGGCGGCCACTTTTGTGGCCGCCGTTTGGGTCTCATTCTTCGGCTTCCTGGGCTTCTACGATGGTGAAGGACTGCTCGGTGAAGAACGCGCCGTCAAAGTAAACGCTGACAGTGTATTCTCCCACCTCCTCCGGCATCACCGGAATGGCAAGCTCGCAGTCGCCGCCATGGAGGATGGCGACCCAGGTCCGCACTTGGGTATTCGCGCTGATCAGGTCCCCGTTCTGGTTCCGAATGATATACAGGGTCGTGATGTCGTCCCAGTTGAAGTTGTAAAGGGCGTATGTACGGCCCAGGATGGCCGCCTTCTGACCCAGGGTAAAGGTGTTGGTGTAATTTGCCCTAGGCACGTCGTCGTAGGTCCAGGACTCGGCGTCGGGCGCGACGCACATGGTAAAGACGAAGTCCTCGGAGGTAAGACTGTAGTCATTAAAGGCGGGGGCATCCGGGGTTTGGCTGGTGAAGCTGCCCTGGAAGACGGTGGAGCCGTCGGCAGCCTGGACAGTGAAGCTGTAGGCGCTGTTGGGAATCGCCGGGGCCAGCACGGCGGAATTGGTCTCGGTGCGCAGCACCTCCTCCCGGTCGGGAACGTCGCTGCCGTCCAGGGAGGTAAAGGAGTAGAGCACCAGCCAGCCGCCGTCGGGGGCGGGTCCAGAGTAGTCCCAAGACAGCTGGATCGAACGGGGATCGGAAAGATCCGCCTGGAAATTGTAGAGCGTCACGCTGTTGGCGGTAATGGAGGCCCGGCTGCCGGCCATCATTCCGGGGGCGGTGACCTCGACGGTGTAGCCGGCGGTGGTGTCCAGACCGGTGAACACCGCCTCGCAGGTGTTGACCGTTATGGTCTGGTCATACCCGTTGTCGCTGTAGCAGTGGACCTCCCAGCTTTCCACCTGAGAACCCTCGGGGGCGGCCCACTTGGCCGTCAGGGTTTGATCCTGGCAGCTGACGATCTCCAGATCCTGGGCGTAGATCAGGGGCTGGACGAAGTAGGTCAGGCTATCATATCCGGCGGTGAAGAGGGAGGAATCCGGAATCAGCCGGAAGGTGTATTCCTTGCCCACAGTCAGGCCGTTCAGCGTGACCATGTGGCCGGAGAAGGCGGTGGTTTTTTCCTCTTCCCCTTCGGCGCTGTAGACCAGGTTCCAGGTCTCCGGGTCCTTGCCGTCCACAGTGAAATTGAGGATCACGGCCCCGTCCTCCGCTCCTGCCGTAGCGGTGAAGCTGACGATGTTGATCTGAGCGGGGGTGGTGTAGGTGTAGGAGGTGGTGCCGGTGAGCCGGTGGAACCCCTCGATCTGCACCTCGATCTGGTAAATGGTGTTGGGCGTCAGATGGTTGAACTGCGCCTGTCCGTTTTCCAGATGGACCTCCCGCTTGTTGCCGTAGATATCGGAGCAGGTCACAAGGATCAGGGACTCGTCGGCTTCGGTGGCGACGTTCACCGTCAGCTCGGTTTTTTCTCCGGAGACGGAGATCGCCTGAATGGTCTGCAAGTAGTAGTTATTGTAGAACCAGTGCCAGCCGAAGGCCGCGACGGCCAGCACGATCACGATCACCAGCAGCGCGACGGGGAATTTCCGCTTTTTTTTCGGAGCCTCCTGAGGATCGTACCGGCGCAGGTTCTGGCTGCCGGAGGTGCCGGTCTTCCGGACGGCGCCACCGGAACGGGAGACGGTCCCGCTCTTGGCACCGCCGCCATTTTTGGCGGGGGCCACCAGGGTCCGGGAACCGGGCAGCACCTGGGGCTCCGGCTCCGGCTTCTCCACGGGAATGGGAGGGGGCACCGGTACGTCGATGGGCTCGGGAGCCACCACCGGCTCGGGGGTCTGATGGGCAATCAGCGCGTCCACCTGGGAGAGGATGTCGGTAGTCTCCTCGGTGATGCCGCCGTATTCCTCGTCGGGATCGGCGTCGTCGGAGGCCAGAGCGTCCAGGAATGCGAAGTCTTCCGCCTCCACCCGCGGCGCGGGGGTCCCGTCCTCCTCGGCCTTTTTAGTGGGATTGCCGTCCTCGTCGTGGAAGGTGATCTCCCCCTCGGCCATTTTTTGAAGCAGTTCCTCCAGCATGGCCTCTGCGCTGGTTTTGGCCTCCGGTTGGCCTTCCTCCGGCTCTTTGCCGGCGGAGTCGGTCATGACTTCATCGTTGACGCCGTTGCGCTGCATATAGGCCTGGATCTCCTGCCCCATTTGCAGAGGATCCTCCCACCGGTTGGCGGGATCCGGGTCGCAGGCCTTGAGGATGATGGCCGCCATTTCCTCGTCGGCGTACTTGGGGGGCTGGAGCGGCTCTGCCGGGGCCCGCCCGGTGAAGGGCAGCTTTCCGCCGTTATAGGCCTGGTAGAGGATCAGACCGGCGGCATAGATATCCAGGCCGGAATTGAGGGTGGACATGGCGTCCTTGATTTCCGGGGCGGTGTAGCTGCTGATATACTTATCCGGCAGGGAGGCGTATTTCAGGGAGGACATGCTGACGAATCCCAGATCTCCGATCCGGAACTCCCGCTCCGGGGAGACGAAGACGTTCTCCGGCTTCAGATCCACATACAGCAGCCCGGCCCGACGGCACACCGCCAGGGCGGCGCACAGATCCAGTCCCAGGTTCACCGCGTCCAGATAGGTCACGGGGTGCTTGCGGAAATAGCGCTCCAGGCTTTGCCGGTAGGGGCTGAGGAGATACACGTCGTACCCCACCTCGCCCTCCATGGGCACGATCTGATAGCTGTCGTAAGTCAAAAACCCTTCCACCCGGGAAAGCCGGAGCAGGGTCTTCGCCTCCTTCACGGTGGCGTCCGCCAGCTCCCGGTAGTAGCTCAGGGCGGCGGCCTCGGTGGGGTAAGCCCCAGCCAAAAGAAGGGCCTGGGTCTGTACCTGTGACGCGGGGATGGAAATGATCTTTACAATGTATTTCTTATCAGAGACCTTGTTGATGGCGGGGCAGCAGCGAATTCCGTGATGCTCGCTCATCGGTTCGCCCATGGCAAAATCATCCAACATCGGGTGAATCAGCTTTGGTTCCGACAATTCCATCGCCTCCTTTCGTGTACATACGCTTATATTATAAAAGAAATTTACAAAAAAGCAACCACTTGTAGTTGTTTTATTTTAAAAGAGATGTTATAATATTGTCGAAAAGCCGCACGGCCCTCGGCCGCGCTAGTTAGGAGGAAAGAATATGAGCAAGATCATCTGCGATGTCTGCGGCACAGCTTACCCGGATACCGCCAGTCAGTGCCCGATCTGCGGCTGCGCCAGACCGGATCATCCCCAGGCAGCCGCCGGTAATTCCGCCGGGGAGCAGGTAGACGCCGGCGGTGGTTATACTTATGTAAAAGGCGGCCGGTTCTCCAAGTCCAATGTACGCCGCCGGAACCAGGGCGCCGGTCCCGCGCCTCGCCGGGAGGCCCGGCAGCCCATGGATATGGATGAGAAGCCCGTGGACCAGGACGAGGCGAGTGGGCTGAACCCGGTCATCATCGCGGTGGTGATCCTGATCGTGGCCATTCTGCTGATCGTGGCCTTTATCGCTGTGCGGTTCTTTGCGCCGGGTCTGTTCAGCGGGACTCCGGACAACGAATCCACGGGATCCACCACTACTGCGGCTACCTCGGAACCCACGTCCCAGCCCACCTCGGAGCCCGGCGTGATCCCCTGCACCGATATGATCCTGACCGATACCGAGATCACGCTGGATGGCAGAGGCCGCAGCTGGACGCTGAATCCGCTTCCCCAGCCCAGCGACACCACCGACCAGGTCGTTTATACCACCAGTGACGAGAATGTGGCCATTGTTACCACTTCCGGCCAAGTCACGGCAGTGGGCAGCGGCACCGCCACCATCACCGTGACCTGCGGCACCGTGACCAAGCAGGTGACCGTGACCTGCACGGTGGAGAGCACTTCCGAGCCTACCAATCCGCCCACTTCCGAGCCCACCAATCCGCCCACCAGCGAACCCACCGAGCCTCCTACCAGCGCCCCCGCCGGCTTTAAGCTCAACCGGGACGACTTCACCATGTTCGCCAAAGGCGAGCAGTGGGATGTGTACGACGGTTCCTCCGTTGGCCGGGACAACATCACCTGGACCTCCAATGATGAAAACGTCTGCACCGTGTCGCGGGGGATCGTCACCGCCGTGGGCCCTGGCAACACCACCGTTGTGGCGGAGTACCAGGGCCAGAAGCTGACCTGCATCGTCCGGGTCCGGATCACGCTCTGCACGGATATTACCCTGCCGGAAGTGGAGATCAAGCTGGAGGGCAAGGGCAACAGCTATACCCTCAAGCCGGTCCTCACGCCCAGCGGCGCCAGCGAACCGGTCACCTACACGTCCAGCGATGATAAAGTCGTCGTCGTCAGCGATTCCGGCGTGATCACCGCGGTGGGGAACGGCACCGCTACCGTCACCGTGACCTGCGGCTCCGTCAGCAAGACGGTGAACGTGACCTGCGAGTTCAAGGAGGCGGCGACTGACCCCTCTTCCACGGCATCCACCACGGCGCCCACTACCGCCAGCGGAACCAATTAACCGCCCCGAACCGCGCGTTCCAAGGGAAAACCTGCGGCGGCACCTGTAAAAGTGCCGCCGCATTGGTGCGCTTCAAATGCGGCGGGCTTTCAGCTTTCGCTTCCGCCGTGGCTGCCCTTTCGGAACAGCAGGGAGATGCACCAAAGTCCCGCCAGGCCGATCACAGTATAGATGATTCGGCTGAGCAGGGCGTCCTGCCCGTTAAACAGCCAGGCCACCAGATCAAATTGGAAAATGCCCACCAGGCCCCAGTTGATGGAGCCGATGATGGAAAGTATCAGCGCCAAGGTATCCATTTTTAAACCTCCGATCCAAAATTGGGCTGTCAATAGATTTCCCAGGCAGGAATGGTTTATTCCGGAAAGATTCGGGGAAAATGGGCATGGCTGCCAATCGGCGCGAAAGGAGAAGATCATGATCATTCTTCACGAACCGGCCTTCGCGAAGGTCAATCTGACCCTGGACGTGCTGGGCAAGCGCCCGGACGGCTATCACGATCTGCGCAGTATCATGCAGACGGTCTCCATCCGGGACGACGTGACCCTGACCCTGGGCACCAAGGAGCCTTGGAAGCTCACCTGCAATTGGGAGGCGCTGCCCAAGGGCCCGGAAAATTTGGCCTGGAAGGCGGCGGAGGTTTTTTTCCAAAACGCCCGCCGTGACCCGGAGGGTCTGACCATCGATCTATTCAAGCGGATCCCCGCCCAGGCCGGCTTAGGCGGCGGCAGCGCCGACGCCGCGGCGGTGCTGCGGGCTCTGAACCGGCATTACGACGCACCCTATTCCATCTTGGCCCTGGCGGAGCTGGGGAGTCTGGTGGGAAGCGACGTACCCTTCTGCGTTTTGGGGGGTACTGCCATGGTGGAGGGCAGGGGCGAGCGGCTGCGGAAGCTGCCGGATCTTCCCGAGTGCTTTTTCGTGGTGTGCAAGCCTGATTTTTCTATTTCCACCCCGGAGCTGTACCAAAAGCTGGACCGGACCGTCATTCCCAAGCACCCGGACCACCGGGCCATGGAGAGTGCCCTGCTTGCCGGGGACCTGGGGAAGGTGGCCGACGGGATCTACAACGTCTTTGATCCCGTGGTGACCCAGGACCACCTGGAGCTGAACTATATCAAGTCGATTCTCAATACCTATGGCTCCCTGGGCCAGCAGATGACCGGTTCCGGCTCGGCGGTGTACGGGATGATGCCCAGTTTTGAATTTGCCGCCGTGGCCTGCAACATGCTGAAGGACCATTATCCCCAGATTTTTATTGCCAGATCTGTATAATTTTGCCATTATCCGTCCATACTGAAGGCATTTCAGTGTGGACGGTGTTTTTTATGAAGAAATTGGTCCAGTTTACCGCGTTGGTCCTGCTCCTGGGCCTGATGGCCTGGTATGTGGGGGTGCTGAAGGACCGGCAGCTGCTCAGTGACGGCCTGATCCGCCTCCATGTGGTGGCGGCCTCCGATTCGCCCCAGGATCAGGAGGTGAAGCTCCAGGTGCGGGACGCCATCACGGCCTGGTTAGAGCCGGTTCTGGAGGAATTGCCCGATCAGGCCCAGGCGGAGGCGTATCTGCGGGACCGCTTGGCGGATTTGGAGGCCCTGACCAACCGAATCTTGTCCGAACTGGGATACGACCAGACCGCACGGGTAAGTCTGGAGCGGGAGGCGTTTCCTCTTCGGACCTACGACACCTTCCGGCTCCCCGCCGGGGTGTATACCGCCCTGCGGGTGGTGATCGGCCCCGGGGAGGGGCATAATTGGTGGTGCGTGGTGTTTCCCAGCCTGTGCCTGCCCCAGACCCAGGAGGCGTTTCGGGAGAAGGCCGCCTCCGCCGGCTTTTCCCAGACCCTTTCCGGCGCCCTGGCGAGGGAAGGGACGTATCAGCTTCGTTTTTTCCTGCTGGACTGGCTGGGCAGACTGGATAATTTCTTTTTTTCCGGGAAATGAACCCTGTCCATGGGACCAATTCCGTGTTATAATAGCTAAAATGACAAAGAGGTGAGGCTTATGCTGCGTCTGCTCCTGGGAACCGACTGGATCGCCAACCGGGACGCCGTTTTGTCCCGGATCGCCCAAGACGTGTCCGACCGCCAGGCCGGGCGGATTCTGCTGGTTCCGGAACTGATCAGCCACGAGATGGAGCGGCGGCTCTGCCTGGCGGCGGGGGACACCGCCAGCCGCTACGCGGAGGTGCTGTCCTTCACCCGCTTAGCCCGCCGGGTGGCGGAGTGGATGGGCGTGGCCCCTGAAAACTGCATGGACGCCGGCGGCCGGGTGGTGGCCATGGCGGCGGCGGCCCGGCAGCTTCACAGCCGGTTGAAGGCCTA
This sequence comes from uncultured Oscillospiraceae bacterium, assembly GCA_947630345.1. Classification (GTDB taxonomy): domain Bacteria; phylum Bacillota; class Clostridia; order Oscillospirales; family Oscillospiraceae; genus Faecousia. Next base: position 6,382 of record CANRHF010000009.1, on the reverse strand, counting down.
TGCCTCGGTGGAGACCCGCCCGGAGTTTTTGACCGGACTGGTGGAGGCTGTGGACGAATTTAAGCGCTGCCGGATCCAACCGGAGGACCTACGGCGGGCGTCCCAGGCCCTGGAGGGCAGCTTCGCCCAAAAGCTGGAGGAGCTGGCATTGCTTCTGGAAACCTACGACACCCTCTGCGCCCGGGGCAGCCGGGACCCAAGGGACCAGATGAACTGGCTCCTTTCCCAGCTGGAAGCTGGGGATTTTGCCCAGCGCCACGTTTTTTACATCGACGGCTTTCCTGATTTTACCCGCCAGCACATGGCGATTTTGGAGCATCTGATCGAAGTTTCCCCCCTGGTCACCGTCAGCCTGAACTGCGACCGGGCCGGTTCAAACGCCATGGCCTTTGAAAAGGCGGGCCAGACCGCTATGGACCTGCTGCGGTGCGCCCAGGAGGCGGGCAAGCCGGTGGAGATCACCACCGTGCCGCCCCGTTCGGTGCCGCTGTCCCCCCTCCACGCAGCCCTGTTCCAGGGGGCGCTTCCCCAGCTTCCCGGGCAGGTCCACGCGTTCGCCGCAGGCAGCCCCATGGAGGAGTGCCAGGCCGTGGCGGAGCGGATCTTGGATCTGGTGGCCGCCGGCTGCCGGTATCGGGATATCAGCGTGGCCTGCGGGGACCTTCCAGGATATCGCCAGCTGCTCCAGCTGGTGTTTCGCCGCCGGGGGATCCCGATCTACATCTCCGGCACCGAAGATATTCTGGGCAGAACGGTGATCTCGGCCGTGCTCACCGCCCTGGACGCGGCACTGGGGGGCTTTGAACGCCGGGACGTGCTGCGTTACTTAAAATCCATGGTTTCCCCCCTGACCCCGGAGGAGGCAGACCGGGTGGAAAACTACGCCCTGCTTTGGAACATCCAGGGCAGCCGCTGGTTGCGGCCCTGGGAGCGGCATCCCGAGGGATTGGGCGGGGAATGGAACGACGCCGCCCGGGAGACCCTTCGGGCCCTCAACGAGGCAAGGGACCGGGCCTTGGCGCCTCTGGAGGGGCTTTGGCGTGGGTTCCGGCAGAGCGGGAACCTGGCCGACCAGGTGGAGGCCCTTTACCGGTTCCTGACCCAGCTGTCCCTGGCAGACCGCCTAGGCCGGATGGCGGAGGAGTTGGACGGCGCCGGGGACAACCGGGGTGCCCAGATCCTGGGCCAGCTCTGGGAGATTCTGCTGAACGCCCTGGAGCAGCTTTACGATGTGCTGGGTCCGACCCATTGGGAGCCGGAGAGCTTTGTCCGGCTGCTGACGCTGCTTCTCAGCCAGTACGATGTGGGTACCATTCCGCCGGTGCTGGACGCCGTGACGGTGGGTCCGGTCAGCGCCCTTCGGTGCCAGCAGTGCCGGCACCTGTTCGTCCTGGCCGCCGAGGAAGGAAACCTTCCCCGATACAGCGGTTCCCGGGGGGTTCTGACGGACCGGGAGCGGGTGACGCTCCGTTCCCTGGGGGTGCCCCTCACCGGCGGGGCGCTGGAGGGCCTCCAGGCGGAATTTGCCGAAATATACGGCGTTTTTGCCGGCGCTTCCCAGACGGTGACGGTGTCCTGCTCGGCCCAGCCCTCCTTTCTCTACAGCCGCCTGGCACGGATGGCCGGCGGCACGGAGCCGGTGGGTATGCTTTTGGGCGCTGCCCGGACGGACCGGTTGGAGGCTGGGGCGTTTCTTGCGCGGCTGGGCGGCGAGGAAGCCGCCGATGCTCTGGGCCTGACCGACGTTTTCAGGCAGGTGCGGGACCAGGCCGGTCAATCCCTGGGCACGCTGTCCCCGGAAACCGTGGCGGCCCTCTATGGCGGCGCTCTGCGGCTGTCCGCCTCGCAGATCGACCGGCAGGCCGACTGCCGTTTGGCCTATTTTCTCCAGTATGGCATCCGGGCCCAGGAGCGGAAGCCCGCCGCCATCGATCCGGCGGAGTTCGGCACCTACATCCACGCGGTCTTAGAGAAGACTTGCCGCCAGGTCATGGCCCAGGGCGGCTTTCACAACACGGGCCTGGAGGAGACCATGTCCATCGCCCGGTTCCACTCGGCGGCCTATGCTCAGGAGCGCTTCGGGCAGCTGGACGCCCGGGCTTCCTACCTGTTCCAGCGGAATGCCCGGGAGCTGGAGATGGTGGTGGAGGAGGTCTGGCGGGAGCTGCGGGAGGCTCAGTTTGCCCCCGCCTATTTTGAGCTGCCCTTCGGCGACCGGGGCCGCCCGCCGGTCAACGCCTCCGGGGAGAAAATGGACGCCATCCTCCGGGGCGTTGTGGACCGGGTGGACGTGTGGCGTCAAGGAGAGAACACCTATTTCCGTGTTGTGGACTACAAAACCGGAAAAAAGGATATGGATTACTGCGACCTCTATCATGGCCTGGGCCTTCAAATGCTACTGTACCTCTTCGCCCTGGCGGACACAGGCGGCGACCTGCTGGGCCGGTCTCCCATCCCGGCGGGCGTGGAGTATTTTCCCGCCCGGGCCCCGGTGCTCCCGGCGGACAGCCGGCTGGGGGAGGAGGCTGCAGAAAAGGAGCGGCAGAAGCAGTGGCGCCGGCGGGGCCTGCTGCTGGGGGAGGAGCCGGTGATCCGAGCCATGGAGCCCGGCGATTCCCCGGTCCGGCTGTGCTGCAAGCGGGGCAAGGACGGCTCCCTCACCGGCGACCTGGCGGACCGGGAGCAGCTTGCCCTGCTGAAGCGCTATGTGTTCCGGCTGGTGGGCCGGATGGCGGACGAGATCGCCGCCGGAAGGGTCGCCCCCAACCCCTACGCCCGGGGCTCTGCCCACGACGCCTGCGCCTACTGTCCCTACGGCGCTGTCTGCCGGGGGACGGGACAGCGGCGGAACGGGCGAAAAATGGAGGCCCAAGAATTTTGGACCGCGCTGGAAAAGGAGGATCGCCATGGCTGAGAACCTGACTCCCGAACAGGCCCTAGCGGTTTCCGACCGGGGCGGGCGGCTGCTAGTCTCCGCCGCCGCGGGCTCCGGGAAGACCAAGGTGCTGGTGGACCGGCTCTTGAGCTACCTGACGGACCCCAACCATCCGGCGGATATCGACGAATTTCTCATCATTACTTATACCAACGCCGCCGCCGCCGAGCTGCGGGGGAAGATCGCCGCCCGGCTTACCGCCTATGTGGGGGAGCATCCGGAAAACCGGCATATGCAGCGGCAGCTGCAGCGGCTGTACCTGACCAAAATCTCCACGGTCCACGGCTTCTGCGGCGAGATTCTGCGGGAGTACGCCTACCGGCTGGAGATTCCCGGGGATTTTCGGATCGCGGATGAAAGCGAGTGCCAGGAGCTGCGGGAAACGGTCCTGAACCGGCTCTTGGAGGCGGCCTACGAGGGCGCGGCGGAGGACGCCGCCTTCCGGGCCTTTGTGGATACCCAGGGCCTGGGCCGGGACGACGCCCTGATCCCCGGTCTGATTTTAAAGGTTTATGACAGTTCCCGCTGCCACCTGGACCCGGAGGGGTATCTTAAGTTCTGCGCCGCCCAGGGAAGTCAAAGCGCCGTCGCCGACGCGGCCCAGACCCCGTGGGGGCAGTATCTGATGGCGGACCTTCGGGACAGCCTGGAAGGCCAGATCGCCATCCTTCGGTCCTGTGCCCAAGCGGCGGAAAAGAAGGAGGGCTGGGGCAAGGTGGCGGGGCTCCTGTCCGATACGGCGGAGCAGCTGCGCAACTTATCCCAGGAGCGGACCTGGGACGGCGTCGCCGGCTTCCAGGTGGATTTTGGCCGGCTGTATTTCCCCAAAAAATTCCCGGACCCCCAGTTATCCGATCGGATCAAGGCCCTGCGGGAGGACTGCAAGGACCTTTTCAAGAGCAAGCTCCGGGCATTCACCGACTCCAGCGCCCGGGTTTTGGAGGACCTGACTCTGGCCGCTCCGGCCGCCGCTGGGCTGACCGACCTGGTACGCCGTTTTTCCCGGGCCTATGACCGGGCAAAGGCCGCCCGCAGGATTTTGGATTTCTCGGATTTGGAGCAAAAGACCCTGGACCTGTTCCTGGGCCGAGGCCGTACCGGCCCGACAGAGCTGGCGGAGGAGGTGGGAGGAAAGTTCCGGGAGGTGCTGGTGGACGAGTACCAGGACACCAACGCCGTCCAGGACGCCATTTTTTCCGCCCTCACCGCCCGCCGGGGGAATCTGTTCCTGGTGGGGGACGTGAAGCAGTCCATTTACCAGTTCCGCCTGGCGGACCCCTCCATTTTCCTGGAAAAGTACCGCTCCTTTGTCCCCGCCCCGGCGGAGCCGGGCCAGGACCGGAAGGTGCTGCTGAGTCAGAATTTCCGGTCCGGCGGGGCGGTTTTGGAGGCGGTGAACCATGTGTTTTCCGCCTGCATGACCCCAAAGGTGGGGGGCCTTGCCTACACGGACAAGGAGGCCTTGCGGGAGGGCCTGTCCCACGAGCCTCTGGGCGAGCCGGAGGTGGAGCTGCATGTGCTGCAAACCGATCAGGACGGCTACGCTCAGGAGGCGGAGTATATCGCGGACCGTCTCTCCCAGCTATTGGACGGGACCCATTTGATCCGCCGGGAGGGGGCGCTGAGCCCAATTCAGCCTTCCGATGTGGCGATCCTGCTCCGCTCGCCCAACGCCGTTGGCGCCTATTACCGGGCGGCCCTGGAACGCCGGGGCATTCCCTGCGCCTCCGGCGCGGGAACAGACCTGCTCCAAACGCCGGAGGTCATGGTCCTGCGCTCCCTGCTGCAAACTGTCAGCAACCCCCGGCAGGATATCCCTTTGGCGGCCTGCCTGTGCAGCCCCGCCTTCGGCTTCCGGGCGGAGGATCTGGCCCGAGCCCGGGCCGGATGCCGGGAGGGCTCCTTATATGACGCGGTATGCCGGGACGGCGGGGAGAAAAGCGCGGCCTTTCTCAAGACCCTGACGGCCCTCCGCCGGGCCGCCCGAACGGAACGGCTCACGGGCCTGATGGAGGCGGTGTTTACCCTTACCAGGCTGGACAGCGTTTTTTCTGCCCTTCCCGGCGGCGGGGAAGAAAACCTGCGTGGGTTTTACCACCTGGCCGCGGAGTATGAGAGCCGAGGCCGCAGAGATCTGGAATCCTTCCTCGCCTACCTGGACGCCATGGAGAGCCGGGGCCTGGTTCTGCCCGGCCAGACGGACAACGGGGTGGCCATCCTCAGCATTCACAAGTCCAAGGGCCTGGAATTTCCCGTGGTCTTTCTCTGCGGCCTGTCCCGAAGCTTCAATTTGGAGAGCGCCAGGGCCCAGGTCCTGTGCGACCGGGATCTGGGACTGGGACTGAGCTGTGTGGACAGACGGACCAGGGTCCGCTATCCCACCGTTTCCCGGCGGGCCATCGCTGCCAAGACCCTGGACGCCACCCTTTCGGAGGAACTGCGGGTGCTCTATGTGGCCATGACACGAGCCAAGGATCGGCTGATCATGAGCTACGCTTCCAGGAACCCGGAAAACGCCCTTGCCCGAATTGCCCTGCGGCGGGACCTTGGGGGCAGGGAGGCCCTGGCGGCCTCGGCATCCTGCCTGGGGGATTGGGTGCTGCTTGCCGCTATGGAGCGGACAGAGGCCGGCGCCCTGTTTTCCCTGGGCGGCGATACCGATTCCTCGTCCCCTGACAATTTCCCATGGAAAATCGTCACCGCCCAGGCCGCCCCCCTGCCGGAAGACACCCTGAGCGCCGCCGCGCCGGCGGCCCCCATTTCGGAAGAGACCCTGGAAAAGCTGCGGCAGTCGCTGGCTTTCCGCTACCCGCATCAGGCGGCGACCCAGGCGCCCTCCAAGCAGACCGCCACGGAGCGGAAGGGCCGGGAAAAGGACCGGGAGGCCGCCGAAAACGCCCCGGAGCCCCCCGCGCCCCGGCGGTCCTGGCGGGCCCCCGCCTTTGCTCAGACCGCCAAGGACCGGGGAAGCGCCGTTCATCTGGCGCTGCAATACATCGACTATGGAACGTGCGGCAGCCTTTCCGGCGTGCGTGCGGAGCTGACCCGGCTGAAAGAGGAAGGGTTTCTCACGGAGGACCAGGAACAGGCAATAGATTCCGCTTCCCTGGCACGGTTTTTTGACTCCGACCTGGGGAAGCGGCTCCGGGAGGCAAAAAACATCCTCCGGGAGTTTAAGTTCTCCATTCTGGATGACGGCAGCGTTCTCGCGCCGGACTTGGAGGGGGAGAAGATCCTCCTGCAAGGTGTGGTGGACTGCGCCATTTTGGAGGAGGACGGCATCACGGTCCTGGATTTTAAGACCGATCACGTATCACCGGACCACCTGGCCCAGACAGTGGAACGGTATCGCCCCCAGGTAGAGGCCTACGCCTCGGCCCTGGAGCGGATCTTCGAGCGCCGGGTGAAGGGGAAGTACCTCTATTTCTTCCACTTGGATCAGGCGGT